>JBJHCE010000043.1:0-20692 GCA_050485865.1 Gemmatimonadales bacterium | reverse complement strand
GGCCAGGCACTCCGCACCTCGGGGCTCGCCACCCGCTTCCTGGCCTTCACCGAGATCGTGACCCGCCCCGCCGTGGTGGCCGCCGCCGACCAGGTGATCTCCTCCTTCGACGACCTCTTCCAATACCTGGAGGCCGGACCGTGACCCCTCCCCGCGACGATCGACCCCGCACCGCCCTCCTCCTCGAGCGGATCCACCCCGAGGCCTCCCGCCGGCTCCGGGCCGCCGGGTACGAGGTGGAGACGCTTCCCACGTCGCTTTCCGGGGCCGACCTGGCCTCGGCCCTGGACGGGGTGGCCCTCCTCGGCATCCGCTCGAAGACCAACCTCACACGCGAGATCATCGAGGGGGCCGACGTCCTCGAGGCGGTGGGGTGCTTCGGGATCGGCACGAACCAGGTCGACCTCGACGCCTGCGTGGAGCGGGGGATCCCCGTCTTCAACGCGCCCTTCAGCACCACCCGGAGCGTCGTGGAGCTCGCCCTCGGGCAGATCATCGTGCTCATGCGCGACGTCCCCGAAAAGAGCGCACTCCTCCACGCCGGCGAGTGGCGGAAGCTGGCGCCCCGGGCCCGGGAGATCCGGGGGGCGAACCTCGGGATCGTCGGGTACGGAAACATCGGCGCCGAGCTCTCGCTCCTGGCGGAATCCCTCGGCATGGAGGTGGGCTACTTCGACGTGACCGAGAAGCGCCCCCTCGGAAACGCCCGCCCCTTCCCCTCCCTCCACGAGCTCCTGGCCTGGTCCGACGTGGTCTCCGTCCACGTGGACGGAAAGGGGCAGAACCGCCACCTCATCGGCGCCGCGGAGTTCGCCGCCATGCGCGACGGCGCGGTCTTCGTGAACCTGAGTCGGGGCCTCGTCGTGGATGCCGACGCCCTCCGGGACGCCCTCCTTTCGGGGAAGCTCCGGAGCGCCGCAGTCGACGTCTTTCCAAACGAACCCCGTGCCGACGGCGACCCCTTCGACTCTCCCCTGAGGGGGATGCGGAACGTCCTCCTCACCCCCCACATCGGGGGGAGCACCGTGGAGGCCCAGGAACGGGTCGCCCGCTTCGTCCCCGACCGGCTCCTCGGCTACGCCGAGAAGGGCACCACCACCCACGCGGTGAACTTCCCGAACCTGGAACTCCCGGTGCTGAACGGCGCCCACCGGGTGGTCCACATTCACCGGAACGTCCCGGGGGTCCTCGCCCGGATCAACCGGATCATGGCCGAACGGGACCTGAACATCGAGGGGCAGTACCTGGAGACGAACGAGCGGATCGGCTACGTGATCACCGACGTGGCCCACGACTGGTCCGAAGGCGTCGAGGCCGAGCTCCGCGCGATCCCGGGGACCACCCGCGTCCGGGTCCTCTCGTGACCCCGCGCCCCCTTTCCTTCGCCCCCGGGCCCACCGAGCTCCACCCGGCGGCCCGCGCGGAACTCCGGGCCCTGGCCGACGACGGCTACGCGAGCGAGAGCCACCGGAGCGCCCCCGTGCGCCGCGAGGTGGAGCGCCTCACCGAAGCCCTCACCGCGCTCCTCGGGGTCCCCGAGGGCCACCGGGTCCTCCTGGTCGGCTCCGCCACCGAGGCCATGGAGCGGATCGTGGACGGCGCCGCCCGCACCCGGAGCTTCCACCTCGTGAACGGGGCCTTCGCCCGCCGGTTTCGCGACGTGGCCCGTTCCGCGGGGCTCGAGGTGGGGGATGCGGAGGTGCCCGACGGCGCGAGCTTCCGGGCTTCGGGGGGGGAGGGGCCCCCGGAGCTTCCCGACGGCACCGAGCTCCTGGCCCTCACCCAGAACGAGACCTCCACCGGGGCCCGGATCCCTCCCCCCGACGTGCACGCCCTGGCCGGTCGGGCCCGGGAGGCGGGCGCCCTCGTGGCGGCGGACCTCGTCACCGGGTGGCCCACCGAGCCGGTGGACCCGGGGGTCCTCGATGCCGGCTTCTTCTCGGTGCAGAAGGGGTTCGCCCTCCCACCGGGACTGGGGGTGATCGTGGCGTCGCCGGCGCTCGTGGAGCGGGCCCGGACCCTTCGCGGGGAGCGCCTCGCCACTCCGGGGCGCCATGCCGGAGGCTACCTCCACCTCGCCGCCCTCGCCGACGCCGCCGACCGGAACGAAACGGTGGCGACCCCGAACACCGTGGCGATCCGGCTCCTGGCCCGGGTGGCGGAGGCGTACCTGGCCGAGGGGGGGCAGGAGGCGCTCTCGGCCCGGGCGGAGGCGGCCTTCCGCCGCTGGTGGGCGGAGGTGGCCCGGCTGGGGGCCGCCTCGGAAGGCCGGGGCGGGCCGGGGCTCGCCCCCTTCGTGGCCGACGAGGATGTCCGGTCCCGGACGGTGGCGGTGGTGTCGGTCAGGGCGCCCACCCCGGACGACGACCGCCCCGCAGACCGGATCCGCGCCGCCCTCCGGGAGCGGGGCCTCGTCGTGGGCGACGGGTACGGCCCCTGGAAGGGCCGCCACCTCCGGGTGGCCCACTTCCCGGTTCAGACCGACGAGGCCCAGGCCCGGCTCCTGGAGGGGCTTGCCGAGTTGCTCCTCGGGACCCGGGCCCACGGGGCGGGCCGTTGAGCGGAGGCGAGCGGGGGGCTGGCCCCATTGTCGTCATCGGCGCCGGGGCCGCAGGGCTCATGGCGGCGATCCACGCCGGCCGGGCCCGGCAGGCGGCCGGGGCCGGGGCCGGGGGTGGGAGTGTGGGCGGGGGTGCGGGGGAGCCCGACGTCCTCGTGATCGAGCGGAGCCGGGACGGCGGCCGGAAGATCCTGATCAGCGGCGGGGGGCGCTGCAACGTCCTTCCCTCGGAGCTCGACCCCCGGCGCTACGTCACCGACTCGTCGCCGAACACCATGCGGAAGCTCCTCCTGGCCTGGCCCCTCGCCGAGCAGCGGGCCTTCTTCGAGGGGGAGCTCCGCATTCCGCTGGCCCTCGAGCCCGAAACGGGAAAGCTCTTTCCGGTCTCGAACCGGGCCCGGGACGTCCGCGACGCCCTCGTCGCCGCGGCGCGGGAGGCGGGAGCGCGGATCCTCTTCTCGCGGTCGGTGGAAGGACTCGAGCCCCCCGGGTCGACCCGGCGGTGGCGGGTCCACCTGGACGGGGGAGAGACCCTCGCCGCCTCGGCGGTGATCGCCGCCTCCGGGGGGCTCTCGGTGCCCGCCACGGGGAGCGATGGCACGGGCCTTCGCATCCTGGAGAAGCTTGGACACACGGTGCATGCCACCTATCCGGCGCTCACCCCCCTCCTTGCGGATCCGCCGGTACATGCGGGGCTCGCCGGGGTCTCCCTCGAGCCCGAGCTCACGGCGGTGGGGGTGCGGGGGCGCCCGGGGGAGGGGTCACCCAGGGTGCGCGGGGGGTTCCTCTTCACCCACCGGGGGTACTCGGGGCCCACGGCGCTCGACGTGTCGCACTTCGCCGTGCGGGCGCGGATGGCCGGGCGCGGCCAGGAGATCACCGCGGCGTGGACCGGAGAGGACGCCGGGGTCTGGGAGGCGCGGCTCGTGGAGGCGGGATCGGGGCAGGTGGGGCCGCTCCTTCGCCGGCACCTGCCGCAGCGGCTCGCGGACCACCTCCTGGAAGAGGCCGGTGTGCCCGGGGACCGGGCGCTCGCGCGGCTTCCGAAGGAAGAGCGGGGGCGGCTCGTGCGGGCGCTCGCGGCGTACCCCTTGCCATGGACCGGCGACGAGGGGTACCGGAAGGCGGAGGTGACCGGGGGCGGGGTGGCGCTCCAGGAGGTGGACCCGAAGACCCTCGAGAGCCGGATCCACCCGGGGCTCTTCCTGTGCGGAGAACTACTTGATACGTTCGGGCCCATCGGGGGGTACAACTTCGCGTGGGCGTGGAGCACGGGGAGGGCGGCGGGGCGGGCCGCGGGAGGCGGGGCCGGGGGCGGGTGACGCGCGGGCGGGACCTTCATGCATGACCTGGACGAGGACGAGGACGAGACCATGACCGAAGCGAGTTCGAGACCGCTCCGCATCGTGACCCTTTGCGGGAGCCTCCGGAAGGGGTCGCTGAACCGGGCGCTCCTGGGCGCGGCGCGGGAGCTGGCGCCCCCGGGGCTCGCCCTCGAGGAGGGGCCGGACCTGGGGGGGATTCCCCTCTACAACGCGGACCACGACGGGGATCAGTCGCCCCATGCGGTGCGGGAGCTTCGCCGGGTGCTCCGGGAGGCGGACGGGATGATCCTGGCCTCGCCCGAGTACAACTACGGGATCCCCGGGGTGCTGAAGAACGCCCTCGACTGGGCATCGCGGCCGGCGAGGGACTCGCCCCTTTCCGGGCTTCCGACCCTCCTCCTGGGGGCGTCGGGCGGGGGGAGCGGGACCATGCGGGGGCAGCTCGCCATTCGGCAGTGCTTCGTCTTCACGGCGACGCCGGTGCTTCCGAAGCCCGAGTTCTACCTCCCCCGGGCGGGGGAGAAGTTCGAGAACGGGAAGCTCGTGGACGAGGGGACCCGGGAGCACCTCGTGCGGACGCTCGAGGCGTTCGAGGGGTGGGCGCGGAGGCAGGCGGAAGCGCGCCGCGGGGAGCGGAACGGGGAGGGCCGCGGGTCTTGAGGGCGCTCGCCGGGGCGTTCCTCCTGGCCGCCCTGGTCATCCTGGTCGGGGCGGGGTGCGAGGGGGCGGTGCCGGGCAACGTGGCGGGGGTGCCGATCCGGGCCTTCGACCTCATGGGGGACACGGCGGTGCTCCTCACCGATGCCGCCGAGCCCGAACTCCTCTTCGTGCCGGTGCGAGGCGGGGTGCCGGGATCGACGGCGCGCCGGGTGGAGCTTCCGTACTGGGGGGACCGGGTGACCCAGCTCCGGACCGCCGGCGAGTGGATCTTTCTCGGGGGGGCGCAGGGCGGGGTCGTCCTCATGACCCCCGAGGGAGAGCGGCTGCTCGACCGCGAGATCGTGCGGTCGATTCCCCGGGGGTTCGCGCCGGGGCCGGATGGGGTCGTGTACTACGCCGCCTCGAACTGGGTGGGGTTCCACACCGCGGCGGCGGGACCGGCCCGGGCAGGGGCGCGTCCCTTCGCGCGGCACCTCGAACCGGCGGCCCCGGTGCTCTCGAGGGCCCGCTCGGGCCCCGGACTCGACGGGGCGCTCGTGGTGGACCGGGAGGGGTACCTGGTCCGGTTCAGCAACCGGACGGGGGTGATCACCCGGTACGCTCCCGACGGCTCGCTGGTGGGGCGGCTCGCCGTGCCGGCGGAGCTCCTCTCCGGGGCCATCTCCCGGTCCCGTTCGGGGATCGGGCGCCCCGGGGGACCCCTCGCGGTGGCGATCCGCCTGGGGTGCGACGGGGAGCTCGTGGTGACGCTGGGCGACCGGGTGCGGAGCGTCCTCGTGGTGGACCTCGTGGCGGGGGAGGTCGAGCGCGTGGGGGCGCTCGGGGCCCGGTCAGGGCGAATCGCCACCCTCTGCGACGGGCGGATCCTCGCGCCCTGACTCCGGGGCGGCGTCCGGGGGGTCACGAGGTTCCGGCGGGTGGGCCGCAGCCCGCACCCTCAGTCCCCCGTGCGAGGTTCTGAAGCGCTCCTCCAGGGGGAGGCCGGTGGCCCCCTCGAGGACCGGGTCGCCGGAAAGGAAGAGGAGCCCCCACCCTGCGAAGTGCCCCCCCGGGCGGAAGCTCCGGCCGAGGGCGGCGTAGAGGGAGCGGAGCCCGCGCCGGTCCCCCAGGCGGGCGCCGTAGGGGGGGTTCGTCACGACCCACCCCGCGCGGGTGTCGGCCTCGGGGAGGGGGGCACAGGAGAGCGCCGCGTGGGCCAGGGAGAGGTCGCCGTCCACCCCGGCCCGGAGCGCGTTCGCTTTGGCGGCGGCAAGGACCGGGGCATCGCGGTCCGAGGCGAGGATCGGGGCCGGGGCCCGGGGGAGGATCCCCGCCCGTGCTTCGTCGGCAAGGGCCCTCCAGCGTTCCTCGGGGAAGTCCTCCCACCGCTCGAAGGCGAAGGCCCGGGGGGTGCGGTCGGCGCAGGCGAGTCCGGGGGGGATGCGGCGGGCCCGGAGTGCCGCCTCGATGGCGATCGTTCCCGACCCGGCGAAGGGATCCACGAGGGGGAGGGAGGCGGCGCCTTCCGGGAGCGCCAGGAGGAGGGCGGCGGCGAGGGTTTCCCGGAGGGGCGCCGGGCCCACGTGAACCCGGTACCCGCGGAGGTGGAGGTGCGCTCCACTCGTGTCGAGGCGAAGGGTCACCTGGTCGCGGTGGACCCGGACCACCACGAGGGGGGGCGCGGATTCGCCCTCGTGCGTGTCCGGGTGCGGGTCCGTGGGAGGCGGGGCCTCGGAAAACCCACCGGCCCTCCGGATCCGCTCCTCGATGGCGCCCTCGTGGTACAGGCGCGACCGGGATGCGGAGACCCGGAACCGGACGGTGGCGGCGGTCCCGGCGGCAGCCCCGGACACGGCCGTTGCGGCGGCGTGAACCCGGTCCCAGGGGAGCCCCGCCGCCTTCCGCTCGAGCTCACCCAGGGCGCGGGCCCGGAAGGCCCCGAGCTCGACCAGGACCCTGGACGCGGTCCGGAGGTGGAGGTTCGCACGGAGAAGGTCGTCCCAGCCACCGGTCCACTCGATCCCGCCCGCCACCGTCCTGCCCCGGATCCCGAGCCCACCGAGCTCGGTGGCGAGGAGGGGTTCGAGCCCCGGGGGGACCTGGGCGAGGAGACGAAAGGATGCGGGCATGGGTGGGGATGCGCGTGGTGGGCGGGGTGCGGGGCCTGGAATCTGGCGAAGCGGGGCGGGGGATGCGAACGTCCGGAATGAGCGATCGCGATCCGATGGACCCGGGACCCGACGATTCCGGGGAGGAGCTTCCGCCTCCGCCCCCCCTCTCGAGCTTCGCCGAGCACGCCCCGGCGCGCCTCGTTGTGGAGGCCGCGGTGGGGGCGAGCGCGGCGTGGATCCTCTCCTTCGCCCTCGGCGCCCCGGAGGGGGGGCGCCTGGGGTTTCTCCTTGCCGGCGCGGTGGTGGCGCCGGCGGCCCTCCTCCTCACCCCCCTTCACGGGCCGGTGATGGTACGGGCCCTCCGGTACGGGGGGGCGCTCGCCGTGGTCGGAATGCTCCTCGTCTCCTTCACCGGACCGGGAAGGGAGCGCCCCATTGACGAGCTCCTCGTCATCGGGATCCTCCTCCTGGGGGTGGGATCCGTGGGACACGGGCTCAGGCTCATGGGGGCGGGAGGAGAGGCCGGGCCGGGTGGGGAAGATCCTTCGGCGAGGGGGTGAAGAATCTTCCTCGTGGACAACCGATCGCCCCCCCCGTACCTTTTCCATGCGTCCAGACCGGACCCCGAGCGGTCGGGCAGGGCGATCGGAAGAACCGCAACGAAGGGCAGGGAGGTCTCCATGCGTCGTCATCATCTTTCCATTCTCGGGCTCGCCGCGCTGGCCGTCATGGCCGGGTGCGAGTCCTCCACCGACCTGGCGACCGTGTCCGCCGGCGGCCAGTGGGACCGCGCCGCGCCGGCGGAAATGAGCTACCCCGAGGTCCGGCTCCGCCTCGTCCAGAACGAGAACGGAGCGATCACCGGGTGCTGGGCCCAGGCGGCCTCCTGCAACGTCCAGTCCGCCAACGTGGTGGGCACGAACGTGAACGGGGACATCACCCTCCAGTTCATCGGGTTTCCCGCGGCGAACGCCACCTTCGAGGGGCGCTTCACGAATGCGTACCGCCTGGAGGGGCGCCTCCAGGGTACGAACCTGAATGACCCCGCGGTCTTCCGGCGCATCCAGTTCTGACCGGTTCGCCGGTACGCCGGCAAGCCCGGGACGGGGGAGCGCCCCCTCCCGACACCCGAACGGCCCCGGAGGAGTTCATCCTCCGGGGCCGTCGTCCGCTCGGCCTCCTGCACCTGGTCCGATGATCGAACCTTCGAAGCCCTTCCGACCCGCCCTTCTTTTCGTCTTCGCGTCGGCGCTGGCCCTCGGTCCGGCGCCTGCCCTCTCCCAGGCGCCCCCCGAGGCGCTCCGGGGGATCGACGCCTTTGTCGAATCCGGAATGGCGGAGTGGGGGATCCCGGGGCTCGGGCTCGCCGTGGTCAAGGATGGCGAGGTCGTCCATGCCCGGGGCTACGGGGTCCTCGAGGTGGGGAAGGATCGCCCCGTGACCGCCCGGACCCTTTTCGGGATCGCGTCCGTGTCGAAGGCCTTCACGGCGGCGGCGGTGGGGATCCTCGTGGACGAGGGGGAGCTGGACTGGGACGACCCGGTGGTGATGCACCTTCCCGGGTTCCAGCTCCACGACCCGTACGTGACGCAGACGGTGACGATCCGCGATCTCCTGGCGCACCGGGTCGGGGTGGGGCGCATGACCGGAAACCGGATCACCTGGATGCCGAACCGCCCCCGGTCGGAGCTGGTGTACCGGATGCGGTACGCCGAGCCCGAACAGACCTTCAGGAACGGCTACGTCTACTCGAACGTCATGTACATGGTGGCCGGTGAAGTGGTCGCCGCGGTGTCGGGAATGAGCTGGGACGACTTCGTCACCTCCCGGATCCTCCGGCCCCTGGGGATGGAGCGCGCGAACACCTCGGTCACGATGATCGCCGACGACGAGGACGCGGCCTGGCCCCACCAGGAGTTCGACGGCGAGGTGCGCGCCATCGAGCGGCGGAACTTCGACAACGTCGGCGCCTCCGCATCCCTGAACCTCTCGGTGGAGGACCTGGCCACCTGGATGCGGCTCCACCTGGGCACGCCCGGCGAGGTGGACGGGGTCCGGCTCCTCGCGCCCGCCACGGCCCGCGAACTCCACCGGGCCCAGGTCCGGGTGCCCGATTCCGGGCTCACGGGCTCTCTCCAGGCGTACGGGCTCGGGTTCCAGCTCTCGATGTACGAGGGGCGGCGGGTCTCACAGCACGGAGGGGCCACCGACGGGATGAATACCACCCTCTGGCTCCTCCCGGAGGAGAACCTCGGGGTGGTCGTGACCACGAACACCTTCAACAGCTTCATGACGGCGCTGGCCCAGCGGGTGGTGGACCGCTACCTCGCGATCGAGGACCGTCCCCATGACCAGCGGGTTCGGGCCTCGTACCTCGCCTCCTTCGCCCGGGCCCAGGCCACCCGGGACCGGATCCACGAGGCCCGCGAGGTGGGGACGTCGCCCTCGGTGCCCCTTGCCGCCTTCACCGGCCGCTTCGAGGACCCGCTCTACGGCGAGGCCGACGTGCGTCTGGAGGACGGGCGCCTGGTCCTCCGGTTCTGGGAAGACGACACCCAGGTCCTGGACCTCGAGCACTGGCACCACGACACCTTCCGGGCCTCATGGCGGAATCCGGCGCAGCGCGAGAAATTCGTCTGGTTCGGTCGCGGGGAGGATGGCGGGATCGAGACCCTCCACGTGCGGTGGCATCTCCGGCACGACGTGATCCAGGTGGGGATCTATCCCGCCTGGTACACCCGTGAAACCACCTTCGTCCGGAGTGGTACCCATGCCCCGGACTTCGGCCGGTAGCCCGGGACCTTCACCAGGAGAGGAGCGGCGATGACGGGGAAGCGGGGCATCAGGGTCCGGGTGGTGGGGGGCGGAAACGGGGTCCCCATCCTGATGCTCCACGGTTTCACCGGATCGGCCGAGGGGTGGGGAGAGGGGATCCTCGAGGGGCTCGCCCGGGAGCGCCCCGTGCTGGCCCTGGACCTTCCGGGGCACGGCGAGAGCGATACCGAGCGCGGGCCCGCCGGATACACCCTGGATCGGGTCCTGGACGACCTCGTGGGCGTGCTCGATGACGAGGGGATCGCCGCCGCCGACTGGGTCGGGTATTCCATGGGAGGGCGGATCGCCCTCGCCGCCGCGATCCGCTTTCCGAAGCGGGTGCGGAAGCTCGTTCTCGAGAGCGGATCGCCGGGGCTCCGGACCGAGGATGCCCGGGCCCGCCGCCGCCGCCAGGACGAGCTCCTGGCCCGGCGGATCGAGACCCAGGGGATCGAGTCCTTCGTGGACTACTGGATGGCCCAGCCCCTCTTCTCCACCCAGAGCCGCCTGCCGGCCGCGGTCCTGGGCGACGCCCGGAGGCGCAGGCTCCGGAACAAGCCCCGGGCCCTGGCCGGAGTGCTCCGGGGGCTCGGAACCGGAAGCCAGCCGTCGTTCTGGGCCGAGCTCGGGTCGGTCCGGGCGCCGACCCTGCTCCTGACCGGCGCCCTGGACACCCGCTACACCGGGATCGGTGCCGAGATGGCCCGTGCGATCCCCGATGCCACGCACCGGGTCGTTCCCGATGCCGGGCATACCGTACACCTGGAGGTGCCGCGCCAGTGGCTCGAGGCGGTGGGGCCCTTCCTCGCCGACGGGGCCGGTGAGCCGGAGGGGACGGGGTAGCCCCCCGGGGCAAGCGGGTGCGCGGGGGGTGACCGTTCGCTACCAGCTCCCGAGCTCACCCGCGCTCCGGATCGCCTCGCCGAGCCGGTCCGCGGCGTTCCGCCAGTTCCTCCGCACCGCGTCATGAGCGCGGTCCGGGTCCCCGGCGTGGATCGCGTCGAGAATGGCGGCGTGTTCATTCACCGACATCCGGATTCTCCGGAACTGGGTGGAGCTGTAGAGACGCCGGTACCGGTCAGCCTGGGGCTTCACCGAGCGATGGAGCACCCGGAGGCGTGGCCCGGCGCCCTCCTCCACGAGGCGGCGGTGGAAGAGGGTGAAGAGATCGAAGACCTGGTCCGGGGTCGGCGGATCGGCTTCGGCGGCCTCCAGGAGTGCCCGGTCGAGCTCGGCGAGTTCATCGGCCACCGCCCGGCGGTACCCTCCCGGTCGGAGGGCCAGGTTCCGGGCGGCGATCCCCTCGAGTTCACCGACGATGCCAAAGAGCTCCCGGGCATCCTCCTCGGTGAGGGGGCTCACCGCGAGGCGAAGCTGCTTTCCGGGGCCCGTGGACACCACGTATCCCTCCTGCATCAGGCGCTGGAGCGCGGCGCGCACGGGGGTGCGGGACACCTGGAGGCGCTCGGCCAGTTCCGTTTCGATGACCCGGGTTCCGGGTGCCAGACGCCCGCGGACGATGATCTCCCTCAGGCGCAGGTACACCTGCGAGACGCGCCCCGAGTGGGGGGGAACGGCCTGGGGCTCGTCGGGAGAGGTCAAGGGGATCGGGGAAAGGTCGGGGCCGGGGAAACGCGACGGAGGCAGGGGACAATGCGTGACCGGACGAGGGTTTGGCAAGCCGGGTGACCTCGACGCCGGTCGTTCGCGCGGGGGCCAGGCCCCCGGTCCCTTGACGGGCACCCCTTCCGGCCCCACCGTCCCCCTTCGTTCCACCGTCGAGCGTTTCCCCCCACGAGAGCCGCCATGCCCGCCGGAACCTCCTTCGTGACCCGCATCCACGCCCTCCCGGTCCTGGCCGGGGTGCTTCTCCTCACCTCCGGCTGCGACGGCACATCCGACGCGGCTCCCGGGCGTGCCCAGGCGCCCGGCGCCGAGTTCGGGATCGTGATCCATGGCGGCGCCGGGACCATCACCCGCGACAACATGACCGACGAGCGGGAGGCCGGGTACCACGCCGCCCTCGATGCGGCCCTCCAGGCGGGGTACCGGATCCTGGACGAGGGAGGGAGCGCCATGGATGCGGTGGTGGCCGCCGTGCGCATCCTGGAAGACGAGCCCCTCTTCAATGCCGGCCGGGGCGCGGTCTTCACCGCCGAGGGGACGAACGAGCTCGACGCCGCCATCATGGACGGGCGCACCCTCGATGCCGGGGCCGTGGCCGGGGTGCGGATCTTCAAGAACCCCATCGACCTGGCCCGCCTCGTCATGGAGGAGTCCCCCCACGTCTTCATGGTGGGCGACGGGGCCGAGGCCTTCGGCCGGCAGCACGGGGTGGAGGAGGTGGACCCCTCGTGGTTCTACACGGACCAGCGCTGGGAGGCGCTCCAGCGGGCGCAGGAGCGGGAGAGCTTCTCCCTCTCCTGGCACCTGGAGGAGGACCGGATGATCGGGACCGTGGGCGCGGTGGCCCGGGACCGCAGCGGCGACCTCGCCGCCGCCACCTCCACCGGCGGCATGACGAACAAGCGCTTCGGCCGGGTGGGTGACGTGCCGGTGATCGGAGCCGGGACCTACGCCTCGAACGCCTCGTGCGCCATTTCCGCCACCGGGCATGGCGAGTACTTCATCCGGACCGTGGTGGCCCGGGAAATCTGCGCCCGGATGGAGTACCTGGGCGAATCCATCGAGGAGGCGACCCGCGCCGTCATCGACGACCGGCTCGGCGCGCTCGGGGGCACGGGCGGGGTCATCGGCCTCGACCGCGAGGGACGCCCGGTCCTCTACATGAACACCGCCGGAATGTACCGCGGCCACTTCCTGGCCGGGGGCGAGCCCTTCACCGCGATCTACGCCGACGAGGGGAACGGGAGGTAGCGCGGATCCCACGCCTGCGCTCCTCCGCCTGGCCCTCCCGGGTCAGAAGCGGGAGCCGCTGATCCAGACGTCGGCGCGCACCCACATCTCGTCGAAGCGGGCTTCCACCTCGGCGGCTTCGGCGTCGCGGCCCTGGGCACGGAGCGCTCCGGCGAGCCCCTTCAGGCACCACCCGTTGTCGGGGTGGATCGAGAGCGCCTCCCGGTAGACCCGCTCGGCTTCGATGTCGCGGCCCGCCTCGAGAAGGACGGCGCCCAGGGTGTGACGTACCGGGATGGGCCAGGGCTCGGGCTCGTCGTAGTTCAGGGAGCGCTCGAGGGCGATGGCCTCCTCCATGACCCGGACGGCGCCCTCCACATCTCCCTCCACGGCGAGGATCTCGCCCAGGAGGGTGCCCCGGGCCATCCCCAGGAGGTCCCGTTGCAGGTGGCCTCGGAAGCGGGCGTTCTCGCCCGTCTCCTCGCGCATCGCCTCGAGGGCCAGGAGCTCCTGCCGGGCACGTTCCGCGCTTCCTCCCCGCAGGTGGGCCATTCCCCGGGCGTAGTGCGAGACCCCGGTGGCAAAGGGGGTCACGTCCAGGAGCGGGAGCTCGAGGATCTCCTCCCACCGGCCGAAGCGGACATGGGCCAGCGGAATGTAGATCCCGAAGGGGGGCGCGATCCGGGTCACGTCGCGCGCCGCCTGGAGCGCCACCGCGCTCTGGCCGTCGAAGGCGGCGGCGAAGAAGAGCATGTGGAGGTTGTGCGACGGGTAGACCGCCGGCGCCCCGTCCAGGTGCGAGCGCTGGTCGGCGATCCACGCCATCTGGTTCCCGCGCACCGCGTCTCCGTAGCGCCCGATCCGCATGAAGGCGTGGGCCGGCATGTGGGGAATGTGGCTGACCCCGGGGATCATGTGGGGAAGGTGGTCCGAGCAGTCCGAAGCCCGCTCCGGCGCCGGCGACGCCTCCACCAGGTGGATGTAGAGGTGGCAGGACCCGGGGTGGGTCACATCCACGGCGAGCGCCGCCTCCAGGATCCGGACCGCCTCCACGGTGTGCTCGAAGGGTTCCCCGTCTTCCGCCCAGTAGTTCCAGGGGCGAAGCACCATCTGGGCCTCGCCCGCAAGGGTGAGGACCTCGAGGTCCGAGGGGAAGCGCGCCGCCACCGCCTCCATGGCCCGGGCGTAGAGGGTGTCGAGCTGGGCCCGGTCCGCCAGAGCCGGGTCCTCGGCGTAGCGCACCGCCATGGCCTCGATGAGCGCCTGCTCCACCGCGGAGGCGTGGTCCTTGAGTTCCAGGGCACGCTGGATCGCGGCGTACGCCTGGACCGCCGCCGGATTCCCCATGCGTCCGTTGATGTGCGGCCCGAGGGCCCACGCCTCGCCCCAGAAGCACGAGGCGCAGGTCGGGTCCAGGCGCTGGGCCTCGCGGAAGGAGCGCACCCCCTCGGCGTGGGCGAAGCCGTAGGTGAGGGCGACCCCCTGGTTGAAGTACGCCTGGGCCCACGCGCTCGGAGTGGTGATGGGCCGGGTGTAGGGTCCCATGCCGTCGTAGAGCGGGAGGGCCGCATCCTCGGGTGCCCCACCCATGGCGGCAGGTCCGTGTCCCGCGTGCTGGGCGGCGGCCCCCGGGGCGAGGAGGAGGACCAGGCCGAGGGGGCCTGCGGCGAGAAGGGTGCGGCGGAGGGCGGGCATGGGGCGCTCGAAAAGGGGTGGGGCAGGACAGGGTTTCCGGAAAGAATACGCGCCGACGCCCCGCCCGGCGAGGTGGGGCGGAGCGCCGGCGCGTACCCTGCCGCTCCCGGTCAGGGCTCGTGATGCTGGTGCGCGTCGTGTCCGTCGTGCCCTCCGTGGGCACCGCGCGTGGGGACCTCCGGGAGCCACCCCACCGCCGGCCCACCCTGCGCGTCCACCCCGTGGGCGAGGGCCATGGCAATCCACGCCTCGATGCTCGTGCTCATGGCATCGGGATCAAGGAAGTGCCCCACCTGCTGCCAGAGCTCACCCTGCACCCGGTCCCGCCCCACCGCATCCGACACCAGGATGTCCGAGACCACGTCGTGCATCATGTGCAGGTTGTCGAAGATGGCCGCGAACTCCGGGTACCGCTCGGTGAAGACCGGTGAAATGGCCGGGGTCATCGGCATCTCCGAGGGGAGCCCCTCGGGCGGGTCGGCCAGCATCTGCCAGAACCTCGCCACCGTGGCCTGTACCGCCGCCCGGCGCTCGGCCGGGTCGTCGTAGACCAGGAGGGGCTCGTAGATGGCCACCTGGAGCCAGTGGTACGCCCAGATCAGCCCGTTGAACTTCGGGTACTTCTCCCGGAAGGCCTTCGAGAAGTACTGCCCGTCCATGATCTCCATTCCCTTGGGTTCGACGGGAAAGGCCAGGTCGCTGGACTGGTAGTGGGCCAGGAGGTCGGCCATGGCCCGGTCCCGCTCCGCCTCCGAGAGGGACGGGTCGGCCAGGATGTCGTAGCTCTGACGGTGCAGCACGTGCGCCCACTCGAACATCTCGTGGGCCCGGGGGGCGAGCTGCACGTAGCGCGGCATGAATGACGCCTCGGGCATGGGCATGCGCGGGCCTGCGGGGAGAATCCCCTCCACCAGCCGGGCGTAGATCTCCTCCTCGAGGAGGGAGGTGGGCGCATCCGGGCGGGTCCAGAGGGTTTCGTAGAGGACCCCGTGCCCGTAATCGAAGGCGTTGAAGAGGCGGTCCACCTCCGGGTAGGCGTCCCGGAAGGCCCGGTTGTGTCCGGCCACCAGGTGGAAGGGGTGCGAAACCCGCTCGAGCGCCGGGGGGGCTTCCGGCCGGGAGGCGGCCCGGGCGCTCCGCACGCCGGCGGGAATGGGGCTTCCCCGCCACCCCGACACCCCGAACTCGAAGGTCACCCCCATCCGCACCCGCCACCGTCCCTCGGTGGGGCCCGCGAGGTCACGCCCCGCTCCCGCATCGAGAACCAGGCTCGGGGTGAGCTGGGTCCGGACCCCCGCACCGGCGTGGAGCGTGGCATCTCCCTCCTCCACCAGGTTTCGCCATCCCTCGGCCAGGAAGAGGGTGTGGTGGAAGGGAAGGACCCAGTCCACCGCTCCCCCGAACCACCCCTGCTCGTGGGTGTCTCCCACGACGGCGGCGGCGTTCAGGTGCGCCCGGAAGGGTCCACCGAGGGACCTTGTGAGGATGCCACGGAACTCGCCGTAGCTTCCGTGGTCCGCTTCCTCTCCCCGCTCCACCGGGAGGTGGGCGGTGGCGCGGAACCCGGCTGCGGGGAGCCTGGGGCCCTCGTTCCAGAGGTTGGCGAGGACCGAGAGCTCGGCCGATCCGGCGGTGGTCTCGGTGCTGCCTGCGACGCGGCTGACCGTGGGGTGGAGCCCGGCCGAGACCTCGAGCCCGGGGAGGATCCCGGCCTTGAGCTCGGCCTGGGGGACCAGCTCCCAGCGCCCGGTGCCCAGGCGGGAGAAGTCGAAGGGCGAGACCTTGAGCTCGAGGCCCCGGAGCTTCCCGGCGTAGGCGTCCTCCACGCGGAGAGGACGGTCCTTGTCCAGGTTGTGGAAGTCGGTCTGGGCCTGGGCGGGGGCCTGGGCGAGGGCCGAGGCGGCCAGGAGGGCGCCGCCCACGAGAAGGGCGCGGCTGCGCCCGGAACGGGTGTGATGCACGAAATGAACTCCGTCACGGTAGGGGAAGGCAGGCCGGGGTCGCACCACCCTTCTCCTCCCCTGTGAGGAGCTCGGTGAAGGTGGGGCTAGCCGGCGTGGTTCACGTGGGGTGTGACGAAGTCGCCCCGCGGGGGGCGGAAGAGCGCCGCCAGGAGGGCCGCCTCGGGCTCGCGCTCCCCCAGGGCGGTGGTCGGGGCCAGGAGGATCGGGCCCGCCGCCAGGGAGGGGAGGACCGGCGGCCCCAGGGTGATGGCGCACGCCGGTGCCCCGGCCGGGCAGGGACCCCGGGGGCAGGGGGCGTCCGGCTCGCCGGGATCGTGGTCGTGAGCCTCGACCGGATCCGGCGCCTCGGCGCGGCCGCCCGGGTCGTCGGGGTGGTGGGCGTGATGCGCATGGTCCGGGTGGGCGGACCCGGGTGTCGGGGCGGCGGCCTCGCTGGGCGCCGGGGCGCTTCCGTGGTCCTGGTGCTCGGCGTGCACCGGAAGGGCACCCGCAAGGAGGAGGAGCACCAGGAAGAGCCCGGAGCTTCGGCGCGGAGCGGGCCGGAGGGAGCGCATCACCGGAGGTACTTGAACATGAGGTCCAGCAGTTCGCCCCGCATCCGCTCGGCGGCGTCGCCCCCCTCGCGCTCCGCCTCGACGGCGCAGTGGGCCAGGTGGTTTCGCATCACCTCGCGGCTAACCCCCCGGAGCGCCTCCTGGATCGAGGCCACCTGCACCAGGATGTCGGGGCAGTACCGGTCCTCCTCCACCATGCGCTGCACCCCCCGGACCTGCCCCTCGATCCGGCGCAGGCGCTTCAGGTTGCGCGCGCGGGTCTCCGGGTCCACGCCGTGGGCGTGGTCCGGGCGCGGCGACGCGTCGAGCGGGTGGCAGGTGGGGGCATCGGGGGCGGGCATTTCCAAAGATATCATACCCCGGTGGGGTATCAAGGGACCGGGGCGTCATCATGGGCCGTGGCGCCTCGTGCCCTCCTCCCCCACCTTTGGGGCATGAGTACGCCGCCCGCCCCTCGCGATCCCGCGCCACCGACGCTCCGGCGCCAGGAGCTCGACCGGATCATCCGGCGTGCCGCGGAGCTCCAGTTCCAGGAATCCGAGGCCGGGGGCGATGCCGAGGAGCTCACCGAGGCCGAGATCCTCCGCATCGGACAGGAGGTGGGACTCGAACCCGGGCACCTGCGTCAGGCGCTGGGTGAGCTTCGCGCGGAGCAGCTCACCCCCACCCTCCCCGAGGAGCGCGGGGTCCTGGCGCGGGTGGCGGGTCCGGCGCGGGTCCAGGCCGCCCGCGCCGTCCGGGGGGCGGTGGCGGAGCTTTCTCCTCGACTCCACGACTGGCTCCGCCGGAACGAGAGCCTGACCCCCCTCCGTGAACGGGCTGGAAGCTCCCTCTGGGAGCCCAACCAGGGGTTCACCGCCCAGATGCAGCGGGGGTTCAACCTCTCGGGGAAGAACTACGAGCTGGCCCGGGGGAAGTCGCTCGAGGTCTCGGTCGTGCCCCTGGAGGAAGGGTGGGTCCTCGTGACCCTCGTGGCGGACCTTTCGAACGTACGCACCGAGCACGGGGTCGGGTGGGGGCTCGGGGCCGGCCTGGGAAGCCTGGGCGCCGGGGTGGGCGTGGCCCTTGTCGTGTCCTTCCCCCCGGCGGCCATCGTCGGCACGGCGATCGCGGCGGGGATCGGGGGCGGGGCTGCGGGGACCACGCTGGCCCGCCGGACCTTCGCGCCGGCCCGCGCCCGGATGGCGGTGGCGCTCGAGGGGCTTCTCGACCGCTGCGAGCGGGGAGACTTCGGGCCCGGAAACCGGCGGGACTTCGGGATCCTCGGGAACCTCCAGCGCCTGGGGGAGCTGGGTGGGCTCGGCGACCCCGGAAAGTGGGGGCGCTGAGGGGATCCCGCGGGGCGCCGGCGTTTCGGGGGCGTGGGTACGAAGTGTTCGTTGAAGTGGGTACGAAACGTTACTCGAGACGGGTACGAAGCGTTCGTCGAGGCCGGTGAATCCGGCCCCCCCTCGGGGCCTGAGAGGTGCGGCGCCCGCCTCTGGAGCCCCGCATCTCCCGTGCGACCCTCCCTCCCCCCGTCAGGAACCCGAACCATGCCCCAGGCCATCACCCGCCTCCTTCGCCTCGAAGGACTGGCCTTCCTCGTGGCCGCCGTGGCCGCCTTCGCGGCGCTGGACGGAAGCTGGCTTCTCCTCGCCGTCCTCCTTCTCGCCCCGGACCTGGCCATGCTCGGGTACCTGCGGGGCCCCCGGGTGGGTGCCGCCCTCTACAACGCCGCCCACACCTACCCGGTCCCGGTAGCGGTGGGCCTGTTCGGCCTCTGGGCCGGAAGCTCCCTGGCCCTGCACCTCGCCCTCATCTGGACCGCCCACATCGGCATGGACCGGGCCCTGGGCTACGGCCTCAAGCTTCCGGAGGGGTTCCGGCACACGCACCTGGGCCGGATCGGGCAGGGGTCTCGGCAGCCTTGACAATGTCAAGTCGGCCCCTGCGCCCACCCGGAGCTACCGCACCAGCTTCCGGTACCTGATCCGGTGGGGCTGGAGCGCCTCGGGTCCCAGGCGGCGCTTCCGGTCTTCCTCGTAGTCCTGGTAGTTCCCCTCGTACCAGACCACCTGCGAGTCCCCCTCGAAGGCCAGGATGTGCGTGGCGATCCGGTCCAGGAACCACCGGTCGTGGGAAATGACCACCGCGCACCCCGGGAATCCCAGGAGCGCCTCCTCCAGCGCCCTCAGGGTGTCCACGTCCAGGTCGTTCGTGGGCTCGTCCAGGAGCATCACGTTCCCCCCGGACTTGAGGAGCTTGGCCAGGTGCACCCGGTTCCGCTCGCCCCCCGAGAGCACCCCCACCTTCTTCTGCTGCTCCCCACCCCGGAAGTTGAACCAGGAGAGGTAGGCCCTCGAATTCACCTCCTGCCACCCGAAGTCGAGGGTGTCGAGCCCCCCCGAGACCTCCTCCCACACGGTCTTGTCGGGATCCAGTGCATCGCGGGACTGGTCCACGTACGAAAGCTTCACCGTGCTTCCCACCGTCACCGTTCCCGAGTCGGGCTCCTCCTGCCCCACGATCATCCGGAAGGTGGTGGTCTTTCCCGCCCCGTTCGGACCGATCACCCCCACGATCCCCCCCCGGGGAAGGCGGAACGACACGTTCTCCATCAGGAGCTTGTCCCCGTACGCCTTCGTGACCCCGTCGAAGATCACCACGTCCTCGCCCAGCCGCTCGGGCTTCGGAATGAGGATCTCGGCGGTTCGCACCTGCTCCTTCTGCGCCTCCGACGTGAGCTCCTCGAAGGCGCTGATCCGGGCCTTCCCCTTGGACTGCCGGGCACGGGGCGACATCCGGATCCACTCGAGTTCCCGCTCGAGCGTCTTCTGCCGCGCCGAGGCCTGCTTCTCCTCCCGCGCCAGCCGCGCCTGCTTCTGCTCGAGCCAGCTCGAGTAGTTCCCCTCGTACGGGAAGCCCTCGCCCCGGTCGAGCTCCAGGATCCACTGGGCCACGTTGTCCAGGAAGTACCGGTCGTGGGTAATGGCCACGATGGTCCCGGTGAAGCGGGCCAGGTGCTGCTCGAGCCAGGCCACCGACTCGGCGTCGAGGTGGTTCGTGGGCTCGTCCAGGAGGAGCAGGTCGGGCTCTTCCAGGAGGATCCGGCAGAGGGCCACCCGGCGCTGCTCACCCCCGGAAAGGGTGGTGACGTCGGCATCGGCGGGGGGGAGCCGGAGCGCATCCATGGCGATCTCGAGCTTCCGGTCGAGCTCCCAGGCCCCGGCGGCGTCGATCTTCTCCTGGAGCTTCCCCTGCTCCTCGATGAGGGCGTTCATCTCCTCGTCCGACGAGATCGTCCCGAAGGCGGCGTTCACCTCCTCCCACCGCTTCAGGAGGTCGCGGGTGGCCTTCACCCCGAGCTCCACGTTCCCCTTCACGTCGAGGGAGGGATCGAGCTCGGGCTCCTGCGGGAGGTACCCGATCTTCGTCCCCTTCGCGGGCCACGCCTCGCCCTGGAAGTCGGTGTCCACCCCGGCCATGATCCGGAGAAGCGTGCTCTTCCCCGACCCGTTCGGCCCTACCACGCCGATCTTGGCGCCAGGGTAGAAGGAGAGCCAGATCCCCTTCAGGATCTCCTTCTTCGGGGGGACCACCTTCCGGAGGTCCTTCATGACGTAAATGAACTGGGGGCCGGACGCGGTTCCGCTCATGTCGGTTCGGGATTCCTGGGGGTGGGATTCGGGGGATGCGACGGGGCCGGAGGCACGGGGGGACGGGCTCGGGGTGCGGCGCCGCGCCCGGGGTCCGGACCCGGGTGAATCTACCGCCCGGCGCCCCACCGGTCATGGGGCCGGGCCCCTGCGATGCAACAATTCGGGCCACTCGGGACTCTAGAAGGAACGGGGAGGTCGTCCGCACCGCTCCCCCCAGCGTCGCGCCCGGGCGCCCCTCCCGCGAGGGGGCCGGGCTTTCCCGTCTCCACCGGAAGCGAGATCCCCGATGTTCTCTCCCGACACGCCCACCACCCGCCGCGAGCTCCTCCGTACCGGGCTCCTCGCCGGAGTCGGCCTGGCCCTGAGCCGACTTCCCCTCGGCGCCCGGACGCCCGAGGGAGCCTCGCCTGCGGCCACCGGCGCCACCATGCGCGCCCCCCGCCTCGAGGACCTGATCACCCGCCCCATTCCGAAGACCGGCGAGCAGCTCCCCGTCGTGGGACTCGGCACGAACCAGTACAGCGTCACCGAGG
>JBJHCE010000042.1:0-20807 GCA_050485865.1 Gemmatimonadales bacterium | reverse complement strand
AGCGTCCTCAGGTCGATGACCTCCGCCTCCACCCCGTGCTCCGCGGCGGCCACCTTCGCCGCATCCATGGAGCGCTTCACGAGGGCCCCGCAGGTCACCACGGTGACGTCGGACCCCTCGCGGACCACCTTCGCCTTCCCGAAGGGGATCATGTAGTCGTTTCCGGGATACCGACCCTTGTTGTACACCTGCCGGTAGAGGTGCTTGTGCTCGAGGAAGAGGACCGGGTCCTCCGAGCGGATCGCGGTGCGCAGGAGCCCCGCCGCGTCCTCGGCGTTCGAGGGGAGGACCACCCGGATCCCCGGGGTGTGGGTGAAGAGGGTCTCCCCGGTCTGGGAGTGGTAGATCGCACCTCCCTTGAGATACCCCCCGTAGGTGACCCGGATCACCACCGGCGCCGACCAGGCGTTCGCCGAGCGGTAGCGCATGGTGGCAAGCTCGTTGCGGATCTGGTGGAAGGCGGGCCAGATGTAGTCGAAGAACTGGATCTCCACCACCGGCTTGTACCCGCGGAGCGCCATTCCGATGGCCCGCCCCACGATGTTCGCCTCCGCCAGGGGCGTGTTGAACACCCGTACCCCCCCGAAGCGCCGCTGGAGCCCGTGGGTGACCTTGAAGACCCCCCCCTTTCCGGAGACCTCCTCCAGCGCCCCCTCCCGGGAGGCGTCGGCCACGTCCTCTCCGAAGACCACGATGCGCGGATCCCGCTCCATTTCGTCGCGCATGCACGAGTTCAGGAGGTCCACCATCGTGAGTTCCCGGTCGTCCTCGTACGCCGGCGCGTCCTCGGTGTCGAAGTCCGCCGAGGTGGGGTCCACCTCTTCCGAGAAGAGCCACTTCATGGCGGTGGACGGGTCGGGCTGGGGGTGTTCCAGCGCCGCGTCGGCCGCCGCAGCCACCTCCGCCTCCACCTCGCGTTCCAGGGCGTCGAGCTCCCCGGGTGTCGCGATCCCCTCCTCCTCCAGGAGCCGGCGCATCCGCACGAGCGGGTCCCGCGCCGTCTGGGCCTCGATCTCCGCCGGCGTGCGGTACATCCGCTCGTCGTCGGACATGGAGTGGGAGTAGGGGCGCACCGTCTTCGCGTGGAGGAGGGCCGGTCCCTCGCCCGAGCGGCACCACGCCACCGCCTCCCCGGCCTTCTCGTACGAGTCGATCACGTCGGTCCCGTCGCACCGGAGAATGCGCAGGTGCGGGAACCCGGTCAGGAGGTTCGAGATGCTCCCCCCTGCGGTCTGAACCTCCACCGGCACCGAGATCGCGTACTCGTTGTCCTCCACGAGGAAGAGGACCGGGAGTCTCAGGTTGCACGCCGTGTTCAGCGCCTCCCAGAACTCCCCTTCGGAGGTGGTGCCGTCGCCGGTGCACACCACCACGATCTCGTCATCCTCGAACGCCTCGATCCGCTCGCGAAGCTCGGAAAGCTGCCGCGCCCGCCAGCTTCCCTCCGCCGTTCCCACCGCCTGCAGGAACTGGGTCCCCGTGGGCGAGGAGGTGCTCACGATCCGGTAGCGCCGGTCCCCGTAGTGGGCGGGCATCTGCCGCCCCCCCGACGCCGGATCCGCCTCGGCACCCACCGCCTGCAGGAGGTGCTCGAGGGGGGTCTGCCCCAGCGCCAGCGCGAAGGCCCGGTCCCGGTAGTAGAAATAGAACCAGTCCGACCCGGAACGCATGTGCTCCGCGACCGCCACCTGCACCGCCTCGTGCCCGGCCCCCGAGATCTGGAAGAAGATCCGGTTCTGCCGCTTGAGGCTGATCTCCCGGTCGTCCACCCGCCGGGAGGCGAGCATGGTCCGGTACATCCGGAGGAGGGTCGCGCCGTCCAGGCCGTGGAGGTCCCGGCCCAGGGTGGCGGTGGCGTCCGGATGGGGGGCGGTCATGTCGGCGGACATTCGTTCTCCTGCGCGCTACGCGTTCAAGTCGGCGTCGGCACCTCCTCCCGAACCGGGGGCGGGGACACCACGGAACCCGAAAGATACGCCCGCCCCGCGTCGCCGACCAACCCGGGGCCCGGGGCCCGGGACCGGCGCGGTCAGGCCCGCTCGAGCTCCGCGTCCATGAAGGCGCGGGTCGTCCCCTCGCCGTCGAGCTGGACCAGCACCTTGTCGGGAATCTCCCGCCCATGCCGGACGACGAGGCCGGTACGCCCCTCGAGGGCCGGGTCGAGGGGAAACGGACCCTTCCGGATGCGAACGCGGGTGCCCTGCGGGAAAAGCGAGATCTTCATGGAATCCTGTTCCGGCTGCGGTCGCGTGTGTTTCAGGGGATGCGCACGGTCCCGGCGGTGCATGGGGGCGGAGTTCCGCCGGTCACCCTGCCGAGGCCAGGTCCGGAACCTGCACGCCGCTCGTGATCTTGTCGAGGACATACCGTGCGACTTCGGCCGGGGTGGCCCGGCGGTCCCGGGACACGATCCGGGCCACGCCCAGGCGGCGGCCGTCGGCACAGACGAGCCCCAGGTACGCGCCGGGAAGGGGATCGCCGCCGTCCGCACGGTCGTCTGCGGTGCCGGCTGGCGCCGCCCCGAAGTCGGCGAGGGAGGCACGCCAGGGCTCGTCGGGGTCGGCGTCTGGCCCGGAGGGCTCAACCGGGGCGTCCACCTCGTCCTCCTCGACCGAGATTCCCGTCACCGAGACCCGGACGTCGCCCTCGTCGAGGGAGGCGGTGACGCCGGCGAGGAGGGCCGGGTCCACCGGAAGGGTCGCCAGGAACGAGGGCACCCCTCCCACGAGGAGCGCCAGGGAGAGGTGCGCGGGGGGCGCACCGGGCTCGGTCTCCGCACCCCCGCCGGAAGCGGCCACGGTGTAGAGCACCGGGTACTCGGGGCTCGTGAAGATCGGATCGTCGGTCATCGGGTCGGAGTCGGGGGCGAGGACCCCGGGTCGCCTCAGGTTGGAAAGGGCACGTCGGGGGTGCTACATTCCCGCCGCCCGAGGGTTCCCGGACGGAGACCCTCCACCCACGCGACGTCCGGCAGGCGGTGCGCCATGAGCCTCTACCGAAGCATGATCCGGGTCGCGCTCCGCCGCCCCCGGGTGTGGCCCGCCCTGGCGGGACTCGCCTGGACTTCCCGGCGGCGCGGGTGGTGGCGCCGGTTTCCCTTTCTCCCCCTTCCGCCCCGGGAGTACCTGGAATGGCGGTCCGAAACGGCCTGGGGCGACGACGGAGGCGGCTCGGACGAGGCGGTGGTTCGGTACTTGCAATGGACGCGGGAAATGCGGCGACGCGCGCGTCGCTCCCCCTGACCCCACTGACCGGGAGCACCGGTACCGATGGGACGATTCTTCCTCTTCCTCCTCGTGGTTCTCGGCGTCGCCCTCTGGCACCCGGATTCCCGGGCGCGGATCCTGGACGCTGCGGGCCCCCTTGCGAATCCCGCGTATCGATGGATGTCGCACCAGGAGATGAACCAGATCGTCACCGACCTGGAGCTCCACCTCCAGACCGGCGGCAGCCTCCCCCTGGCACGGGGGGAGTTCGACACCTGGATGAACCGCCGCTACCCGCAGGAGCGCTCCCGCATGGACGCCTGGGGGAACCGCTACCAGCTCCAGCTCCGCGGCGACCGCTTCCAGGTGCTCTCCGCCGGACCCGACGGGACCTTCGGCACCGAGGACGACCTGGTCCGGGAGGGGGATCGGGTTCCCCGGACCGTGCGGTAGCGAGGGGCCGTTGATCCCCCTCTCCCCCGAACTCCTCCTTCTCCTGGGTCCCGGCCTCCTGGCGGGGATGGCCTGGCTCGAGACCTCGCTCCCCATCGGTCTCATGGTCCCGGCGGGGGTGGCCCTCGCCCTCGGGGCCTTCCTGGCCACCGAGGGGTACTTTCCCCTCCCGGTGGTGGTGGCGGCGAGCGGGGCGGGGGCGCTGGCCGGCGACTGGACCGGCTACTGGCTCGGCCGGGCCCGGGGGACCACGATCTTCCACCGGGTGCCCGGGGTCGTGGGGCGGCTCGCGCGCCGCTACGAGACCCCCACTGCGGCCATGATCCAGCGCAGGCCCTTCTGGTCGGTGACGCTCGGGCGCACCGTGTCCTTCGTCCGGACCCTGATGCCCGCGGCGGTGGGGCGGAGCGGAATGCCCTTCCCCCGTTTCGCCTTCTTCGACCTGATCGGGATTGCCTCCTGGCTCACCCTCTACACCGGGGTGGGGATCCTCGCGGGGGCGAGCTGGAAGGCGGCGAGCGGGCTTCTCGGCACCGGGTGGGCCGTCCTGATCGTGGTGGCGGCGGGCACCGCGGCCCTCGTCGCACGACACCGCCGCCGGAGGCAGCTCCTGGAGATCGCGGCGGCCCGGTCGAGGCCCTCGTGACCGCAGGGGGTCCCATGCTCCAGGTCGGGCTCACCGGGAACGCCGCGTCGGGGAAGTCCACGGTGGCCGAACTCTGGGCCGGGGCCGGGGTCCCGGTGGTGAGCGCCGACGCCCTGGCCCGGGAGGCGGTGGCTCCCGGATCCGAGGGCCTGGCCCGGGTCGTGGCCGCCTTCGGACCCGAGGTCCTCGGAACGGACGGCACCCTCGACCGGGGGGCCATGCGCCGGAGGGTCCTTGCAGACCCCGAGGCCCGCGCCCGCCTCGAGGGGATCCTCCACCCCATCATTGCCGGGCTCCGGGCCCGGTGGATCGAGGAGCGGCGCGCCGAGGGGCACCGCCTCGTGGTGAGCGAGATCCCCCTCCTCTTCGAGGCGGGGCTCGAGGACGCGGTGGACCGGATCGTCCTCGTGGACGCGCCCCGTACCGAGCTTCTCCGCCGCCTCGTGGAGGACCGCGGCCTTCCTCCCGGCGAGGCGGAGCGGCTCCTCGACACCCAGATGGACCCGGCCCGGAAGCGCCCCCGGGCCCACCACGTCATCGAGAACGACGCCGACCCGGGGGCGCTCCGGGAGCGGGCGGCCCGGGTCCTGGCCGCGCTCCGCCGCGAGGCCGGATCGTGACCGGGGGCGACCGGATCCGCATCGACCTCCACCTCCACACGTGGGGGTCCTGGGACTCCCTCTCGGACCCGGAGCGGGTGCTGGCCCGGGCGCAGGCGCGGGGTGTCGAGCGGATCGCGATCACCGACCACGACCGGCTCCACGTGGCGCTGGAGATGGCGGCGCGGCACCCGGAGGCGGTGATCCCCGGCGAGGAGGTGCGGACCGCCGAGGGGATCGACCTGATCGGGCTCTACCTCTCCGAGGAGATTCCCCGGGGGACGCCCATGCTCGAGACCTGCCGGGAGATCCGGGCGCAGGGGGGGATCGTGTACCTTCCGCACCCGTACGCGGCGGGGAAGGGGGGCTCGGGGCGCCATGCCGAGACGCTGGCGCCGGAGGTGGACGTGGTGGAGGGGTGGAACGCCCGGCTCCGCTCCCGGCGGGCGAACGACCGGGGGGTGGAGCTCGCGGCGCGGCACGGGAAGCTCCTCGGGGCCGGGTCCGACGCCCACACGCCGGGGGAGGCGGGGGGCGCCTGGGTAGAGGTGGCCCGGCACCCGAACACCGCCGCCGGGCTCCTGGAGGCGCTCAGGGGGCCCGGGGTGCGGATTCACGGGGAACGGGCGGGGCTCCACGTCTTCGTCCGTTCGAACGCCGCCAAGGTCTGGAAGAAGCTGGGGGGCGGGAGGCGGTGAGCCCGGGGCGCGCCGGAACGAACCCGGCCGCCGGGGTGGTGTACCCCGTGTCCGCACCTACCCTTTCCTCGACACCCCTGACGACCGCCCCGATGCTCGAGACCCTGCAGCAGGAACGCTACGCCCCCGCCGCGCACCGCCTGGAGGCCATCGACGCCCTCGTCGAGGCCCTGTCCGGGGCGGAGCGGGTGGTGCTCACCACCCACCTGAACGCCGACGGCGACGGGGTGGGGTCGGAGGTGGCGCTCCTCGAGTTCCTGGCGCACCGGGGGGTGGCGGCGCGGATCGTGAATCCCACCCCCTTCCCGGATCTCTTCCGCTTCCTCCTGCCCGAGGTGCCGGGGGCGGAGGAGGGCGGAGAGGGGGCACACCCCCTGGTCCTCGAGGCCTCGACCCCCGAGGCCCGCGCCTGGTGCGCAGGGGCCGACCTCGTGGTCGTTCTCGACACCGGCGAGGTCCCCCGGATCGGGCGGGTGAAACCCATGGTGGAGCACCTCCCCCACCGGGTCGTGGATCACCACCCCCCGGGGGACCGCCCCATCGAGGGGCCGGCCTACCGCGACGTGGAGGCCTCGGCCACCGGGGAGCTCGTCTTCGACCTGGTGCACCGGGCCGGGGGGCCGTGGACCCGTGCCCTCGTGGAGGGGCTCTACACCGCGATCCTCACCGACACCGGCTCCTTCCGCTTCTCGAACGCCACCCCCCGGGCCCACCGGGTGGCGGCGGAGCTCATTGCCCGGGGGGCGAGCCCCGACGACCTCCACACCCGGGTCTACGGGATGGCTCCCCTCCGGCGCTACCGGCTTCTCGAGGCCGCGCTCCCGAGCCTCGACCGCTCCCCCGACGGAAAGGTCTCCTGGATGACCGTTCCTTCTGACGCCTACCGGCGCCTGGGATGCGACCCGGCGGACCTGGAGGGGCTCACCGACTACCCGCGGACCCTTGCCGGAACGGAGGTGGCGCTCCTCTTCCGGGCGGTGGACGACGGGATCAAGATCTCCTTCCGTGCGAACGGCGAGGTGGACGTGAACCGGATCGCCCGGGAGCTCGGGGGGGGTGGGCACGTCCGCGCCTCCGGGGCGCTGGTGCAGGGCGACCTGGAGAAGGTGCGGCTTCGGGTCGTCGAGCTCGTGAAGTCGGTGGTGGCCGGGGAGGCCGGGTGAGCGATCCCGGCGTCCCGGGGGCGGAGGGGCGCGCGGTGGAGGCGCTCCTCGAACGGGTGCCCGCAGTGCGCATCGATGCCCTCTGGCACTTCCCCGCGCTCCGGAAGGGGAGGCGGGAGCAGGGACTCCTGGTGGCGGGGGTGTTTCCCGATGACGCGGGCGCGGGCGAGGGTGCGGGCGAGGGCGAGGGCGCGGGCTCCGGCGAGGCGGGGCGGCGCGTCCTCGTCACCCTGGCCTGGCGGGCCGAAGAGACGGGGAAGGGCACGGAGTTCGAGGTCCGCTTCCAGGAAGAGGGGGAGGCTCCCCGGGACCGGCTTCCCCGGGTCATGGCCGGCGTGGCCCGCCGCATGGATGAGGGCGCCGGCGATCCGCGTTATCTTTCGGTGGGCGGGAACGCCGCCACCCTGGACGCCCTGATCGAGGAACTCCGCGCGTGAGCCCCGAGACCACCACCTACCATCCCTTCGTCCGCCTCTTCGGGCGCTACCTGCGCGAGCAGGGGCTCCCGGTGACGCAGCAACGGGAGGCGGTGGCCGACGCGGTCTTCGCGAGCGATGCGCACCTCTCGGTGGACGAGATCGAGCGGACCCTTCGCGACGCGGGCGAGCGGATCGGGAAGGCCACGATCTACCGGACCCTGGACCTTCTCGTGAAGAGCCGCCTCGTGCAGGAACACGATTTCGGCGAGGGGTTCAAGCGCTACGAGCACCGGCTCTCGCGCCAGCCCGACCACGACCACCTGATCTGCCTCGAGTGCGGCGGAGTGACCGAGGTCCGCTCCCCCGAGCTCCGGACCCTCCAGGGACGCATCCGCGAGGAGACGGGGTTCCTTCCGTCCAGGCACAAGCTCGAGATCTACGGGCTCTGCGCCGAGTGCGTGGCCGGTGGCGCCCGCCTCGAGGAAGACGGGCTCTCCTGCCCCATCGAGGCGGTGTAGCCGCCCACCCCCCGCTCCCTCCGATCCCCTTCCTCCAACCCGCACCGCCATGCCCCACCGCCTTCCCCCCGGGCTCCGCGCGTCCCTCGGTGGCCTCCCCTTCGAGCTCCCCCACGACTTCCTCGGCGCCGAGTCCGAGGTCTCGGACTTCGAGCGGGCGCGCTCGGTGATCGTTCCGGTCCCCTACGAGTCCACGACCTCCTACTCCGGGGGGGCCCGGTTCGGGCCCCGGGCGATCCTCGAGGCGTCGCGGTACGTGGAGCTCTACGACCAGGAACTGGACCGGGAGATCGCCGAGGTGGGGATCCACACCCTCCCGGCGCTCGAGCTCACGAAGGCGGGGGCGGCAGAGGCCGCGGCCGAGCTCGAGGAGGCGTATGCGGCGGTCCTGGCCTCCATCGGCGACCGCTTCCCGGTGGCGCTCGGCGGCGAGCACGCCGTGAGTGCCCCCCTGGTCCGCGCCACCGCCCGGAAGGTGGCCGAGGCGGGGCGGGGACGGCTCTCGGTCCTCCAGCTCGACGCCCACGCCGATCTCCGCGACGGCTACGAGGGCGCATCCCACTCCCACGCCTCCTTTGCCTTCCGGACGCTGGACGTGGCGGACTACGTGCAGGTGGGGATCCGGGCCGTCTCCTCCGAGGAGCGCCAGGTCATGCGCGATCACGAGGGGAAGGGGGTCACGGTGATCTGGGCCGACGAGATGTGGGCGGACGACACCTGGATGGACCGGGCCCTCGCGGCCCTCGGCGACACCGTCTACCTGACGGTGGACGTGGACTACTTCGACCCCTCCCTCGTGCCGAGCACCGGGACGCCGGAGCCCGGGGGCGGGGACTGGTACCGCACCCTCCGTTTCCTCCGGCGAGTCTTCCGGGAACGGACCGTGGTGGGGGCCGACGTGGTGGAGCTGGCACCGATCCCCGGCTTCCATGCCCCGGACTTCCTGGTGGCGAAGCTCGTCTACAAGCTCATCGGCTACCGGTTCTTCGCCGGGGCCCCGGGAGGTCGCTGAACCGTGGATCGGGCCCCCGGCTTCGCGCCGCCGCCGGGGCGGGGCCTCCCCGTGTCGCGTCGGGCCCTCGCCCGGGCGGTGGGGAGCCCGGTGGTGGAGGGGAATGCCATCACCCTCCAGTTCGAGGGGCCCGCAGCCTTCGATTCGTGGATCGAGGCCATCGGCCAGGCCGAGCGCTTCGTCCACTTCGAGAACTACATCCTTCGCGATGATGCGGTGGGGCGGCGCTTCCGCGATGCCCTCGTCGAGCGGGCCCGGGCGGGGGTGGAGGTCCGGGTGCTTCACGACTGGCTCGGGTGCTGGGCCACCCCGCGCCGATACTGGCGCCCCTTCCGCGAGGCGGGGATCGAGGTCCGGGCCTTCAATCGTCCCTCGATCCGGGACCCGCTCGGGATTCTCCAACGGGACCACCGGAAGCTCGTGGTGGTGGACGGCCAGGTGGCCTTCCTCGGGGGCTTCTGCATCGGCGAGGAGTGGGCGGGTACCGCCACGGCGCCCCCCTGGCGGGATACGGGGGTCGAGATCCGGGGCCCCGCCGCCGCCGCCGCCGGGGCCACCTTCGAGCGGATCTGGGGGGAGACGGGGGCCCCGGTGCCCGCCGGGCTCCAGGTGGACCCGGGGGAGGTCCCCGCCGAGGGGACGACCCCGGTCTGGCTCATCGAGGGGGTCCCCTGGCGGACCCGGGTGTACCGGGTCACCCAGCTCCTGGCCGCCGCCGCCCGGGAACGCATCTGGATCACCGACCCGTACTTCGTGGCACCGCGGGCGGTCCGTGAGGCGCTTGCCGAGGCGGCCCGCGACGGCGTCGACGTACGCATCCTCGTGCCTGCGCACAACAACTGGCCCTGGGTCGGAAGCCTCTCCCGGAGCGGGTACCGGTTCCTCCTCGAGGCCGGGGTCCGCATCTTCGAGTGGGAGGGACCGATGATCCATGCGAAGACGGCGGTGGTGGACGGCGCCTGGTGCCGGGTGGGGTCGAGCAACCTGAACTCCGCCTCCCTTCTCGGGAACTGGGAGCTGGACGCCGGGGTGCACGACGCGGAGCTCGCCCAGCAGGTGCAGGGGCTCTTCCTGGCCGACCTGGCCTCCTCGGTGGAGATCCTCCTGCCCGGGTCCGCCGCATCCCGGGGGGACGTGGGGAGCCGGGAGGCCAAGGGCGCCACCGAACTCGTGGACGAGCCCTCCCTCGCAGCCCGGATGCGCCGCTGGGGGCGGGGTGCCCCCGGCGCCCAGACGCTGACGCTGGCGGACCTGGTGCGGGCCGGTTCCTCCCTGGGGGATGCCATTGCCGGGTCCCGGGTCGTGGGCCGGGAGGACCGGGCGGTCCTCACCGCGCTCACCCTGGCGCTCCTGGGCGGCGCCGTCCTCCTCGCCCTCTTCCCCCGGACCCTCGCCTGGACCCTCGCGGTGATCCTCGGGTGGTTCGGCCTCGTCCTGGCACTTCGCGGTGTGGCCCAGCGGGCCCGGGCGAGGCGCGCGATCCGGGCCCGCATGCGGGCCCCCGAACCCGACGGACCCCCATGACCGAAGTCGGCATCCTCCTGGCGCTCTCCGCGGGGATCCTTTCCTTCCTGTCCCCTTGCGTCCTCCCCCTCGTCCCCTCCTACCTGGCCTTCGTGACCGGGATGAGTCTCGAGGATCTGGAGCAGGGGGTGGAGCGGGGAAAGGTGCTCCGCACCGCCTTCCTCTTCACCCTTGGGTTCTCCTTCATCTTCATCGTGGTGCTCGGAGGAACGGCGTCGTTCCTCGGGCAGTTCCTCAAGTCCTACGAGGAGTGGATCGCCCGGGTCGGCGGGGTGGTGGTGATCATCCTGGGGCTCCACCTGGCCGGGGTCTTCCGGATCGCGCCCCTCCTCCGGGAAAAGCGCTTCCACGTGTCGGACACCCCGGTGGGGGCGCTGGGCGCCATCGGGGTGGGGATGGCCTTCGGTGCGGGGTGGACCGCCTGCATCGGCCCCGTGCTCGGGGGAATCCTCGCCTACTCGATGGTCCAGGAGACCTTCTGGACCGGGATCGGGCTCGTGTCGGTCTACTCGGCGGGGCTCGCCATTCCCTTCCTCCTCTCGGCGGTGGCGCTGGACCGGTTCCTCCATGCCTTCCGCAAGATCCGCCCCTTCCTGGGGGTGATCCAGGTGGCGTCGGGACTCCTCCTGGTGGGGATCGGGCTCCTCCTCGTGACCGGGGCCTTCACCCTTCTCACCACCTGGCTCCTCCCCTTCACCCCGGACTTTCTCTGGGACCGGATCTGAAGGGGGCTCGATCCATCAGGTGAAGGGTGCGCAGGCACCGGCGGAGCGAGGGAGCCGGGGTTCGGAGGGGTGGGCCGGCCGGTTCGTTCACCCGGACGTCGTTTCACAGGCCTCCCAACGGTTTCCATCGGGGTCCCGGAACGAGAAGAACCGGATCCCGGGTCCGTCCGCGAGTTCGCCGATCACGGCGCCCCGCTCCCCGAGAAGCTCCCGTGCACGCGGCGCGTCCGAAACGCCGAGGATGGGGTACGTTCCCGCGTCATCCGGGTCCGGCATCCTCTCCCCTGGCTTCAGCTCCCAGAGCGTGATGACGTGATGGGATCCCACCCGCAGCACGACCAGACGCTCTTCCGGGTCACGAAAGTCCGTGGAGAACCCCAAGGCGTCGACGTACCACCGCTCCGCCGCGTCCACGTCCCGAACCCGGAGGATCACGGTATCGATGCGGTCGAACATGCGGGTTCCTCCTCCCCTGCATCAGGCTGGAAAGCCGACACCGGACGGGGTCGACGGGGCAGGGCGGGGGGATTCGGCGTTCCGGCCCCGGCCTCTTCCCTCCACATACGATGGTTTCCGGGCCCGGGATTCCCGGAGGGGGACGACCACGATCACCCCGCAGCCCCGGCTTCCACCACCTCCTCCTCCAGGAGCTGTCTCCGGAGGAGGGCGGCGTAGCTTCCCCCCCGGGCCAGGAGCTCGGCGTGGGTACCCTCCTCCACCAGGGCCCCGCCTTCCAGGACCAGGATCCGGTCGGCGTGCATCACCGCCGTGACCCGGTGCGACACGATGAATGCCGTGCGCCCGGCGAGGACCCCCCGGAGCGCCGCCAGGATCCCGGTTTCGGTATGGGTGTCCACCGCCGAAAGGGCGTCGTCGAGGACCAGGATCCGGGGGTCCCGGGCGAGGGCCCGGGCCAGCGTCGCCCTCTGCTTCTGCCCACCCGAAAGGGTGATCCCCCGCTCCCCCAGGCGGGTCCCGTACCCGGCGGGGAAGGACCGGATCTGCTCGTCCAGCTGCGCGGTGCGCGCGGCGGCGACGATCCTCGGGTCGGATGCGGTGGCATCCTCCAGCCCGAGCCCCAGGTTCGCCTCCAGGGTGTCGGAGAAGAGGAAGGCATCCTGGGGGACGAACCCGGTCACCCGCCGAAGCGACGCCGGGTCCCATTCCGGAAGGGGAACCCCGTCCAGGAGGATCATCCCCTCCGTGGGGTCGTGAAGCCGGGGGAGGAGGGACACGAGGGTGCTCTTCCCCGACCCCGTCGCCCCCACCACCGCCACCGTCTCGCCGGGCTCCACCCGGAAGCTCAGTCCCCGGAGGACGGGGCGCGAGGAGCCCGGGTAGCGGAAGCTCACCCCCCGGAACTCGATCCCTCCACGGATCCCCTCGGGCTCCACCCGTCGCCCCCCCCCCGCCTCGATCGCGGGCTCGCTCCGGAGGAGTGCGTTCAGCCGCCCCATCGACGCTTCCCCACGCTGGAAGAGGCTCACCACCCACCCGAGGGCGATGAGAGGCCAGGTGAGGAGGCTCAGGTAGAAGGTGAAGGCCACGAAATCCCCCACGGACATGGCGCCGCGCATCACCTCGCCCCCACCGATCCAGAGCACCACGATCATGGCGACCCCGGTCAGGAGGGAGAGGATCGGGTGGAAGAGCCCCTGGGCCCGCACGAGCTCCAGGTTCCGCTCCAGGTAGGCATGGTTCATCCGGCGAAAGCGGCGCGCCTGGTCCTCCTCCTGGGCGTACGCGCGCACGAGGCGCACCCCGGTGAGGTTTTCCTGCACGAGGGTCGAGAGCGCCGAGAACTGCTCCTGGATCCGCTCGAACCTCCGGTGAATCACCCGTCCGAAACCCAGCACCACCGGGGGAAGGAGGACCATGGGCACGAGGGCCAGCAAGGTGAGCCGGGGGCTCAGCCGGAGCATGAGGGTGAGGGCGAAGGCCGACATCACCGTGGTGTTCACCGCGTACATCACCGCCGGCCCCACCGCCTGCCGCACCGCCAGGGTGTCGTTCGTGGCCCGGCTCATCAGGTCGCCGGTGCGCCACCGGGCCCAGAAGGCCGCATCCATGCGGAGGAGGTGGCGAAAGAGGTCCTCGCGGAGGTCGCACTCCATCTTCCGGGAGATCCCGTTCAGGAGCTCCCGCATTCCGTACTTCGCCGCGCCCCCGAGGATCGCCACTCCCACGAGGAGCCCGGCGAGCCCCAGCATCGTCCGCGACGTGGCTTCCGGGTCGGCAAGGGCGTCGATCCCCTCCCGGAGGATCCAGGGCCCCGCCGCGGTGAAGACGTTCGAGACCACCACGAGCACGAGCCCCACCACGAGGGCGCCCCGGTAGGGGCTGAAGTACGGAAGGATCGCACGGAGTTCGGTCACGTCGGCTCTTCGGGGAACCAGCGGGGTAGGAGAGGGGGAACGCGGCCCGGAGTCCGGCAACGTCTCCCCCGGACCGGCCCCCAGCAACCGGAGCATGATCGTGCACAACCGAGAGAAAGTTCCCGCACCTGCCCTCTCCCTCCTCCTGGCCCTCGGAGTTGCGGGCGGCCTCGCGTTCGGGGTCGCGGCGTGCGGCGGCGACGCCGAGTCGGCCGGAGACGTGGACAGCACCCCGTACACCGAAGGCTGGGATGCGGACGATGCCGCCCCTGACGCCGCACCCGGCACGGAGGCGGCGCCTCCGACCGCCACGCAGCCCGCTCCGACCCCCCGTCCGGGGGCCACGGCGCCCGACCGCTCGGGCGTCACGGACACGGCGCCGCCCGACGCGGTGATCGCCCCTCCGACCCCGGCGCCGGACCCGGAGCTCGATCCCGAGCCCACCGGGACCGTGCTTCCCATCGGGACCGAGGTGACGGGCACCCTCGAAAGCGGCCTCTCGACGCGGACGAGCCGCCCGGGTGACGTCTTCCACGCCCGGATCGGGTCCTCGCTCCGGGCCGCCGACGGCACCGAGCTCATTCCCGCCGGGTCCCGTCTCGAGGGGCGGGTCGTGGAGTCCCGGGAGAGCCCCTCCGCCGAGGAGCCGGCGGCGCTCATCCTCGCCATTGAGGGGATCGTGGTGGACGGGGTGCGCTACCCGATCCAGGCCACCGTCCTCCAGACCGAGGTGGCCGCCGAGGCCCGGGACTCCGGGCAGCGCACCGCGGCGACCATTGCCACCGGGGCTGCGGCAGGCGCCGTGGTCGGGCGGATCCTGGGGCGGGACACCCGCTCCACCGTGACCGGTGCCGCGGTGGGTGCTGCGGCGGGGGCGGGGATCGCGCTCACGACCCGTGACGGGCACGCCACCCTCGAGGAGGGTGCGCGGATCACGATCCGCCTCGAATCACCGGTGATCGTGGCCCGGCGCTGAACCCCCCGCAGGCGGAACCCTTTTCCCCGGAGGGGCGGAAAGCCTTTCCCGCGGGGGTGAGGGGACGAAGCCTCCCCGGGTAACCGGAAGGCCCGTGACTCCAACGAGTTGCGGGCCTTCCTGCTCTCTGGCACATCCGTTGCGCCCTTCGGGGTGCGTGAACCCGGTATGAAACCCCCGAACGGGAGGACATGATGCGATACGTGACCCGAAGCAGTACCCTTCCGAGCCGCGCGGCGAGCAGGGGCCGACGAGCGCTCCCGGCCCGCCTCGGCTTCGCGACGGCCGCCACCCTCCTGGCCGTCTCCGTCGCCGCCTGCGGCGGGGACTCGGACGCCGCCGACGAGCCTGGCGACGAGCGCTGGGCCGACGAGGAGTGGTCCGGCGAGGCGCCCCGCGATGCGGCGATCCCGGCGATCCCCGCGGGGACCACCCTCACCTTCGAGGTCGAGGAGGATGTCTCCACGGCCACCCACGAGGCGGGTCAGCGCTTCAACCTCCGCCTCGTTTCCGGGGTGGACGGGGTCCACGGGGCGACGATTCCCGCCGGCGCCACCGCGCGGGGGATCGTGACCGAGTCCCAGCGGAGCTCCGGCGCCGATTCCGAGGCGGTGCTCGGCGTCAGGATCGCGTCGGTCCAGGTGAACGGCGGGTACCGCGACATCGCGGGAACCGTCCAGTCCACCGACCTGGAGACCGCGGCCCGTGACTCGGGCCAGCGCTCCGCCGCGAAGGTGGCCACCGGGGCCGCCGCGGGTGCGATCATCGGCCAGATCATCGGCCGGGACACCCGCTCCACGGTGACGGGCGCCGCCGTCGGCGCTGCCGCCGGCCTCGGGATCGCCCTCACCACCCGGGACGGCCATGCCGTGCTCCCCCGGGGCGCCATGGTGGTGGTCCGCCTGGACGAGCCCCTCGTGGTGAACTGACGCCCGCTGGCGGAAGGGGGGGCGCCCGGTCAGGGGATCGTCCGGGCGACCCCCCCGAGCCGTGGGTCGGAGTGGGCCGTGAGGGTGCCGTCCGGCAGGCGGAGGATCGCCTGGACGTCGCCCGAGGTCCCGCCCCTCCGTGACAGGGTGTGGCCCAGCGCCTCCAGGGCCTCCACCACCTCGGGGGCCAGTCCGCCGTTTTCCCAGTAGACCTGGTCCGGGAGATGCTGGTGGTGAACCCGGGGGGCGTTCACGGCCTGGGTCACGCTCATGCGGAAGTCGATCACGTTCAGCACCGTCTGGAGCACCGTGGTGATGATCGTGGACCCGCCCGGAGTCCCGGTCACGAGGAGGAGCTCTCCCTCGGGGGTCGTGACCACCGTGGGCGACATGGCCGAGAGCATCCGCTTCCCGGGCTCGATGGCATTCTGCTCTCCCTGGACGAGTCCGAACTGGTTCGGGAAACCGGGCTTCGCGGCGAAGTCGTCCATCTCGTTGTTCAGGAGGAACCCCGCGCCCTCCACCGTCACCTTGCTCCCATACGACGAGTTGATCGTGGTGGTGACCGCCACCGCGTTTCCGTGACGGTCCACGATGGAGAAGTGGGTGGTCTCGGTGGGTTCGCCCACTTCGAGCCCGGGGCCCACCTCCGCCGACGGGGTGGCCCGGTCCAGGGCGATGTCCGCACCCCGTGCCACGGCATAGTCCCGGGCGACCATCCGGTCCAGGGGGATGTCCACGAAGTCCGGGTCGGCGAGGACCTGGTTCCGGTCGGCGTAGGCCCGCCGGGCCGCCTCGGCGAAGAGGTGGACGTACGCCTCCGACTGCCACCCGAGGGCGGCCAGGTCGTGCTCCTCCAGGATATGGGCCATGAGCGCCATGGTGGCGCCCCCGGACGACGACGGGGGCATGGAGGTGACCTCGTGACCCCGGTAACGGAAGGTCACCGGCTCTCGCCAGATCGCCTCGTAGCGGGCCAGGTCCTCGTGGGTGATGATCCCGCCCCCCCGCTCCATCTCGGCCACGACCAGGTCGGCGGTCTCGCCCCGGTAGAAGCCGTCGGGCCCCTGCTCCAGGATCCGGCGGAGGGTCGCGGCGAGCTCGGGCTGGGCGAAGGTGGTTCCCACGGCGGGAGGCTCGCCCCCGGGAAGAAAGGTCCGGGCCGTGGTTTCGTGGATGGAAAGCGACCGCTGCGCCCCCCGGATCGACCGGGCGAAGCGCTCGTGCACCTCGAACCCGTCGGCGAGCGCCACCGCCGGCCCCACGAGCGCCTCCCAGGGGAGGGTGCCGTGGCGCCGGTGGGCCTCCCACATCCCCATGACGGTGCCGGGGACCCCGGCGGCCAGGTGCCCGAGGACCGAGGCGTTCGTGAGCTCACCCGCCTCGTCCAGGTACATGTCCCGGGTGGCGGCGAGGGGCGCCGTCTCCCGGTAGTCGAGCGCCGCGGTGCTCCCGTCGGCCATCCGGAGCACCATGAAGCCGCCGCCCCCCAGGTTCCCCGCCTCGGGGTTCACCACCGCAAGGGCGAAGGAAACGGCGATCGCCGCATCCACCGCGCTTCCGCCCGCCTCGAGGATCCGGATCCCCACCTCGGTGGCCAGCACGTCGGTGGTGCTCACCGCTCCTCCTCGCCCCGTGACCGGGAGGGCGTCGGACGGAAAGCGCCATCCTTCCGGAAACGTGATCTCCGCCCGGGGAACCTGGGCGGGGGCGAGGGCGGCCCGCCCCGCGGGATCGTCCGGGGCTCCGCATCCCGGAAGGAACAAACCCGGAAGGAGGAGGAGAGGGAGCAGGGCCAGGGAGCGGTGCGTGCGGATCATGGTTCAGCGGGGCAGGGTGCGGAGGAGCTCGACGGCGCTTCCGGCGAGGAGGGCGGCGCCGAGGGGGAGAACCGCCTCGTCCACGTCGAAGCGGGGGTGGTGGTGTTCCCGGGGGTCCGGGAGGCCCGCGCCGAGCCAGAAGAAGGCGCCGGGGGCGTGGGCGGCGAGGAAGGAGAAGTCCTCGGCGGTCATCTGGGGGGCGGCGTTCGGGGGGACCCGCTCCGGGTCCGCCACCGCACGGGCCACCGCCTGCACCCGCCGGGTCACGTCGGGGTCGTTCACCACGGGGGGATAGCCGTCCACCCAGCGCACGGTGACCCGGGCTCCCTGGTGCTCGAGGCCCCGGAAGACCGCCTCCACCTCGCGGCGGAGGGTACGGCGGATCTCCTCCTCGAAGTAGCGGATCGTGCCGCCGAGCTCCACCCGTTCGCAGACGATGTTGGTGGCGGCGCCCCCCTCGATCCGGCCCAGGGAGACGACGCCCCGGGCTTCGGGGGGGATGCGGCGGGCCACCACCTGCTGCACCGACAGGATCCCCTGGGCGGCGAGGACGAGGGCGTCCACCCCCTGGTGGGGGCGACCGGCATGGGCGGCCTTCCCCTCCACCGTGATCCGGAGGGTGTCGGTGCCGGCGAGGAAGGGGCCCGGCGCCAGGTGCACCTCGCCCGAGGGGAGGTGGGCCGCCACGTGGAGCCCCACCACCGCGTCCACCCCGTCCATGGCGCCCTCCTCGGCCATGCGCCGGCCTCCGCTCTTCCCCTCGTCGTCCATCCGCTCCTCCGAGGGCTGGAAGAGAAGGCGGATCCGCCCCGGGGGGAGGGCCCCCTCGGCGGCGAGGGCGGAGAGGAGGCGGGCCGCCCCCACGAGCCCCGCCACGTGGGCGTCGTGCCCGCAGGCGTGCATGACCCCGGCGACCTCCGAGCGCCAGGGGAGGTCATTCGCCTCCTCGATGGGGAGGGCGTCCATGTCGGCGCGGAGGGCCACGAGGGGGCCGGCTCCCGCGTCCAGCTCCGCCACGACCCCGGTGCGGGCGATCCCGGTCCGGACGGAGAAACCGGCCTCCGCCACCGCCCGGGCCGCGGTTTCGGCGGTCCGAACCTCCCCGAACGAGAGCTCGGGATGGCGGTGGAGGTCCCGGCGAAGGCGGACGAGGTCGGGCGCGAGCTGGGCAGCGCGTTCCCGGAGGGCGGCGAGGATCGGGTCGGTCATGGAGGCGCGGAAGGGTCCTGCGTGGCCACGGGCGGAGGGTTAGCTTCGGGCCGACGAAGGTACACCCCTCCACCCGACCCGGCCATGCTCGACGACCGCCTCACGGAGCAGCGAAACCCCCGCTCGCGGGAGATCGACCGACTCACCCCCCTCGAATTCGTGGACCTGGTGAATGCCGAGGACCGCACCGTGGCCGAAGCCGTGGGGCGGGAGCGCGAGGCCATTGCCCGGGCCATCGAGCTCGTCTTCGCGGCCCTCTCGAGCGGGGGGCGCCTCTTCTACGTGGGGGCCGGGACGAGCGGGCGACTCGGAGTCCTGGACGCCGCCGAGATGCCCCCCACCTTCGGGACCGACCCCTCCCTCGTGCAGGGGATCATCGCCGGGGGGTACGACGCCCTCGTCCGGGCGCAGGAGGGGGCGGAGGACCACCCGGAACACGGCGCCCGGGACCTCGAGGCCCGCGGCGTCCTGGCCGGCGACTTCGTCCTCGGGATCGCCACCTCGGGGACCACCCCCTACGTTCACGGGGCGCTGGCCCGGGCCCGGGAGCTCGGGGCGCGCACGGGCTTTCTCCTCTGCACCCCCCCCTCCGACGAGCTCCGCGCCCGACACGACGTCGTGATCGCCCCCCTCACCGGACCCGAGGTCGTGACCGGCTCCACGCGAATGAAGGCGGGGACCGCCACCAAGATGGTGCTGAACACGATCACCACCGGGGTCATGGTCCAGGCCGGAAAGACCTGGGGGAACCTGATGGTCGATCTCACCGTGACCTGCGACAAGCTCCAGGACCGGGGCGAGCGGATCCTCCGGGCCACCCTGGGGATCGACGCCGAGCCCGCCCGGCTCCTCCTCGCCGCCGCCGGGGGGCGGATCAAGACCGCCCTCGTCATGGGGCGCCTCGGGGTGGACCGGGTCGAAGCGGAGAAGCGGATCGCCGAGGCCGGGGGGCGACTCGCGGAGGTGACCGGAGAGGCGGCGCCGTGACCGCCGCGACCGGTGGGGGTGCCCTCCACGGCGGGCTCCTCTCCGGGACCTCGATGGACGGGATCGACGCGATCCTCCTTTACGTCGAAGGCGACCGAGGCGAGGGCGACCGGCCGGAGCGGGTCCGCTGGCGGGTCGAGGCGTTCGCCACCCTTCCCTGGGAGGAGGCGCTTCGCGGGGAGATGCGACGCGCCATGGCGGAAGGCGGCCTGGACGCCCGCGGGCTCGCCCGCCTGCACGTGGCCCTGGGCGAGGGGTTCGCCGCCGCCTTCCTGGCCTTCCTCGACGGGGCGGGGGCGGCGGCCCCCGAGGTGCGGGCCCTGGGGTCGCACGGGCAGACGGTCTGGCACGAGCCGCCAGGGGGTGGGGAGCGCGGCGCCACCCTCCAGCTCGGGGATCCGGCCACGATCGCCGAGCGGACCGGGATCCCGGTGGTGGCGGACTTCCGCGCCCGGGACCTGGCGGCGGGGGGGCACGGCGCGCCCCTCGTGCCCTGGGCGGACCGGGTCCTCCTCCACCGGCCGGGGACGGGGCGGGCGCTCCAGAACCTGGGCGGAATGGGGAACGTGACCTTCCTTCCCGGGGACGGCGCCTGGGAGGGGGTCCTGGGCTTCGACACCGGCCCCGGGGTGGCGCTCCTGGACGGGGCGGCGGCGTGGGCGAGCGGGGGTGCCGAGGCCTTCGACGACGGGGGGCGCCGCGCGGCCCGGGGGCGGGTGCGGGGCGAGGTGGTGGAGGCGCTCCTCGCGGACCCCTTCTTCCGGGAGGCGCCCCCCCGCTCCACCGGGCGGGAGCGCTTCGGCGACGCCCGCCTCCGCACCCTCGTGGACGGGTGGAAGGGGGACCCCGACGACCTCCTCGCGAGTCTCGTCGAGGTCACCGCCCGCTCGGTGGCGGAAGCGTACCGGGACCACCTCCCGCCCGGGGAGGTGGACGAGGTGGTCCTCTCCGGGGGCGGGGCCCGGAACCCCTTCCTGGCCGGGCGGATCGAGGCGGCCCTCGCCCGGGCCCTCCCCGCCCCGGTGCCGGTGCGGACCGGGGCGGAGGCGCTCGGGATCGACCCCGATGCCCGGGAGGCGGCGGCCTTCGCCCTCCTGGCCTGGGCGCACCTGGAGGGGATCCCCGGCTCGCTCCCCCGGGTCACCGGGGCGACGGGGGCGCGGATCCTGGGGACGCTGACCCCGGGGGGGGCAGACTCATGAAGGGGCCGATGAAGGGGAAACTTCCCTGGTTCGGGCTCGCCGCCCTGGCCCTCCTCCTCGTGCACGGGTTCCTCCTGGCCCGGGTGAGCTTCCCCGGGCCCCACCCCGGGGGGGACAACGCCGCGTACCTCTCCCTGGCGAGTGCGCTGGCGTCGGGAGAGGGGTACGTGGAGCTCTGGGACCCCTTCGAGCCTCCCCACGCCAAGTATCCCCCGGCCTATCCCCTCCTCCTGGCCCTCCTGGTCACCCTCGGTGCCTCCACCTGGGGGGCCTTCAAGGCGCTCTCGGGGGTGCTCGTGGCGGGTGCGGCCCTCCTCGTCTTCGCCTGGGCGGGGGGACGCCGGGG
>JBJHCE010000041.1:0-20882 GCA_050485865.1 Gemmatimonadales bacterium | reverse complement strand
CTCGCCGAGCTCGCCGCCGGGATCGCCTCCGACGTCCGGAGCGCCGACACCGGGGCCCGCCTCTCCGACGCCGAGCGACTCCGCAGGCTCTCCGGGGCCATCCTGGAGCTGGCGGCAGCGGAGCGCTGATACCGGCTGGCACCCCCTCGTGGTTTCGGTGTATCTTCGGGTCCCATGGACCCGGTCTACGTCGAACTCCACGCCCACTCGGGCTACTCCTTCCTGGACGGCGCCTCCCACCCGGAGGAGCTCGTCCTCCGCGCCGCAGAACTCGGCTACCCCGCCCTGGCCCTCACGGACCACGACGGGCTCTACGGGAGCATGGAGTTCGCCCGGGCGGCGAAGGAGGCCGGGATCGCACCCATCACCGGGGTGGAGCTCACGGTGGAGGGGTGCGGCCTTCCGGGGGGGGAGGAAGACCGCTTCCACCTGACCCTCCTGGCCGAGACACCCGTCGGCTACGCGAACCTCTGCCGCCTCGTCACCGAGGCCCACCGCCTCCCCCCGGGCGCGGGGCACGACGCCCCGGAACGGGGGAACCCCGCCCTCTCCCTGGAGCTCCTCCTGGGCTCCCCCGACGGCCGGATCCCCCCGCGCACCGAGGGGCTCATTCTCCTCACCGGGTGCCGGAAGAGCCCCCTGGCCCACGCGCTTCTCGACGCCGCGGCCACCGGCGAGAGGTTCGCCCGGCGCCTCCTCGGGGCCTTCGGCCCGGACCACCTCTTCGTGGAGCTCCAGGAGAACCGGGTTCGCGGCGATGCCCCCCGTAACCGGGCGCTGGCCCGCCTCGCCGACCGCCTCGGCATTCCCGTCGTGGCCACCGGGAACGTCCACTACCATCACCCCCGCCTTCACCGCCTCCAGGACGTGCTCGTCGCGATCCGCCACCGCACCACCCTGGACGCTTCCCATCATCTCCGGCGCCCCAACGGGTGCTTCCACCTGGCGAGCCCCTCCGGGATGGCGGATCGCTTCGCCGGTCGCCCCGACGCCCTGGTCAGCACCCTTCGCATCGCAGAACGGTGCAGTGCCTTCGACCTCACCGCCGACCTGGGCTACGCCTTCCCGGACTTCGAGGGAAGCCAGAGGGGAAGCGCGATCCAGGTCCTCTCCGAGGTGACGTGGGCGGCCCTCGAGGAGCGGTACCCTGAGGGCGGCTCCCGGGCCCGTCGGACCGAGGCCGAGCGGCGCCTCGCGGAGGAGCTTCGCCTCGTGGAACACCACGGGCTCGCCGGATTCTTCCTCGTCTACCGCGACATCATGGAGCTCGCGAAGGAGGTGGCGGTACGGGTGCGCGGCGGGGCGCCCCGGGCGGGGGCCGGACTCCCCCCCGGGCGCGGGCGGGGGTCCTCGGTGTCGTCCATCATCTGCCACCTGATCGGCCTCTCCCACGTGGACCCGGTGGAGGCGAACCTCTTCCTCGGCCGCTTCCTGAACGAGGCCCTGGCCTCCGTTCCCGACATCGACCTGGACTTTCCCCGGGAGATCCGCGAGGCGCTGATCCTCGAGGTCTACCGGAAGTACGGCCACGACCACACCGGGCTCGTGGCCATCTTCCCCACCTACCGCCTCCGCTCGGCGGTCCGCGAGGTGGGGCGCGCCATGGAGCTCCCTGCCGGCGACCTGGAGAAGCTCTCGAAGCTCGCCGAGCACCGCTCCGCCGGGGGACTCCGCGAAGACCTGGAGAAGATGCCCGAGTTCGCCCCGAAGCTCGAGACCCGCCCCTGGCGCCTCTTCCTCGAGCGGGTGGAGGAGATCGCCCGCCTCCCGCGCCACATTTCCCAGCACGTGGGGGGCATGATCATCTCGAGCCGCCCCCTGGTGGAACTCGTCCCGGTAGAGCCCGCCGCCATGGAGGGGCGCTTCCTCTGCCAGTGGGACAAGGACTCCTGCGACGACGCGGGCTTCATCAAGATCGACTTCCTGGCCCTGGGGATGCTCTCCCTCGTGGAGGAGGCGGTGGACCTGATCGCGGTGCGCCGCGGGGAGGCGCCGGACCTGTCGCGGATCGACCTCGACGACGCGGCCGTCTATGACCGGATCTCGTCCGGAGACACGGTGGGGATGTTCCAGGTCGAGAGCCGGGCCCAGATCCAGATGATCCGACGCACCCGCCCGCGGAACCTGAAGGAGCTGGCGGTCCAGGTGGCCATCGTCCGCCCCGGGCCCATCGTGGGGGGCGCGGTGAACCCCTACGTGCGGCGGCGCGAGGCGCTCCGGGCGGACCCGACCTTCGAGATCCCGTACGACCACCCCCTCCTGGAGGAAGCGCTCGCGGAGACGCTGGGGGTGATCCTCTACCAGGACCAGGTCCTCCAGGTGTGCCGCGACCTCGCGGGCTTCACCGACGGGCAGGCCGAGAGCCTCCGGCGGGCCATGTCGCGGAAGCGCTCGGGCGACGCCATGGAGGCCCACCGGCAGGCCTTCCTTGCCGGGGCTGCCGCCCGGGGGGTCCCCGCCGACACGGCGGAGCGGGTCTTCGGGCAGGTCGTGGCCTTCTCCGAGTTCGGCTTCCCGAAGTCCCACGCCGCCGCCTTCGGGCTCCTGGCGTACCAGTCGGCCTGGCTCCGCCACTACCACCCGGTGGAGTACACGGTGGCGCTCTTCAACAACCAGCCCATGGGGTTCTACTCGCTGGACGTGCTGGGGCGCGATGCCCGGCGGCACGGGGTCCGGGTCCTCCCGCCCGACCTGAACCGGAGTGGTGTGCGGTGCACGGTGGAGGAGGAGGGGGATGGGGATGCGGAAGGGGCAGGCCTCCGTTCCGCCGCCGCCCCCTGCCCCGCTCCGGCGGCGGAGTCGGGGGCGCTCCGGGTCGGGCTGGGGTTCATTCGCGGGTGGGGCGAGGAGATCGCCGAGCGGGTCGTCGAGGAGCGGGAGCGGGGCGGGCCCTTCCGGAGCCTCGTGGACTTTCTCCGGAGAACCCCGGCGGCGCTTCGGCGCCCGGCCATCGAGAACCTGGTCTGGGTCGGGGGGCTCGACGGGCTCGGGCTCACCCGCCGGGAGCTCCTCTGGCAGACCGGGCTCTGGCTCGGTCCCGATGCGGAGCGGACCCGGGCCCGGGGGCGCGCCGACGACCCCCAGTTCGCCCTGGCCTTCGAGGACCCCGACGCCGGACTCCCCTTCGCCCCCCTCGAGGACCGGGACCGGATCGTGGCCGACTACCGGATGCTCCGCTTCTCCACCGGTGAGCACCCCCTGGCCCTGGTGCGGGAGCGCCTCCCCGGGGGGGTGGTGTCGTCGGCGGAGCTTCCCCACCGGCCGGACCGGAGCGGGGTCGCGGTGGCGGGGATCGTGATCGCCCGGCAGAAGCCCCACACGGCCAAGGGGTACATCTTTGTGCTTATGGAAGATGAGTTCGGTCACATCAACGTGATCGTGAAGCCCCCGGTGTACGAGCGGTGCCGGGCGGTGGTGCGGATGGAGCCCTTCCTCCTGGTTCGCGGGACGCTCCAGAAGGACGGGGCCACGCTGAACGTGATCGCCGCCTCCCTCGAGGAGCTCCGGGTGGACGGGGGGGCGCCGGCCGAGCTCCCCGGGACCCAGGAGTACTGGCCCGACCCGATGCCCTACCTCACCGCCCTTCGCCAGGCGCCCCCGGGGAACCGGAGCTGGGGTTGAGGGCTATTGCCGCCACAGGAGACGCTTGCACGACACGGGTCCCCCCCCTACGATGGTCCTCGTGGGCCGCATCCCGACCTTCCGCTTCCCCGGTGCGCCGATGCCCCTTCCCTTCCTGGCCGTCCTCCTCGTCGTTCTGCTCCTCCCCGCCCCGGCGGTGGGGCAGCAGACGTCCGAGCCCGTGGACGTGATCGGAGCGGTCATCGATGCCCGGACCGGGGACCGGATTTCCGGGGCCGTCGTCCGCTTTCCCGGGGCGGAACGCTACACCCTCACCCGCGAGGACGGGTTCTTCACCCTCCGGAACGTCCGTCCCGGCGAGCACGAGGTGATCGTGCACCGCCTCGGCTACCAGGAGCAGACCTTCCTGATCCAGGTGGCGGCGGGGCACCGCCACCTCTTCGAGCTCGAGCCGGCACCCGTCGTCATCGACGGGGTGGAGGTCACCGTGGGGCCCAACCCGGCCCACCGGATCCTGGACCGGGCGGCCCAGACCCGGGCGTGGCCGCTGCGGGGCTCTCCGGTCTTCTGGTCGTCCTGGGATCGGGAGGCCATCGAGAAGGCCGGGTTTGACGAGCCCATGGACTTCCTCACGAAGGGCCCGCCCCGGATCGTGATCCGCCCCTGCGTGGGGCTCGGGCTCCCCGCGGACCGCCTCTGCGTGAGCCCGCCCTTCGGCGGGATGCGGATGCTCCCGGCCGGGGGCGGGCCGCCCGTGACCGGGCTCGCCGCGGGGAGGGGGCGCATGCTCCCGGTCTTCCTCGACGACCGGCCCCTGGGTGCCCTCGAGGAACTCGACTCCCTCACCATGGACCTCATCCACCGGGTGGAGGTCTACGGAGACCGGGGCGAACAGGGGATCCGCCTCTACACCGAGGGCTATCTCCGCCTCGTGGCCGAGGGACTCGTCCAGCCCGGCGTGGGCGGCGCCCCCACCGAGCTTTACGAGGAGCTCGTGCGCGAGCGGGCCCGGCAGGGGCTCCCTCCGCCGGGCATGCCCGGCGGGCCGCCGCGCCCCTAGTGTGGTGTCCGGGCAAGGGATCTTCCGAGCGGCTCCGGCCTATTCCGGGAAATCCATTCCTCCAGACGGGAGAACCCGGTCATGGCCGATTCGCAGAAGAGCATGGTGTCCATCGTGGCGATCCTCGCCATCGTGATCCTGGTGGGGATCGTGGTCTGGTTCATCCGCGACCAGCAGAACGACGGGATCCAGATCGAGATCGGGGCCGTGACCCCGGAACTCGCCGGCACGGTCCCGGCGCCCCCGCTCGCCTTCTGACCCTGGCCCAGGAGGGACCCCCATGCCCATTCTCCTCTTCATCCTCCTGGTGGTCCTCATCGCCACCTTCGGTTTCTGGGATACCCTGGCCGCGATCTTCGGCGCGGCACTCCTCCTGGTGCTCGTGGTCGTCATGGCCATCGCGGCGGTGGGGGTCGGAGGGTACCTCCTGGTGAAGCGGAAGGCCGGGGGGTGACCGGGCGCCGGCGCCCGGTCCGACGGGCCGTCGCGGCGCTCTGCCTGGCGGGGGCCCTGGTCGTGAACGCGCTCGCCAACACCCTTCCGCTGGGGGGCCGGACCACGGGCGAGCTATCGGCCCTCTACCCGAACCTCATCGTCCCGGCCGGGGGCACCTTCTCGATCTGGGGCATCATCTACCTCCTTGCAGCCGGATGGGCGGGGGCGCAGTTCCTGGGGCGCTGGGCCGAGGCAGGACGGGCGCTGGCCCCGGCCTTCGCCCTCTCGTCGGTGCTGAACGCCGGGTGGCTCCTCGCCTGGCACCACGAGCTCGTGACCCTTTCGGTGGTGGTCATGGCGGCGCTCCTGGGCGTGCTTCTCCACCTGAACCGCACCATGGCCGGAGGGCGCTTCTCCGCTCCCCTCCTCGCCCGGGCGGCCTTCGGGGTCTACCTCGGGTGGATCATCGTGGCCACCGTCGTGAACGTGACGGCGTGGCTCGTGGCTGCGGGGTGGGGCGGCGCCGGGATACCCAGAGCCGTCTGGGCCACCCTCCTCGTGGTGGTGGGCGCCGCCATCGGCACCTTCGCCCTGCTCCGGCTCCGGAACCCCTTCATCGGGGCCGCCGTCGCCTGGGCCCTCGTCGGGATCGCCGTGAACCGGTGGAGCGACCACCCGATGATTGCGTGGACCGCCGTGGCCATGGCGGCGGTGGTGGCAGGGGCCGCCCTCGCGCGGATGGCCCGGCCTCCCGGCGCCCGCGGCGCACCCGTCACCGCCCTCCTGGCGGCGATCCTGGTCCCGGGCGCCGGAGGGATCACCGCCTCCTGCGCCCCGCCCGAGCCCGAGCCGGCGCCTGCGGAGGTCCACGAGATCGAACCCGAGCCGGGGACCCGGGCCCTCCCCCTCGAGGCACCGGTGGCGGTGCACCTCGTGGCCTACCCGGAGACGATCTCCGCCGAGCGAGCGCGTGCGGAGGAAGCGGGCACCCTCGACGACTTCTTCGTGGCGGCGGACGACCACAACTGGTACCGGGCCGAGGCGCTGGAATTCCTGGACGCGCAGGGGATCCCGGTGCACGCCCGGCCCCGGAACGCCGAGCTCTGGTTTCTCGTGGAAGGCGAGCCGCGGCGTTTCCGGTGGGAAGGGATCCACCCGTGGGACCTCTTCGTGGTCCTCCTGCCGGGAAGCGAGCCAGAGGCGCTGGCTCCGGTGGAGGTGGGGCTGCACCTCGACCCTCAGAAGCTCCAGCGGTAGACCAGGGAGACGTTCCGGGCCGGCATCGGGAAGCCCCGTTCCTCGACGCGGGAGAGGTGATCGCGGTAGAGCCGGTTCGTGGCGTTGTCCACCCGAAGGACCAGGGTGTGGCGCCTGGAGGGGCCCACGGTCCATCCGGCGGATCCGTCCAGGAGAAGGTATCCGTCGGTGGGTTCCTCGGCAGGGGCGACCCGGTCCTGGGCGGCCACGGCACGCACCGTCCCGCCCACCCATCCGAGGCTCCCTTCGAAGCGGGCCTGGATCCTTCCCCGCAGGGGTGGGATGGCCGGGAGGGGTGTACGAAGACCGTGGGCCTTGCGGGCCCGGACCCAGTCGACGCCGAGCCCCAGCGACAGCCCTTCGACCGGCCCGCCGGGACGCAGCTCCGCCGTGACCTCTCCACCCTGGAAGCGGGCGTTGGTCGAACCGTACCGGAAGACGGGAAGCCCCGAGGCTCCATCCACCTCGCCCGCCGGTTCGAAGGCCACGAAGTTCTCGATGCGGTTCACGAAGTAGGTGGCCTCGAGCCCGCCGCGCTCCCATCCCCGTCGGAGGAACAGGTCCACGCCCCGCCCGATCTCGTCGGGCAGCTCCGCGCGACCCACCTCGTATACCCCGGCACCCAGGTGCGGCCCGTCGGCGTAGAGTTCCTCCACGGTCGGGTTCCTGTGGGCACGGGCGACCTGGATGCCCGCCTCCCAGGCCGGTGCCGGGCGCCAGTGGAGCCCCACCGATCCGGATCGGGTGGAGGAACTCCTCGGCGCACCGGGCTCCGGGAAGGCTCCGTTCGGGATCGCCTGGCTTCGCTGGACCTCGACCCGCCCGCCGAGCTGAAGGCGCACCCCCCGCCCGAGCACGACTTCCTGGAAGGCGAAGAGGGCGAGCGCACCCTCCCGGACCCCGGGAGTGAAGGCGTCGTCCCCTCCCACGAGGAGCTTCCGGTGCCGCCCGGCGAGCCCCAGCGCGCCTCCGTCGAACAGGGCCCAGCGCCCGCTCCGGAGCGTGACGGTCGCGAAAGCCCCTTCCTGGTCGAACTCGAGCTCCACCTCCTCGTCCTCGAGGCGACCGTCGGGCCCGAGCTCCCGCTCGAGCTCCTGCTGGAAGTAGCGAGCCCCCTGGAGACGGAGCTCCACCCCGAGTACGCGCGCGTCCTCCGTCTCCGCATCCCAGGAAAAGCGTGCCTGGAGCGCGGTCCGGTCCATCCGGATCCGCACGTCGTCGAGGGGGTCGTCGGGGGACTCCGGGATCCCGTAGCTCCGGTCCACGAGGGATAGGGAGACCCCGCCCCGCAGGCTCCCGCGCTCCAGGACTCCGCCCACCTGTGCGTCGCGGCTCACGAGGTCCGTGCCCCGAAGACGGGACTCGGGGGTGCGCACGTCGCCGGCGGCCCGGGCGGACATCCGTGCGGTAGCCGCCCATCCGGCTCCCCCGTACAGGAACTGGCCACCGGCAGCGGCCGACCGGTTCATCGTGGCCCCCTGGGAATGCACCGTTCCGCTGAGCCCGCGACGCCATCGATCCGGGAGGTCCGCAGTCACGAGGTTCACCACTCCGCCCAGGGCACTCGACCCGTACAGGAGGCTCGCGGGCCCGCGGACGATCTCGACCCGCCGGAGGGCCATCGGGTCCACCGACACCGCGTGGTCCGCCGCCGTCTCCGAGAGGTCCCCCATCCGCTCCCCGTTCTCGAGCACGAGGAGGCGGTCCCCGTCGAAGCCCCGCACCACCGGGCGCGTGGGGGCCGCGCCCATGGAGCGCATGGCCACCCCCGGCTCGCCGTCGAGCATCGACCCGATGGACAGGTCGAGCCTGCGCGCCAGCTCGTCGGGGCCCAGGGCCTGCTGGGGCTGGTAGGTGGCGGAGCTCCCCAGGGGGTTCGCCGTGGCCACGATTCCGTCCACGAGAAGGGGCGTGAGGGTGAGGGGGATGCGGAGGAGCTCGGTCCCCTCGGGGGGCACGGCAACCTCCGCGCCGGCGAAGCCGAGGGCCTCGACCCGGACCCGGAGATCGCCCGCCGGGCGCGGACCCAGGTCGAAGCGGCCCTGGGCATCGGTGCGGGTCTCGGCGAGGACGGCGCCCGCTCCCGAAGGAACCAGCTGCACGCGGGCGCCCGCCACGGGGCGGTCGGCGGCATCGGCCCGCACGACCACTCCGCGGATGTTGTCGTCCTGCGCAGGGGGTGAGAGGAGTGAAAGCGCGAGGAGGAGTGCGTTCATCGAGGGAAACCTGGTCTGCCGTGCTTCCCGGCGTGAGTGGTTTAGGCTGTCCTAATCTCTAATTTAGGTGAGCCTAAAGCATGAGACAAGATCGGAAGGAGGGTCACTTCGCGTCGCGGTGGGGCACGTGGCGGCGCACGACCGGATCGAACCTCCGGAGCTCGAGTCTGCCCGGCGTGTTCCGCTTGTTCTTCTGCGTAGTGAAGCGGTGCGGACTCTCGGTGCTCGCCATCCGGATCGTGACCCGGGTACCTCTTGCGGCCATGGGTCATGCCTCCACGGTGTCGAGGGCTTCCTCTTCCAGGGACACCCAGGCCGGAAAGGGATCGGCGAGGGTGGACCATGCCGCCGGTCCGAGGGCGAACTCCTCCGGGTTCAGAAGGGAGGCCTCGAGGGCGACGGACATGGCCTCCGCGTCGAGGGCCTGCCCGATGAAGACGAGCTCCTGCCTGCGATCGCCGAAGGGCTCCTCCCAGGTGGCGTCGAGCCAGTCGCCCAGCTCCTCCCGGGCCTCCTCGAGGAGTTCCGGGTGGGACGCCCACCAGGTACCGGCGGGTGCGTGCTCCCGCATCACGCCGGCCTGAGACAGGGAGCCCACCACCTCCATGCGGGTAGCCAGCCAGAAGAACCCCTTTGCCCGTAGCACCCCCGGCCAGTGACCTTCCACGAAGCCGTGGAAGCGTTCGGGATGGAACGGACGCCGGGCGCGAAAGACGAAGGAGCTGATCCCGTACTCCTCGGTCTCCGGAACGTGGTTCCCCTGGAGCTCCTGGATCCAACCGGGAGACGCCTCGGCCCTCTCGAAGTCGAAGCGGCCGGTGTCGAGGATCCGGTCCAGGGGTACCCTTCCCCGCTCCGCCACGAGGATCTCGGCATGGCGGTTCAGGGAGCGGAGGAGGGACCGGAGGTGCTCGATTTCCCCGGCATCCACCAGGTCCACCTTGTTCAGGATCAGGACATCGGCGAACTCGACCTGGTCCACCAGGAGGTCGGCGAGGGTCCGCTCATCCTCCTCCCCGGCCACCTGGCCCCGGTCCGCCAGGAGGTCGTCCGACGCGAAGTCGTCGAGGAAGCTCCGGGCATCGATGACCGAAACCATGGTGTCGAGGCGGGCGAAGTCGGAGAGGGAGCGTCCGTCCTCGTCCTCGAAGACGAAGGTCGTCGCCACCGGAAGGGGCTCGGAGATCCCGCTCGACTCGATCAGGAGGTAGTCGAAGCGTCCTTCCAGGGCCAGGCGCCGCACCTCGACGAGGAGATCGTCGCGGAGCGTGCAGCAGATGCACCCGTTCGTCATCTCCACGAGCTGCTCGTCCGTGCGGGAAAGGGCGGCCTCCCCGCCCCGGACGAGCGACGCGTCGATGTTCACCTCCGACATGTCGTTGACGATGACGGCGACCTTCCGGCCTTCGCGGTTCGTCAGGACGTGGTTCAGGAGGGTGGTCTTTCCGGCTCCGAGAAATCCGGAGAGGACGGTCACGGGAAGGCGTCGGTCGGACATGGGGATCCAGGCGGGAGGGCGAAGGGGCAAGGGGTTGTCTCACGGAGACACGTGCTCCGTCTGCCGCCATGATACTGATAACCCGATATCGTCTTGTCAACGGGCCGACCCTTCCTTCCCGCCCCGCCCGTCCCCTCGCGTCCTATCGGTGCTGGAACTCCCCGCCCGCCACCACTCTCGCTACCGGGTTCTCCCCCACCGTGTGCACGAGCTCCCGCCAATCGCGGTGTTCCAGGAGCAACAGGTCCGCCCGGGCCCCGGGGCCCACCCACCCCCGGTCCGGAAGCCCCAGGAGGACCGCCGCGTTCCATGTGGCGGCGGTGAGCGCCTCGTGCGGCGTGAGCCCGTTCTTCCGTACCGCGAGGGCCAGGGCGAGCGGAATCGAGGGCGAGGGCGCCGATCCCGGGTTCCAGTTCGTGGCCACCACCGCCGCCCCTCCCTGGTCCACGAGGAACCGACCGTCGGCGTAGCGGTCGTCCAGGTGGAAGCCCGCCACCGGAAGGAGCACCCCCGCGGCACCCGAGGCGGCGAGGAGGGCCAGCGTCTCCCTCGTCGAGGCCTCCAGGTGGTCCACCGAACGGGCTCCGAGCTCTACCGCGCGGGCCGTCATGCCCAGGTCGTTGAACTGGTCCGCGTGGACCCGGACCGGGTGTCCCGCCGCCCGGGCCGCCTCGAAGAGGGCCACGCATGCCTCGACCCGCCATGCGCCCTCCTCGCAGTATGCATCCACGGCCGCACCGGGGAAGGCGGCACTGACGAGGGGGAGCTGCGCTCCGATCACGTGGCGGAAGAAGGCGTCCGCACCGCCCGGATGGTCGGGGTCCACCGCATGCCCAAGGAGCGCCGTGGGAACCGTCGTCCCCTCCCACCGCTCCCCTGCGGCCACCACCGCCCGGAGCATGCGGAGCTCGGCTTCGGGGGTCAGGCCGTAGCCGCTCTTCACCTCCATGGTGGTGGTGCCGTGGCGGAGGGCGCGTCCGAGCCGTTCCCCGAGCGCCGCCGCCAGAACTTCCTCGCCGGCGGCACGGACCGCCCGTACCGTGGAGAGGATCCCGCCCCCGGCGGCGAGGAGCTCCACGTACGTGGCACCCCGGAGCCGGAGCTCCCACTCGTCGAGCCGGGCCCCGGCCCAGCATGCGTGGGTATGGGCATCCACGAACCCCGGGAGGACAACCCGCCCCCCTGCCTCCACGACCCGGACCCCATCGCCCCCGGGGTGGAGATCCGGACCCACCGCCTCGACCGCGTCTCCCCGCACGAGGATGTCGACGCCGTCCAGGACCTCGACGTTTCCCTGCGCCCTGCCGCGGAGAAAGGGGAGACGGGGGGACAGGACCACGTCGGTGGGGGAGGGCGGTCGGGGGGTGACCACCCGGGCGCGCCGGATGAGCAGGAAACGGGTCTCGGCGCCCTTCCCCGTCATCCGTCTTCCCTGCCGGAGACCGGCCGCTCGGCCACGCCCCGCAGGAAGGCCAGAAAGAGGCGGGCGGCGAGCCGGGACGTGCGCCCGTCGGGGTCGTGCCGGGGCGAGAGTTCCATGATGTCGAAGGCGCGAACCCCGGGGTGGGCGCCCGCCGCCCGTACCCAGGCCTCGGCCCGCGCCGGTGACCACCCGCAGGGGTTCATGGCTGAAACCCCCGGCGCGAAGGCCTGGTCGATCACGTCCAGGTCAAGGCTCACGAAGAGGTTCCCGCCGGGCCAGGGCCCCTCGAGGGGAAATCCACCGAGCTGCCCGCCGTGATCCCGGAACCACGCCAGGTGCTCCCGGTCGTTGGCAAAGGGGTCGAGGCCGAAGACGTGGAGGGCTCCTACCCCGCATTCCTGCACGAGCTTCCGGAAGGTCATTCCCGACCCCTCGGTGGGCCGCACGTCCAGGTGGGCGTCGAAGTAGACCCCGGTCAACGGACCGTCCAGCGCCTCGGCGAGTCCGCGCACGAGGGCGAAGGTCATGTCGTGCCCCCCCCCGATCCCCACCGGGATCAGGTCCAGGTCCACCATCGTGCGCGTGACCCGGGTCACCCGGTCGTGGGTTTCGGCCAGGGTGAGCCCCGCCGACACGTCCCCCACGTCGAAGACCCGGGGCAGCGGCGCCCCCGGCGGCGAAAGGGCTCCGTAGCGGGCGAGGGCCGACCGAAAGGCGTAGGGCCCCTCGGCGGCCCCCACCCGTCCCCCGTTCATCCGGACCCCCAGATCGTCGGCGAGCCCGATGAGCGCCACCCGGCACCCCGCCGGATCCGTGCGTTCGATCCGGCTCGCGAACCGGTCCTCCCGGATGTCGTCGGGCCAGATCCCCGGGTTCGTGTATCGGCTCATGGCTCCCACCCCTCCATCGGAACGTGCACCCCCCGCTCCGCCGCGCATGCGGCAGCCTCCTCATACCCGGCGTCCAGGTGCCGGAGGACCCCCATGAGCGGGTCGTTCACGAGGACCCGCTCCACGCGGGCGGCCGCCTCCGGCGTTCCGTCGGCCACGACCACCTGCCCCGCATGCTGGGAGTATCCGATCCCCACCCCACCCCCGTGGTGAAAGCTCACCCAGGTGGCCCCCGAGGCGGTGTTCACGAGGGCGTTCAGGAGGGCCCAGTCGCTCACGGCGTCGGAGCCGTCCTTCATCCCCTCCGTCTCGCGGTTGGGCGAGGCGACGGAACCCGCGTCCAGGTGATCCCGGCCGATCACGAGGGGGGCCCCGACCCGGCCCTCGGCCACCATGGTGTTGAAGAGGAGCCCGGCCCGATCCCGCTCGCCGTACCCGAGCCAGCAGATGCGCGCCGGGAGCCCCTGGAAGCCGAAGCGCGGCCGGCAGTGGTCGAGCGCTCCCGCGAGGAGCGCCTCCGGTTCGGCGTGGCACGACAGGATCCACCGCCGGAGCCCCTCGTCCTCGGGAAAGAGCTCCAGGAGGGCCCGGTCCGTGGCATAGATGTCCCGTGCCTCGCCCGAGAGTGCCGCCCACCGGAAGGGCCCCCTTCCCCGGCAGAACTGGGGGCGGATGAAGGCCGGCACGAACCCCGGGAAGTCGAAGGCATCCTGGTACCCCCGGTCTGCCGCCCGCTGCCTCAGGTTGTTCCCATAGTCGAAGGTCACGGCCCCGCGCTCCTGGAGCTCCACCATGGCCCTCACGTGACGCTCCATGGAGGCCGTGCTCCGCTCCACGTACCGGTGGGGGTTCCGCCCCCGCTCGCTGCGGGCCTCCTCCAGCGTCCACTCGACGGGCACGTACCCCTCGAGGGGGTCGTGGGCACTCGTCTGGTCCGTGAGGACGTCGGGGGTCACCTCCCGTTCCACCATCCGCTCGAGGAGCGCCACCGCGTTCGCCTCCACCCCGACGCTCCGCGCCTCCCCGCCCCGGGCGAGGGCCAGCGCCCGGTCGATGGCCGCATCGATCCCGGAAACGACCTCGTCGAGGTAGGCGTCCCCGACCCTCCGTTCGAGGCGACTTCCGTCCACGTCGGCAATGAGGCAGACCCCCCCGTTCATGGTGACCGAAAGGGGCTGCGCGCCCCCCATCCCGCCGCACCCCGCCGTCACCGCGAGCCTCCCCGCGAGGCTCCCTCCGAAGTGCATCCGCGCGCACTCGGCAAAGGTCTCGTAGGTCCCCTGGAGGATCCCCTGCGTCCCGATGTAGATCCAGGACCCGGCGGTCATCTGCCCGTACATGGTGAGCCCGCGGGCCTCGAGATCGTCGAAGATGTCCTGGGTCGCCCAGTGCGGCACGAGGTTCGCGTTGGCGATCAGCACCCTCGGGGCGTCCTCGTGCGTCCGCACGACCCCCACGGGTTTTCCGGACTGGACCAGGAGCGTCTCGTCGGGACCCAGGGCCCGAAGCGCCGCGACGATGGCGTCGAAGGCCTCCCAGGACCGCGCCGCCTTCCCCCGCCCCCCGTAGACGACCAGTTTCTCCGGATGCTCCGCCACCTCCGGATCGAGGTTGTTCATGAGCATGCGAAGGGCTGCTTCCGCTCCCCAGGTCCGGCAGCTCCGCTCCCCGCCCCGCGGGGCCCGGACCGTTCTCACGGTCCCCCCGTGGGAGCGGAGCCGGGCGTCCCGCCGGCGCGACGCACCTCCACCTCGAAGGGGCCGACGGAGAGTCCGAGGGCGCTCCCATCGGGCCCGGCGCCCCGCCCCTGCAGGTCGGCGAGGGCCCGGAACCCCGAGGCCGGCACGAGGCGGATCACGCTTCCGTCCTCCCGGCCGAACCCGATGGCGTCCCCGGGGGAAGGCGACGAGCCGAAGGCCTCGAGGACGTGGAGGAAGACCCAGCGGTCGAAGGGGTCGCGGTCGAGGTCGACCTCCCCGCTCCCGGGGGCTTCTCCGGAGAGGTTCCGGGCGGAGGCCCTTCCCGGGCGCGGACGTACCCGTGACCCGGGCTCGAGGCTCATCCGGTCGCCCGGTCCCAGGAGTTCCAGCCGCACACCCCGGAAGTCCCCGTTTCCGGCGACCTCCGCCTCCCGGGCGTCCACGAGCACCACCCCCGATGCCCCCACGACCTCGAGTTCGGAACCCCGGACCACGAGGGCGGTGTTCTCGTCGACCCCGGCGCCGAGGGGGACGCCGCCATCCGCCGTCACGGCCACGAGGAGGCGTCCGATCCGCCCCCGGGCCAGGAAGTGCTGGTCCACCAGGAGCTCCGGGAGGAAGCCCATCCCGGCGGAGAGGCGAACCCCGCCCTCGCCGGTCCCGTTCGCGAAGGCACCCGCGCTCGTCCCTCCGGCGATCATCGGGTGCGACATCATGGCGGCGCCGGCGCTGCTCCCGCTCACCACCGCCCCCGCCTCCCAGCGCTCCATGAGCGCCCGGTAGGCCGGGGTTTCCACCCCGTCGGGGAGGAAGAACTCGAGGATCCGGCTCTGGACCCCGCCGGTGAAGAAGTACCCGCCACAGGAGCGGATCTCGTCGACCGCCTCCGGGTCGAAGGCCCGCTCCGGAGCCTCCAGGGTGAGGGCGAGCGCCCGGGCGGCACCCTCGCCGCCGTAGCGCTCGAAGCGCCCCACCGCGCCCAGGGCGGAGGCCGCGGGGTCGGCACCCGCCGTCGGGACCACGCAGATCGGCCCCCTCCCTTCCCGGGCCCCGAGGACCACCTGGTAGACGTCGGCGTTGCCGGCGGAGAGCCCGCCCCCGATCACGACGAGGGCGCCGGGTTGGGGCCCGGAGGGAGCCTGCCCCACCGCAACGTCCGGTGCCCCGCATCCCGAAAGAAGAAGGGCGAGGGGGAGCGCGGGGGCGAGGAAGGGTCGAGGGCGCGGAAACGGGGAGGATCGACGCATCCGGGCAAGGTGAGGGAGGGGCGGCGCAGGCGCAACGGCTGCCACGGAAACGAACAAGGCCCCGCCACCCGGAGGTGACGGGGCCCGTGCCTTCCGGCGGGGGGGTGGGCGTCAGCGGCGATCCATGGGGACGTAGTCGCGCTCGGCCGACCCCACGTAGACCTGCCTCGGGCGGGCGATCTTCTGCTCGCCGTCGTTCAGCATCTCCTCCCACTGGGCGAGCCACCCCACCGTGCGGGGGATCGCGAAGAGGACCGGGAACATTTCCACCGGGAAGCCCATGGCCTGGTAGATGAGCCCGGAGTAGAAGTCCACGTTCGGGTAGAGGTTCCGCTGGACGAAATACTCCTCGCCGAGGGCGATCTTCTCGAGCTCGAGGGCGATGTCCAGGAGGGGGTTCTTGCCCGTGACCTCGAAGACCTCGTGGGCCGTCTTCTTGATGATGCTCGCACGCGGGTCGTAGGACTTGTAGACCCGGTGACCGAAGCCCATGAGGCGGCGCTCGCCCTTCCGCACGCTCTCCATGAAGGCCGGGATGTTGTCCACCGATCCGATCTCGGTGAGCATCCGGAGCACTGCCTCGTTGGCGCCCCCGTGGAGGGGGCCGTAGAGGGCCGCCATCGAGCCGGCGAGGGCGCAGTAGGGGTCGGCGTGGGCCGAGCCGATGACCCGCATCGTCGTCGTGGAGCAATTCTGCTCGTGGTCGGCGTGAAGGATGAAGAGGATGTCCAGCGCCCGCTCGAGCCTCGGATCGATGGGGTACTCCTTCACCCCGATCCGGTAGAGCATGTTCAGGAAGTTCCCGCAGTAGGAGAGCTGGTTCTCCGGGTAGACGAAGGGGAGTCCCCGGTGGTGCCGGTAGGCGAAGGCGGCCAGCGTGGGCATCTTCGCCACGAGGCGGACCATCTGGATCCACCGGTTGTCCGCGTCGTGGACGTTCTTCGCCTCGGGGTAGAAGGTGGAGAGCGCCGACACCGCGGAGATCATGATCCCCATGGCATGGGCGTCGTAGCGGAACCCGCCCAGGATCTCCGTGACGTTCTCGTGAATGTACGTGTGGTAGGTGACGTCGCGGGTAAATCCGTCGAGCTCCCCGGAAGTGGGGAGTTCACCCTTCAGGAGGAGGTAGGCCACCTCGAGGAAGGTGCTCCTTTCGGCGAGCTGCTCGATGGGGTAGCCCCGGTAGCGGAGGATCCCCTTCCCCCCGTCGATCTCGGTGATCGTGCTCCGGGTGGAGGCGGTGTTCGTGAAGGCCGGGTCGTACGCCATCATCCCGAAATCGCCCTCGTTCACCCGGATCTGCCGGAGATCCATGGCGCGGATCACATCCCCCTCGTGGATGTCGACCTCGTAGTCGCGCCCGGTACGGTTGTCCCGGATGGAAAGGGTGTTGCGGGAATCGCTGCCGCGCTTGGCCATCAGACGTTCCTCCTCCTTCGATACGCGGCAGTCGCCGCTCCGGTCGGGTCGCATGGGTCGGGGCTCCCCTCCCGGAATCCGGGGCCCGGGGAGCGTATAAACATCCCACTCCCGGGCGTGCAGGACAACCCCGGAGCGCCCCGTTTCTCCACGAATTTGCGGGAGTTCAGCCCCCCGGACGGTCCCGGGCGAGGATCCGGGTCCGGAGCGCCTCGGCGACCTCCCGCTCCAGGTCCAGCGCCCGGGGGTCGGACTCGAGAAGGGGGCGGGCCACGGGGAGGGTCAGGGTGGCGAGCCCCAGCCGCCGCTGAAAGGGATTCTGCGTCACCTCCACGGACTGAAGGCGGACGAGGGGTACGAGGGTGGTGGTGCGGGTCAGGATCCCCTCACGCACCAGGAGGTGGGTCCCCAGGTGCGACCACCCGAGCCCCCGCCACGCCCCTTCCGCGAAGGGAAGCGCGAGGAGGGTGGCGCCGAGGGCCCAGAGGAGCGCGGCACCCCACCCCCCGGGGGCGAGGACTCCGAAGGCGAGGACCACCCCCCCGAGGAGTCCCGCCCGGACCCATCGCCTGCGCCGCGCCGCCGTCGACATGGGGGTGAGCTCGGGGATCCCCGGGGGGGCGCCCGGTCCGGAGAGCCCCGCCATTTCCGCGGCCAGCGCGAAGGCGTCGGCCCGGGGCGCCACCGGGAGAAGCACATTCGTTCCCTGCCCCTGGGAGGTCCCCGCCCGCCCCGCCACTACCGCCTGGACCTTGGCGAGCCCCATGAGACGCCGAAAGGGATTTTCCTCGACCCGGACGGCCTGGATCCGCTCCATGGGCACGGTGTCCCGGTGCTGGGTGAGGAGCCCCCGTTCAACCTCCAGCACCCGATCCCGCACCCGGAGGGTGAAGTTCCAGTACCCGAGGGCGGTGAGGGCGAAGGAGAGTGCGAGGGAGAAGAGAAGCACGAGGACCCCGAAGAGGACCAGGATCGCCACCCAGGGGAGCGCCTCCATGACCGGCGCCCAGTCCTCGAGCTCCCCGAACCACCCGCTGAACGCCCCCTGTCGGACCGATTCGAACCCCACCCCGACCACGGCGATCCCCGCCCCGATCCGGCTTTCGGTGAGCCCGGCCACGATCACCTCGGGGGCCCCGAGCCGTACCCGGGGCGGGCCCTCCGGAACGAGCTCCGGGTCCACATCGCCCGGTGTGGGGCTTCCCCCCAGGAGCTCCCGGCGCAGGAGCTCCGCGAGTGGGGTCTTGATTCCCGGGAGGCGCCCTTCCGTCTCCATCCCCCCGAGGGCTTCCACCCGCACTTCGCTCACCCCGAGGATCCGGTGCAGCACCCCCCGCTCGAGGTCCACCGCCTGGACCCGGGCCCGGGGGATCACCCGTCGGCTCTTGAAGAGGAGCCCCCGCTCGACCACGAAGGCCTCCGGGTCCACCCACCACCGCAGGAGCCGGAGGTGCACGACCCGGACGAGGAGAAAGAACCCGAAGACCCCGAGCAAGGGGAGGGCGAAGGGCCCGAAGAAGAGGAGGATCCCGAAAAGGGCGAGGATCGAGGTCCGGGCCTCGAGGGCCACGGCCGCCCAGGGGAGGCGGGCCGGGGCGTCGGGGCCGGGGATACCCCCGCTCGAAGGCTCGGCCCCGGAGCGCTCGGGAGGGGGCACCACCTCCTCACCCGTCAAGGGAGCGCCTCCTCCTCGTCCGGGTCGCCGTCGCCGGGGACGAGGCTCGAGAGCCGCGCCCGGAGCGCCTCGGCCCGGGCCACCTCGAGCCCGGGGATCCGCCCCGAGGTCCCCGGGGCCGCCGTGTGCACCACGAGTTCCGTGAGTCCGAGCCACCGCTCGAGGGGGCCCTGCCGGGTGTCCACGAACTGGAGTCGCCGGTACGGGATCACGCTCACCCGGTGGATCAGGATTCCCCGCCGGATCCAGAGCTCCCGTTCGCCCAGGGCGTAGCGCCAGCGCCGGAAGCCCACCGCCGGGACCACCAGGGTCAGAACGAGCCCCACCGCCGCCACCCCCGCCGGGAGCCATCCGGGGGCGAGCCACTCCGGAATCGCCCCCGTCACCGGCGCAAACCCCCGCCCCCGCGCATCGGCGAAGGCCGCGAGCGCCGTCCAGACGATGGCCCGGAACCCCGTCCCCACCACCCAGAGGAGGCGCACCCGGGGGTGCAGGGGGCTCAGCTCCGGCGCGTTCCCGTTCCCCGAAACGGCCGGCGGGCCCGTTTCCTCCGGCGGCATCACCTCCAGAACGCCACCCCCGCCGACATCTGCGGCAGATCCACCCGGGCCACGAAGCGGTCGGTGGCGAGGTCCAGCACCTCGAGGGTCCCGGGCTCCGATCCCACCCCCTCCACCGAGATGAAGGCGTACCGGTCGTCGGGGGAGATCACGACCCCGTGCACCACCCGCCGGTGGGTGGGGAGCCGCGCCCGCTCCGTGCCGGTGGCCAGGTCGAAGACCGAGACCGAGTGGTCCTGCTTGTTCGTGGCCACGAGGAGCGCCCCGTCGGAGGTGACCTCCACGTTGTAGATCCCCCGGGCCCCGGGGATCCGGCGCCGGAGCTCCCACCCCTCGACCCCTACCTCCACGAGCTCGTCGCTCCGGTTGCACGCCACGAAGACCGACCCCCCGTCGGCGGAGGGCTGGACCCAGGTCGGCGAGCAGACCGCCTCGGCCATGCCAGGCCCGCCGCCGTGATCTCCCCCCGCCCCGCCGCCGGGCCCTCCGCCCGCGGCATGCCCCCCCGGGTGCCCGTGGGCGGCCGGTGCTCCCCGCATCCCGTGCTCCTCCCCCGGGGTGAGGCGGAAGTGCCTTGCCACCCCGAGCCCCCAGGCGTCCACTTCCACCAGGAGATCGTCCATCATGCAGGTGGAGTAGTGGTTGCGGCCGTCGGGCGAGAGGCGCGACCCGTGGGGCATGGTGCACGTCTCCAGCCGGGAGACCTCGATCATCCGGTCCGTGGCCACGATGGACACCGACGATGGGACCATGTCGCCGTGAAGGTTGAAGTTCGCCACGTAGGCGAAGGCACCGTCCGGGGAAATGGCGAGGGAGGCTGGGAAGAGACCGAGTTCCACCCGCCCCACCGAGCGCCCGGTCTCCGGGTCCACCTTCCAGAGATTGCCGAAGGGGCGGCCGTGCCCCGTAGTCACGTAGAGGAAGCGCCCCTCCGGGTCCATGGCGAGGCCATGCGGGCCGTCGGCCTCGGTGGGAACCATCCCCACCCGGAACTCACGCTCCACCCGGGCCCCCTCGGGTCCGAACACCACGAGGGAGATCCGGTCCGTGGCCTCGGAGCCGACGAAGACCCGGTACTCGCGCTCTGCACCCGTTCCTTCTTCGGGGGATGCGACGCGTGCGGAGGTCCCGGGCTCCTGGGCGCCGGACGGCGGGGCCAGGAGGAAGGCCGTGAGGACTCCGGCGAGCGCGGCGGCGGTGCGGGCGTGGGGCATGGGAGGGCGGGACGCGGGGGCGGCTTGGCGGGTATCCGGGAAGGATCGTACCTTTCTGCGTACCCTGAAACCCCCGGAGGCTTCTCCATGGTCCGTCCCCCTTCGCACTCCCCCCGCCCGCGCCGTGCTTCGCGGGTTGCGGCCGTGCTCTTCGCCCTCATCGCCCTTCCCTTCGTTCTGGCCCTTCCGGCGTCGGGGCAGGTGCCCCCTCCGGGGCCCCCGCGCCCCGACGTGTCGGCGGCGGGTGCCGAGCGCGAGGTGCGGCTCGAGATCGGCCCCGAGAACCGGACCCTCGTGCCGGGGGGGTCGCTCCGCCTCGAGGCCCGGCTCCTCGATGCCTCGGGGGCGGTGGTTCCCGGGGTCGAGATCCGGTTCCAGCCCGCGGGCGGGTTCTTCGAGGGGCAGGTCCTCCCCGACGGAACGGTGAACGCCGGGGCCACGGGAACGATTCCGGTGGCGGTCGTGGCGGTGCGGCCGGGGGCGCCCCCGGTGGTGGAGGTGGCCCACGTGCGGGTGGTGCCCGGGCCCGCGGCCCGGGTGGAGGTGAGCCCGGCGCCCGCGCGGATGGTGGTGGGGCAACAGGTGCGCCTCTCGGCGGAGACCTTCTCGGCCCAGGAGGACCGCCGGGGAGATCCGATCCGGTGGGAGAGCTCGAACCCGGCGGTGCTCACGGTGAGCGAAATGGGAATGGTCGAGGCGTTGGGTG
>JBJHCE010000040.1:0-21069 GCA_050485865.1 Gemmatimonadales bacterium | reverse complement strand
GGAGCGCGCGGGCTCCCTCCACCGGGGCGTAGGCGCCCTCCCGGAGGCGCTCGAGGAGCGGGGTGTCGGTGGGAAGCCCGGTGGCCGCCTCCAGGAGCTCGGACCACCGGCCGAGGGAGGCCTCGGCATCGGTGACGGCGTCGAAGCGGCGGTGGGCCTCCCCCCGGACCCGGGACCAGAGGAGGAAGGAGAGGGCGGCGCCCCCGAGCCAGGCGGGGGGCCACCCGGCGAACCACCCGGCAAAGAGGACGAGGTTCGCCGCCGTGAGGACCCGGGCCCCGAGGAGCCACGCGCCCATCCCCCCCCGGGGGGACCATCCGGGCCCGGTGGCCCAGGCGCGGAAGCGGGCGAGCCCCTCGGGGTCGGCGGGGCGCTCGACCCCGCGGGCGGCGACCTGCACCTGCTCGAGGAGCTCGGGGTGGCGGGCCAGGACCGCCACCGAGGCGCGACGCTCCTCCCGGAGGGCGCGTCCTTCGGCAGGGTCGCCGGCGAGGGGGTCCAGGAGGGCGCTCCGGAGGCGCTCCCGACCGGGGATCGTGCGTGGGGTCCCCAGGAGGTGGGCGAGGGACGCACGGCCGGTCACGTCCAGGTCGGCGGCGTAGGGGTGGTGGTCCGGATGGGGGGGGAAGGGGAGGAGGGGAAGACTGTCCCACCGGCGCTCGAGGCGGGCGAGCCCCTCGCGGCTCACGACCCCCCGGAGGTGCTCCCGGTCCCGGAGGCGGCGGAGGCTCCGGTGGCGGACCACCAGGACCACGAAGGCCACGGCCACGACGGCGGCCACCCCCACGAGGACCGGGCGGAGCTCCCGGGGGGAGGTCTCGAGGGCCAGGAGGGGGGCCACGACGCCCAGGAACGCCAGGAGGCGCCATCCGGCGATGGTGCGCATCCGACCCTCGAGGGCTTCCTCGCGCTCGCGGGCCCCCGCCTCCCGCTCGGCGTACCAGGCGGCGGGGGGGGTGGGGGCCGGTGCCGGGTCCGGCGCCGGGTCCGTGGATTCCGGTTCGAGGGGTCGGGTCGGGTCGGAGGGCATCGGCGCCGGGGTGGGGGTACGGGGGCGGGGGGAGGGGATCGAGGACCCCCGGAAGATCCGCAGGGGAAGGGGGTGCCACAACCGGGGGGTTCCGCCGGGCGACCGGGGCCGACACCTTTCCCGGATCCGGTCCGGCGTTCCCCACCTTTTTTCGCCTCCCATGTCGACACACCCCAGAGACCGCATTCCCGTGGCCGTGCTCGGTGCCACCGGCGCCGTGGGGCAGCGCATGGTCCGCCTTCTCGACGCGCACCCCTGGTTCCGGGTGGCACTCCTGACCGGATCGGAGCGCTCGGCAGGACGCCGCTACGACGAGGCGGCACAGTGGACCCAGGATGCCCCGATCCCCACCGCCGCCGCGGCCCTCAGGGTGGGGACGAACCGGGATGCCGTGAGCGCCGGTCTCCCCTTGGCCTTCTCGGCCCTCGACGCCTCGGTGGCGGGAGATGTGGAGCGCGAGGTGGCCGGGAGCGGGACCCTCGTCGTGTCCAACGCCCGGAACCACCGGATGGATCCCGGCGTCCCCCTCCTCGTTCCCGAGGTGAACCCGGACCACCTGTCCCTCCTGGACGGGGCGGGGGGCGGGGCCGGTGCCCGGGCGGGCGGCATCATCACGAACCCGAACTGCTCCACCATCGGGATCGTGATGGCGCTTGCCCCCCTCCACCGCGCGGTGGGAGTGGAGGCGGTGCACGCCACCACCCTCCAGGCCATTTCGGGCGCGGGAATGCCGGGAATTCCCGCCCTCTCGATTCACGACAACGTGGTCCCCTTCATCGCAGGCGAGGAAGAAAAGCTCGAGCGCGAGCCGGCGAAGATCCTGGGCGAGCCGGGGCGCCCCGCGAGGATCCGGGTGTCGGCCCAGTGCACCCGGGTCCCGGTCACCGACGGGCACACGGCCGCGCTTTCGGTCAAGCTCGGCGCGCCCCTCGCCCCCGACGAGGCGGCCAGGCTCCTCGCGGCGTTCCGCGGCCGACCGCAGGAGCTCGGGCTTCCCTCCGCACCCGCCGCCCCCATCGTCGTGCACGGGGCCGAGGACGCCCCCCAGCCCCGGCGCCACGCGGGTCTCGGCGGGGGAATGGCCGTGTCGGTGGGGCGGATCCGGCCCTGCCCGATCCTGGACCTCCGGATGGTGGTGCTCTCCCACAACACGGTGCGGGGGGCGGCCGGCGGGGCGATCCTCTGCGCGGAACTGGCCCTGGCCGAGGGGCGGGTTCACGGCGTGACCGTGCCCGGAGGCGCCCTCCCATGACCCTTCGCCTCGTCCAGCTCCTCGTGGCCGCCGAGCACCGGGACCGGGCCATGGAGATCCTCCGCTCCGACGAGCGCGTGCCGGAGTGGGACGTGGAGCTCGGCGACGGACGGGTCATGATCCAGACCGTGCTCCCCGCCACGGGGAACGAGCCGGTGCTGGACGAGCTCGAGGGGGCCTTCGGGGACACCGACGGGTACCGCCTCATCTTCCTTCCGGTGGAGGCGACCGTGCCGCGCCTCGAGGAGGAGGCGAAGGTACGGGAGGAGGAAGCGAAGGGGGGATCCGAAGATGACCCGGCCCTCCAGGACCCCGACGCGGAGGTCGGCTCCGAGCGGGTCCCGGCACGGATCAACCGGGAAGAGCTCTACACCGACCTCGCCGACGGCGCCAGGGCCACCCCGTATTACCTGTCGATGGTGGCCCTCTCGGTGGTGGTGGCCTGCTCGGGCCTTCTCCTCGGCGACGTGGCGGTGATCATCGGAGCCATGGTCATCGCACCCCTGATCGGGCCGAGCATGGCCATTGCCCTCGCCACGGCTCTGGGGGACCTCACCCTCGGAAGGAAGGCCCTTTTCGCCTCGCTGGCCGGGGTGAGCGTGGCGTTCGTCCTCTCGGCCGGGGTGGGGTTCGTTCTCACCGTGGATCCCACGGGAGAACAGATCGCGGGGCGCACCGAACTCACCTGGGGGCACCTGTCCCTCGCCCTGGCCGCCGGGGCCGCAGGGGCCATCTCCCTGGCCCAGGGGGTGGGAGCGGGGCTCGTGGGAGTCATGGTGGCAGTGGCGCTCCTCCCGCCCCTTGCCGCCGCAGGGCTCCTGGTCGGCGACGGACACCTGTCCGAGGGCATCGGGGCGTTCACCCTCACCGCCGCCAATGTGGTCTGCGTGAACCTCGCGGCGACCGCGGCCTTCGTGGTGCAGGGCGTGCGTCCTCATGCCTGGTGGGAGGGGAAGACCCGCACGCACGCCATCTGGGTCGCCGCCTTCCTCTGGGGCGGGCTCCTGGTGGCGCTCATGGCCCTCCTGGTCCTGGCCTGACCCGGAGGCGGGGCCCATCTCCCTCGGCCTTCCGGAGCCCGGCTCCGGCGAGGGAGTCGGGCCCCGCGAAGGTCACCGCGGCGGCCGGGTGTAGACCGCCACGAGCGACTCGTGCCCCCCCGGCCCCACCGCGGCGACACCGTAGATGTAGTCGTCGATGGACATGTCGCGGAGCACGAACTCGTTCACGTTCCCCACGTAGAGCTCGTGCTGCCAGTCCACCCCCCACGCCTCCCGCCAGAAAATCCGGTATCCCACCGCACCTTCCACCGGCCGCCACTGGAGCTGGGCATCGTAGCCCCCTCCACGGCGGAGCAGGTTCACCGCCACGCCCGGGGCCTGCGGGGCGAGGGCCAGCGAGGCCACACTCGCCGCGTTCACCCGGGCATTCTGGGCCAGGTAGGCGAAGTCCATTCCTTCGGGGGTGTCGTGGACGTTGTGCTGCCGCCCATAGTTCTCCCGTGACTCGGTGAAGCGCACCGCGGCGTATCCATTGCGGTTGAAGGGCGTGTGGTCGCCCCCCCGCCCGAAGCGGTCCTCCCGGGCAATGAGCCGGATCTCGTGGCCGGGCACGAAGGGCTGGCTCGTCCGCCGGATGTAGCGGGCGAGCTGGCGCGAGAGCGAGTCCTCGGGGCCTTCGGAGAAGACCCGGACGGTCCGGGAGTCCACGATCCCGTTTCCGCCCACCGAATTCCCGATGATGTCGTTGTTGAAGACCGCGGTGATCTCGACCCCCTCCTCGCGCATCCGGGCGGCGTGGCGCGCCGCACCCACGAGCCCCTGTTCCTCCCCGGCGAGGGCGATGAACACGAGGGTGGCCTCGAACTCGATTCCGCTCTGGGCGAAGACCCGGGCGAGCTCCATGGTCAGGACCGTCCCGCTTCCGTCGTCGTTCGCCCCTGGCGCGTAGCGGTCGAAGGGATCGTCGGTGGGGGGGGTCACGTCGCCCTCGTCCTGCCCCAGCGCGAGCGAGTCGAAGTGGCCGCTCACGTAGATCCGGCGGGGGGTCCGCCCGGGGAGGACCGCCATCACGTTCCGGAGGTCCGTGGGCCGGGCGATCCGCGCCGCGTCCTGCGGGCCCACCTGGTACGTGTCGAAGGAGACCTGGAGCCGGGGGGAGTACGACGCCATCTCGTCGTGGATCCACTGCCGGGCCGCCCCGATTCCCCAGGTGGGGTGGTCGATGGAGGAGAGGGTGTTCCGGGTGCCGAACGAGACCAGCGCGTCGATGCTCGCCTCGAGCCGTTCCGGGTCGATCTCCGCCAGGATCGCCTCGATCCTCGGGTCCAGCCCCCCCGGAGCGACGCCGGCCTGCGCGTCGAGGGATTCAGGGGATGCGAGGAGGAGGGGGAGAAGGACGAGGCCGGCAACCTGGCCGGCGCGGGCCCGCGGGGTGGGCCGGGAGGGCGACGCGGCGGGGTGCGCGCCGGCCCCCGGACCGGGGACGGAGCGACGTGTCATGGCGCTTCTTCCGGGATCGAGGTCGGGTGGTGGAGGTGTGGGGAACGGCCCGAACGTAGGCGCTCAGCCCCCGGGGCGCCACTCCACCACCGCGGCGTACCCGAGGCTTGCCCGGTCCGTGCGCAGGTACCCGGGCGCCACGCCCAGGAGCTGGAACCCCTGGGCGAGCTGGAAGGAGAGGGTCGGGTCGTTCCGGATTCCGCGGACCACCTCCTCCACGTACTGCTCCGCCGACATCGTGCCCGCCACGGCTCCGTACCCGGGAATCCGGGCCCCCGCCCGGATCCGGGCAAGCCCCATGTCGCGGAGGAGGGCCTCCCGCGCCCGGTAGAGCGCCGATCCCACCCCCCACCCCCGGGCCTGCGGATCCACGGCGACTCCGGCCGCGTAAAGGGTCTCTCCCTCCGGGTCGTGGGTGCCCAGGCGCCCCCGGTCCGTGATCACCCGCCAGGGGACCTCGAGGGGCCAGCGGTCTGCGGCCACCACGAGGGAGACGGCCATTCCGAGGACCCGCCCCGACCCCGGGTCCACCGCCACGAACTGCCCCCGGGGAAAGACCTCCTGGTGGAGGAGAAGTTCGGGCGCCTTCCAGGATCCCCGGTCCCCGTAGATCGCCCGCGAGAGGCGGAGGAGCTCGGGAACGTCGCGGGGCCGGGTGTTCCGGACCTCCACGGACGGGCCCGGGGCGGCGCCGGGAGGGACGACACCGGGGGCGTGGGATCGGGTGCGGGTGGCGGGGCGGGGGGGCATCGAGGAGCCAGGTTCGAGAACGCGGGTGGGGCGGGGATGCGCAAGGGGCCGCGGCGAGACGGAGGGCGGCGATCCCTGGAATCGCTACCCGCGTGCCCCCCATGGGGTTCGGATCTCGCGGTTTGACGCTCCCGCCCCCGGTAGGTATCGTGGCTTCTCCACACGGTCCCCCCTGTGACCCCCGGGTCCCGGACGAACCGGATCCGGGGGCTGCCAGCCATCCCTACGGAGTCACCCGTGACCGCTCGCCGCACCCGTCTCGCCCCATCGCTCCTGGGAGTGCTCCTTGCGGCCCTCCTCCTTCCCTCGGGGATCCTCGCGCAGGACAGCGCGGTCCCCCGGAGCGCCACGCCGGCCCTGGCCCCGGCGCCGGATCCGGTCCCCGGCGGGATTCCGCACCCGGCTCACGTCTTCGGGTTCCATCCGGGAGACGACTACGAGCTCGCCGACCTCGGGCAGCTCGAGGACTACTACGGGCAGCTGGCGGAGGCGAGCCCCCGGGTCCAGCGCATCGAGATCGGCCGGACCTTCCGCGGAAACGCCATGCATCTCCTCTTCATCAGCTCCGAGGAGAACCTGGCGCGCCTCGACCGGTGGCGGGAGATCTCCGAGCGCCTGGCCCGGGGGCACGGGGTGGACGAGGCCGAGGCCCGGGCCCTCGCCCGCGAGGGACGCACGATCCTCTGGATCGACAACGGCCTCCACTCGAGCGAGGTGGCCCACGCCCAGCACGGCCCGCTCCTGGCCTGGTACATGGCCACCGACGAGTCGGAGGAGACCCGGCGCATCCGCGACGACGTGATCCTCCTCCTCATGCCCCAGATGAACCCGGACGGACACGAAGTGGTGGTGGACTGGTACCGCCGGAACCTGGGCACCCAGTGGGAGACCACCGCGACCCCGGAGGTCTACCACGAGTACGTGGGGCACGACATCAACCGGGACTGGTTCATGTTCCGGCAGAACGAGAGCCAGGCCGTGGCCCGCCAGCTCTACGAGACCTGGTACCCGCAGATCGTCTTCAACCACCACCAGACGGCGCCCTTTCCGGCCCGGATCTTCATTCCCCCCTTCGCCGACCCGGTGAATCCCCACATTCCGCCCCTGGTGGTCCGGGGGGTGAACATGGTGGGCGAGCACATGGCGAAGCGCATCGAGGAGCGGGGAATGCCGGGGGTCGTGTCGCGGATGAGCTTCACCATGTGGTGGAACGGGGGGATGCGGACCACCCCGTACTTCCACAACATGGTGGGCCTTCTCTCCGAGGTGGGGCATGCCTCGGCCACGCCCCAGTATCATGAGCCGTCCCGCCTTCCGGATGCCTTCGGTTCGGGAAGCCACCGGATCTCGGCCCGGGAGCCGTCGGTCTACTACGCGAACCCCTGGGAAGGAGGGTGGGCCCGCCTCGCCGACGCGGTGGCGTACCACTTCGAGAGCTCCATGGGGGCACTGGACATCGCATCCCGGCTCCGGGAGGACTGGCTCTTCAACATGTGGCTCCTGGCCAGCCGGCAGATCGACGCCGGGCGGGCGGGCGGGCCCTTCGCCTACGTGGTGGACCTCGGCGCCCAGCGGGACGCCGGTGAGGCGGTGGAGCTCCTGAACGTGCTCCGGCGGGGTGGGGTGGAGATCCACCGGGCCACCGCGCCGTTCCGAGCCGACGGCCGGGACTTCCCCGAGGGGAGCTACATCGCCTACGCGGGGCAGGCCTTCCGGGCCCACCTCATGGATCTCCTCGAGCCCCACGAGCACCCGAACCGGGAGCAGTACCCGGGCGGGCCGCCGGAGCCCCCCTACGGCGGGCTCTCGGGGTGGACGATCTCCATGGCCATGGGGGTCCAGGTGGACCGGATCGAGGGGGCGTTCGACGCCTCGGTGGCGGAGATCGAGGACCGGGTCCCGGTTCCGCCTGCGGTCTTTGGCGACGCGCCCTGGGGGTGGGGCCTTCCCGCCACCCGGAACGACTCCCGCCTGGCCGTGAACCGCCTCCTCGCGGAAGGGGCCACCGTGCACCGGTACCACGGAGTCTCCGCACCCCTGGGCGAACTCGGGGTGCCCGGCGCCTTCCTCGTGGAGCGCGGAGGCGCGGCGAGCCCCGACCGGATGCGCGCCCTGGCCGAAGAGCTCGGGCTCACCCTCACCCCCCTGGCCGCCGCACCCCCCTCCGGCTCGGCGACCCTCGAGCGCCTCCGGAACCCCCGGGTCGGGCTCTACATGCCCTGGACCGCGAACATGGATGAGGGGTGGACCCGCTACGTGCTCCGGGAGTTCGAATTCCCGGTGGACACCCTCCGGAACGACCAGATCCGCGGCGACCTCTCCGCCTACGACGTGATCCTCTTCGCGGACCAGGGTGCGGGCTCCATCGTGAGCGGGCACTCCGAGGGCTCCAGGCCGCCGGGATTCACCGGGGGGGTGGGGAACGACGGGATGGCGAACCTGAGGGAGTGGGTCGAGGCCGGGGGCACCCTCGTGACCTTCGACGGGGCCTCGGACTTCGCGATCCGGGCGCTGGACCTCCCGGTCCGGAACGCCACGCAGGGGCTCTCGAACGCCCAGTTCTTCGTGCCCGGTTCGCTCCTCCGGACCCGCTTCGATCCGTCCCACCCGGTGGCCTTCGGCATGCCCGGGGAAGGGGCCTCCTTCTTCCAGGGCTCCCGGGCCTTCGAGGTTCTCCCCGAGGGGGCCGGAAGGGTGAGCGTGGTGGCCCACTACGCCGAGACCGACCTCCTGATGAGCGGCTGGGAACTGGGCGGTGACGAGCACCTGGCGGGCCGCCCGGCGGTGGTCGAGGCCCGGGTGGGGAGCGGCTCGGCCGTCCTCATCGGGTTCCGCCCCCAGTTCCGGGCCCAGCCCACCGGGACCTACAAGCTGTTCTTCAACGCGATCCACGGGGCGGCCACGGGGGGGTGACCCTCCGCCCCCCATCCCCGGAAGGACCTCGATGACCGACGCCGCGGGCCCCTTCGACCGAGCCTTCACCGTGGAGGAGGCGAACGCCCTCCTCCCGGAGCTCGAGTCGGTCTTCCGGGAGCTCGACGGGTACCGGGAGGCGCTGGAAGGGCACATGGGGAAGATCCAGATCCTGGACGTGATCTGGGGGGGGAAGCTCTCGGAGCCCGGGAACCCCGACCGGGGGGAGTTCCTGGTGGAGCGCGCCGCAGTCCGCGGCACGATCCGGCAGATCGAGGAGGTGGTCTCGACCCGGATCATGCCGCTCGGGGTCCGCTTCCCTCCGGGGGGGCTCGAGCAGGGGCTCGTGGACTTTCCCACGACCCTCGACGGGCGCTGGATCTTCCTCTGCTGGAGGCGGGGTGAGCCCGAGATCGAGAGCTGGCACGAACTCGACGGGGGCTTTGCCGGGCGGCGGAACCTGACCTGGGAAGACTCGGCGCGCATGGGAGGGACGGGGTAGACCCGAGCCCATGAACGCCCCGCCCCGGGTCTCGTTCCGGGTCATCCTCCGCCCGTCGCGCTCCGACGTGGAGGGGGTGGTCCGGCTCGCCCTCCCCGTGGCCATGGTCCAGGTCGGGATCATGGCCATGGGGGTGGTGGACACGCTCATGGTGGGGCGGGTCTCCCCGGTGGACCTGGCAGCGGTGGCCCTCGGGAACCTCTACTTCTTCCTCGTTGCCGTCTTCGGGATGGGGGTCCTCATGGCCCTGGACCCCCTGGTGGCCCAGGCGGTGGGGGCCGGGGACCGGGAGGGGGCGGCCCGGGCCCTCCAGCGCGGGATGGTCCTCGCCGGAGGACTCGGCCTCCTGGCGGGGCTGGCGCTCCTCCCTGCCGAGGCCGTCTTCCGGTTTGCCGCCCAGCCGGAGGAGGTGATCCCGGTGGCCACCCGCTACGCCCTCTGGTCGATCCCCGGGATCCTCCCCTTCTACGGGTTCGTCGTCGTGCGGCAGACGCTCCAGGGAATGGGGCGGGTGGCGCCGATCCTCTGGACCGCCCTCGCGGCGAACCTCCTCAACGCCTTCCTGAACTGGATGCTCATCTGGGGAAACCTGGGGGCCCCGCGGCTGGGTGCGGTGGGGTCGGCCATGGGGACCTCCATTGCCCGATGGGCCATGGCCGGGATCCTCCTCGCCGCCTCGTGGAGTCTCCTCCGCGGGTACCTGGTCCCGGTCCGCGCCCGGATCCTGGCCCCGGGGCCCCTCGGGCGGATGTTCCGGCTCGGGGCCCCCATCGGCGCCCAGTTCCAGCTCGAGTTCGGGGCATTCGCCACCATCGGGCTCTTCATGGGGTGGCTCGGGACGATCCCCATGGCCGCCCACCAGGTGGCTTTGAACCTCGCCTCCTTCACCTTCATGGTCCCGGTGGGGATCGCCGCCGCCGCCGCGGTCCGGGTGGGGCAGGAAGTGGGGCGGGGGGAGGCCGATGCCGCACGGCGGGCCGCAGGGGCCTCCCTCTTCCTCGGGGTGGGGTTCATGTGCCTGACCGCGCTCCTCTTCCTCGTCGTCCCCGCGTTCTTCGGTCGGCTCTATACCGACGATCCGGGGGTGCTCGCGCTCGTGGTGGTGCTCCTTCCCATTGCCGGGGTGTTCCAGGTCTTCGACGGGGTGCAGGCGGTGGCGGCAGGGGTTCTCCGCGGGGTGGGAGACACGCGGGGCCCCATGTGGATGAACATCGTGGGGTTCTGGGTCCTCGGGATCCCGCTCTCCCTTCTCTTTTCCTTTCCCCTGGGATGGGGAGCGGCGGGCCTCTGGTGGGGGCTCGCCGCCGGCCTCGCCGCCGTGGCGCTCCTCCTGGTACTCCGGGTGCGGAACCGCTTCGGCCGGGAACTCCACCGGGTCGAGGTGGAGGGGGAGTAGGAGGAGGGCGGACCGGGCGGAACCCCCCTCCCGGTCGCGGGTTCGCGGTGCCATGCGGCGCCTTCCCCTCTTCCCCCTCCCGGTGGTCCTCTTCCCCGGGGCGGTGACCCCGCTCCACGTCTTCGAGCCCCGGTACCGGCAGATGGTGGCCCGGTGCCTGGAGTACGACCGGAGGTTCGGGCTCGTCTACCACGATCCGGAACGCCTTGGCCCCTTCGTGGCGGCGCCGGGGCGGGTGGGCACCGTGGCGCGAATCGGCGAGTTCCGGATCCTCCCCGACGGACGCTCCCTCCTCCTGGCCCACGGCGAGGAGCGGGTCCGGATCGTGGACGGGATCGAGTCGGACGCGGCCTTCCACGAGGCCCTTGCGGAGGAGGCACCGGAGGTGGGCCCCCCCGCCGATCCCGACCGGAGGATCCGGACCCTGGCCCTCTTCCGGGCCGTGGTGGCCGCGGGGCTCGGGACCGAGGAGGGGGTCTCGGTCCCGGAGCTCGATCCCGGCGCGGAGGCGTCCTTCCCGGTGGCCGCCCTCATCCGGACCGACCCGCTCTGGCAGTACGGACTCCTGGCCCTCGACCGGGAGGTGGACCGGCTCGACCGGATCGACGAGCTTCTTCGGGCCGCCCTCGACGAGGGCCCGGCGAGCCTCGCCCCCGACGGCGCGGACTGACCTCCGCGACTGCGCCCCGTTCCGACTTCCGTCCCGACCCCGAATGAAGACCACCGCCGATCCCTCGGCCACCGGCACCCCCCAACCCGAGGAGCGCTGGATCGAGACCCGCGAGGGAGGGCTCTTCTTCGTGAACGCCCTCTTCCTCTTCCCCTACCTGATGGTCCTCCTCCCCCTCCTGACCCGGATCCTCGTGCGAGGCTACCTGGGCGGGGCGGCGGAGGCATCGGTGATGCTCGACACCTTTCCGGAGCTTGCCGAGTACCTCCTCCCGAGAATGGGGTGGCTCGCGGCCCTTCCCGCGTGGCTCGCCTGGCGGAACCGCGGGATCGAGCACCGGGCGCTCCCCCGGGTCGTACTCGCCCTTCTCCTGGCCCTGCACCTCCTGGTGGTGGCCTGGACGGTGACCGGGTGGCTCGGGCTGCACGCCGGGCTCCTCCCCGGGGGACCCACCGGGTAGATCAGAACTCGCCGACGAAGGAGATCTCGGGAACGAGCTCGTACCCCGTTTCCCGGAGGACCGTCTCCCGGGCGAGCTCCACCAGGTACGTGACCTCGGCGGCGGTCGCCCCTCCCAGGTTCACGATGATGTTCGCGTGCCGGTGGAAGATTCCGGCGGCGCCATGCACGTGCCCCTTGAGCCCGCACTCGTCAATGAGCCGGCCGGCGCCGATCCCCTCGATCTTCTGGAAGATCGACCCCGCGCAGGGGTAGAGCCAGAGATCGGGATGTCGGTCGTCCCGCCACCGGAGGTTCTCCGTCATGACCCGGCGGAGCTCCGCCTCCGGAGCGGCGTCGAGGCGGAAGGTGGCGGAGAGGACCCGGTCGTCGCGGTGGTGGAGGACCGACTGGTCGTAGCCGAACTCGAAGTACTCCACCCCCACGGTGGTCCGGGCTCCCTCTTCCGTGAGGATCTCGGCGGACTCGAGCACCTCCTCGATGAAGACGGTGCGCTCCCGTTCCGGGGCCGGCGAGAGGAAGTGGAGGTTCTGCCAGAGGGCGCCTCCCACCGAAGACGGGATCCCCACGAAGTGGTGGAGCCCTCCGAGCCCCCGACGCACGGTCTCGACGATGAGGTCGGGGAAGATGTCCACCCCGGCCCCGGCCCGCACGCGACCCTCGCCCGGGAACTCGATCCCTCCCACCCGGGAGTGGATCACGAGCCCGCGGAACCCCCGGTCGCCCACCAGGATGTTCGCGCCCCGTCCGAGCACGAAGTGGGGGATGCCGAGCTCCCGGGCGGCAAGGAGGGCCCGGACCAGCTCGTCGGCGGTGTGCGCTTCCACGAGGAGGTCCGCCGGTCCCCCGATGCGGAAGGTGGTGAGGGGAGCCAGGGGGCGGTCCCGCTGGATCCGCATCCCCCCCAGGCGCTCCGCGAGGAGCCGGTGCAGGGCGTCGGGGTCGGAGGGAAGGGGGGCGGGGGGCACGATCCAGGGTGGCGGGGGTTCCGGACGAAGCGGCCGGCGGTCCCCCGCCGGCTGCAGGCGGGCCGAAGATACCCGATTCCCTCCCGCCCGGACACCCCGTACCTTCCGGTCGGAACCCTCTCCCGCACGCGAGGCGCCGCACCATGAGTCCGACCCTTCCCCCCCTCCCGAAGACGATCCTTCTCCTGGGTGCAGGCGAGCTCGGGAAGGAATTGGCCATTGCAGCGCAGCGGCTGGGCCTCCGGGTCGTGGCCTGCGATCGCTACGCCGGCGCGCCGGCGATGCAGGTGGCCGACGCCTCCGAGGTCTTCCCCATGCTGGACGGCGACGCCCTCGAGGAGGTGATCCGGCGCCATGCCCCCGACTACGTCGTTCCCGAGATCGAGGCGATCCGTTCGGAGCGTCTTCGCGTCCTCGAGGAGGAAGGGTTCCGGGTCGTCCCCAGCGCCGAGGCCGCCTGGCGGGCCATGGACCGGGAGGCGGGCCGGGAGATGGCGGCGCGTGAGCTCGGAATCCGGACGCCGCGCTACACCTTTGCCGACGGCCTCGAGGGGCTCAGGGCCGCCTGTGACACCCTGGGCTTCCCGGTCGTCGTGAAGCCCGTGCTGTCCTCGTCCGGAAAGGTGCAGTCCACCGTGACCGGCCCGGCGAAGGTGGAGGAAGCATGGATCCGGGCTGTCGAGGGGGGGCGGAGCGACCAGCCCCGGGTCATCGTCGAGGAGTTCGTCCGTTTCCACACCGAGGTCACCCTCCTCACGATCCGGGAACGCGACGGCACCACGCGGTTCGTGGAGCCCATCGCCCACCGGCAGGAGCAGGGAGACTACCGGGAGTCCTGGATGCCCGCGGGACTGGCTCCCGAGGTCGTGGCCGCCGCCGAGGAGATCGCCCGGGCCGTGACCGGACGGCTTGGAGGGGCGGGGGTCTTCGGCGTCGAGTTCTTCGTGACCGAAGACGAGGTCATCTTCTCCGAGGTGTCACCGCGCCCCCATGACACCGGAATGGTGACCATGATCGCGCAGGACCTTTCGCAGTTCGACCTCCACCTCCGGGCGATCATGGGGCTCCCGATCCCGATCCTCTCCTACGCCGGACCCTCTGCGTCGGCGGTGATCCTGGCGGACCGGGAAGGACCGGTGGAAGGATACGGGGGTGTGGACCGGGCCCTCGAGGTCGAGACCTCCCAGCTCCGCATATTCGGAAAGCCTCGCGCCTGGCCCTTCCGACGCATGGGGGTCGCCCTTGCCCGGGGCGCCACCGTGGCGGAGGCCCGGACCCGTGCCCTCGAGACCGCGTCCCGGGTGGAGGTCCTCGTGGGTTCGGATCCCTGACCCCGTCGGGGGACGGGGCGGCGCAGCCGGGACGAATCCGATTGACCGGGGGGCGGTCTCCCGGCTACGTTTGTAGGCATCGCAAACGATATTTGTCGTACCCAAGTCCCCGGGGGGCCGTGTGTCCACGAAACAGGCGATCTTCACCGAACGTGAGCTCGACATCATGAACGTGCTCTGGGACCGGGGCACCGGGACCGTGGCGGAGGTCAAGGACCTTCTCGCCGACCCGCTCGCCTATACCACGGTGCTGACCATTCTCCGCACCCTCGAGGAGAAGGGGTTCGTGGACCACGAGGAAGAGGGCCGTGCCTACCGGTACTTCCCCACGGTGGCCCGGGACGACGCCCGGGAGAGCCACCTGAACCGGCTCCTTCACAAGCTCTTCTCCGACTCTCCCGAGGCCCTTCTCACCCAGCTCGTCTCCGACCGGGAGCTCCCGCGGGAGGATCTCGAGCGGATGCGCAGGCTCATCGACGAGCGAATGGGCTGAGGCCTTCCGGGGTCCTCACCCCGCCCCGGCTTCGCCCTCCGCATCTCCCTGGCGGAAGATCCACCCTCCCACGAGAAGGAGGGGGAGGAGCGCCAGGAGGACCAGCACCGCCGGGTGCCCCAGGAGTCCCCGCTCCCGGGCGCGCACCTCGAAGGCCGCCGCTCCGGCGCCTTCGGGACCGCGCACCGAGACCCGGATCTCCCAGGGCCCCTCCGCCCCCAGTCCGAACTTGGCCGCGTGGTAGCGCGGGTCGTCGGCGGCTTCCCGGGTGGCCGCCCGCTCGGAATCGGGGGCAAGCCCCTCCAGGTGCCGCGTCCTGAGGGTCACGTCCACCCCCTCCGCCACCGCGCCGTTCGAGGCCATCACGACCAGGACGCTCACGTCCAGGGAATCGGGGCGAACCGGGGTGGGGTCGGTGAATACCGACACCAGGTAGGCCCCCATGGGGACGTTCGCGAGGCGGAGGGTCCCTCCGTTCGCCACTGCGGAAGGGGGCGCGCCCAGGAGCCCGACCAGGGCGCCCGCGAGGATGGTGACGGCCACGCTGAGGGCACGACGGCGGTTCGAGGGGTGATCCATGGGTGAGGAGTCGGGGCGGTGCATGGGATGGGAGTGGGGCACGGGCGGATCGTGGGGCGGGCGTGCCTTCAGGGCACGGTCCCGAAGAGGAGGAGGGGCCCCGGCGCCATGAAGGTCCCCCGCATTTCCATGGGTTGAAGGAGGAGCCAGATCCCGGCCCCCGCAAGCCCCGTGGCAAGGATCGCCCAGGGGAGGAAGGCTCGCGCCGCCCGGTTCCGGGCCCCGGGGGCGGCCCCCCGGGCGATGCGCCAGAGCGCCGCGAGGGACAGGAGAAGCCCGCCCTGGAGGAGAAGGAGCTTCACCGGGGAGAGCCAGCTTTCGGGAACGATGGCCCCGAGCCCCCACCCCGGCTCCCCGGCGGGGAGCCCCAGGTCGGCCAGGTACTGCTGGACCACCGGGACCACGGTGAGTGCTCCCACGAGGAAGTGGAAGAGGTAGTGGGCGGCCCACATGCCGAGACCCAGGGGAACGAGGCCCCAGGCGTACCTCGATCCGGTCTCCACCAGGGAGTCCTCCGATCGGGAAAGCCGCCGGCTCACCCCTGCCGTGACCCCGGTCAGAACCAGGGGGAGGAGCACGAGCCCCACGGCGAAGAGGAGGGCCAGGAGGACCCCCCGCGACGTGATGCCGAGCGTCGCCGCCGCCCACCCCTGGAGGCGGAAGACGGGCTCCACCATCCCGAAGGCGTTCACGAAGGCGGCGTAGACGAGGAGCAGGGCGAGCGCCGCCAGGTCCGGGCGCGCCTGGATGCGGCCCACCCCGGACCGGGTCCGGGGCGAGGAAAGGTCCCGGAGGGGCGAGCGGGCCAGGATCCCCACGTTGTCGTGGGGGCAGGCCTGGATGCACTCCATGCAGAAGGTGCAGTCGAGGTTCCCTTCCTTCCGCGGCAGGTAGAGCGCGAGCTCGCATCCGCCCTGGAGGAGCCCGGCCCGCCCCAGCGCCCGCCCCGACGCCGCCACCCCTCCCGCGCCGGCGAGCGCCAGCCGGCCCGTCGCCGGATCCGGTGCCAGGGGGCGCCCTTCCCACGCCGAGGCGGGGGAGGACCCCGCCCCTTCCGGTCCGCCGCCCGGGACCGCGCCCGCCCCCGGGGCGTAGCGCCCCCGGATGCAGTCCTTCGTGGTGCACCGGCCGCAGACCTCCGCATCCCGTACCCGGACCTCGAAGGGGGAGGCCATGCCATGGACGAAGTGGAACTGCCCGATGGGGCAGACCCACCGGCAGAACGCCGCCCCCTTGAAGAAGCCGTCCACCACGAAGGCGCCGAGGAAGTAGGCGCCCGCCACCCATGCCGTGAGCCAGGGGCTCGCCCAGAGGGAGAAGGCCTCGTAGGCCCAGAAGAAGACCAGGAGGAGGGCCACGGCGAGCCACTTCGAGCGGAGGAGGCGGGGCCAGCTCCGGTCGGCGGGGAGGAAGCGCTTCGCGAGGCGCCTCGGGAGCATGAAGGGGCACGCCATGCAGAAGAGGTTCCCCACCACGAGGAGGGCGAGGACCACGAACCCCCGCCAGTGCACCCAGGGGAGGACGCCGGCCAGGTTCCGCGGGGCGAGCTGGGGCCCGAAGAATCCGTCGAGGAGAATGACCGCCGCGAGGGCCAGGCACACCAACTGGAGCGTGGTGCGCGCGTGCCTCCATCCCAGGAAGGTCCCGAGAAGGGGGAGGCGGAGGAGATCGAGGGGGGGCCGGGGAGCCGGCGCAGCGGCGCGGGGCACGTCAGCCGCCGGAGGGTCCGGCCACCACCCTGGTCTCCCGCCGGAGGGTCCCCCCGCGGCCGTCTGCGAGGGTCACGTGCACGAGGAGAATCCAGTCCCCGGCCATGGTGAAGGGGAAGGGGTCGACACGGTAGCGTCCGCTCCCTTCCGGGGTGCCGTCGGCCTCGACCGGCACCATCCCGGCGTGGGTCATCGTCCCCTCGAGGGTCACCCGGGCCCCGGTGACCGGGGCGCCGTCGGGGTCGCGGAGGGTGAGGACCACCCGGTTGTCGCCGACGAGGGGCGGGGTGGGGGCGATGGCCACGTCCACCCGGTAGCCGGCCAGGTCGCCGACCGCCGCGTCGCCCCGGCACGCGGGGAGGGCGGCGAGGAGGGCCAGGGCCAGCAGGGCCCGGAACATGCGCCCCCTCACCGGATCACCCGCCTCAGGTCGGCGGCCATGGCCTCGGGCCCCTGGAAGGGAGCGAGGAAGAGAACGATCCGTCCCTGCCGGTCCACCACGAAGGAGCGCGCGGTGTGGTCCACCGAATAGGCGCCGGGGGCCGCGGGGTACACGACCCGGTCGAGGCCCTCGGGGAGTCCCCAGGGGCCCGTGTCGTGGTCGTGGGCCCCGTGCCCCGCGTGGGGGTCGGGTTCTTCGTGGTCCCCGTGATCTCCCGCGTCCGCCCCCGGCACGACCGTCGGCACGATGGCCGCATGCACCCCCCACGCCGCCGCCTGCGCCCACACCTCGTCCCGCGAGGCGGTGAGTCCCACGATCGACGGGTGGAAGTTCGCAAGCCAGCTCCGCATCCGCTCGGGGGTGTCCCGCTCGGGGTCGAGGCTCACGAAGACCACCTGGATCCGGTCGGCCTCCCGGCGCGGCATGTCGTCGAGCATGCGCCCCAGGTTCAGGAGGGTGGCGGGGCACACGTCGGGGCAGTGGGTGAAGCCGAAGAAGACGATGGTGGTGCGGCCCCGGAAGGACGCGAGGTTCACACGGTTGCCGTCGACGTCGTCGAGCTCGAGCGTCGGGGCCGGATAGGGCTGAGGGGGCGGCGAGGCACCCTCCCAGTCCCAGGGCCCCGGCGGGGGCGGCGTGAGGAGCACCAGGGCGGCGACGACGGCGAGCCCCACGAGGGTGCCGGTGGCGATCTGGAGGGCGCGGCGGGCGAGCATCGACGGGGTGGCGGGGGCGGATCCGGGGGGGGGGTGGGGAAGGGGCCCCGGACCCCCTCCGGCCGCCGCGGGTCGGCAGGACGGAAGGGACGGAGCCCTTGACGACCGAATGTAGCGAAACGAAAGTTAGGCTGACCTAAAACGTAACCCGCTCCCCCACCGCCCGAGTCCCCCGCCGTGACCCCCGCTCTCCGTCGTCCGATCCTGGCCCGCCGACTCCGGCGGGTGCACCCCACCGTCGGCGCCCTCGTCCTTCTGCTCTTCCTTTCGGGATGCGGAGGGTCGGGTGGAGGCGACGAGGGCCGGAGCGCGGACGACCCGCGACTCCGGGTCGTGGCCACCATCGGGATGATCACCGACGTGGCGGAGCGGATCGGGGGAGACCGGATCCTCGTCCGCGGGCTCATGGGGCCCGGGGTGGACCCCCACCTGTACCGCGCCGGGGCGGGGGACCTTCGGGCGCTCGCCGCCGCAGACCTCGTGCTCTACAACGGGCTCTTCCTCGAAGCGGCCCTCTCCGAGGTCCTCGACGAGATGCAGGGGCGGACCCGGACCCACGCCGTCACGAGCGTCGTGCCCCGCGAGCTCCTCCTCTCGCCCCCGGAGTTCGAGGGGGCGTGGGACCCCCACCTCTGGTCCGACGTGTCCCTCTGGCGGGAGGTGGCCCGGGGGATCCGCGACGTGCTGGCGGACATGGATCCCGAGGGTGCCGAGGCGTTCCAGGCCCGGTGGGAGGAGCTGGACCGGGAGCTCGAATCCCTCGATGCCTGGGTGCGGGCAGAGATCGAGCGCATCCCCCCGGAGCGGAGGGTTCTCGTCACCGCCCACGACGCCTTCCACTACTTCGGCCGGGCCTACGGGGTCGAGGTGCGGGGGCTCCAGGGGCTCTCCACGGTGACCGAAGCCGGCGCCGCCGACGTCCAGGAGCTGGCCGGGTTCCTGATCGAGCGGCGCATCCCCTCGATCTTCATCGAGAGCTCGATCCCCCCGCGCACGGTGGAGGCGGTGCGGCGCGCGGTCCTGGCCCGGGGCGGGGCGGTGGAGATCGGGGGGACCCTCTTCTCCGACGCCATGGGGAGCGCGGGGACCCCGGAGGGAAGCTACCCTGGAATGATCCGCCACAACGTGAACACGATCGTGGGAGCGCTCGCCGGTAATGGAACCGACTGACGAACGGGGGGCGGGGGTGCGGACGCCCGCCATCGAGGTGAACGACCTCACGGTGGCCTACCGGGAGCAGCCTGTTCTCTGGGACGTGGACGTCACCTTCCGGACCGGGGCGCTCTCGGCCATCGTGGGGCCGAACGGCGCCGGGAAGACGACGCTGATCCAGTCGATCCTGGGGCTCGTCCGACCCGCGGCGGGACGGATCCGGATCCTCGGGCGCCCGGTGCGGGAGGGACGGCGCCAGGTCGCGTACGTGCCGCAGCGGGGGTCCGTGGACTGGGACTTCCCGACCTCGGTCCTCGACGTGGTGACCATGGGGACCTACGGGCGCCTCGGTTGGTTCCGCCGCCCGGGTCGACGGGAGCGCGAGGCGGCCCTCGGGGCCCTTGCCAAGGTCGGGATGGAGGCTTTCGAGGGGCGGCAGATCCGGCAGCTTTCCGGGGGACAGCAGCAGCGCGTCTTCCTCGCCCGTGCTCTCGTCCAGGAGGCGCCCATCTACCTGATGGACGAACCCTTCCAGGGGGTCGACGCCCGCACGGAGCGGGCCATCGTGGAGGTGCTGTCGGAGCTCCGCGCCCGGGGGGACACGGTGATCGCGGTACACCACGCCCTCCAGACCGTACCGGAGTATTTCGACGACGTGGTCCTCCTGAACGTGCGGCGCATCGCGTCGGGGCCGGTGGCCGAGGTCTTCACCGAGGAGAACCTCCGGGCCTGCTACGGGGGGCGGGTCCCCTTCCTCCACCCGGCCGTGCAGCCCGGGCGCCCATGAGTCCCCTCGAGCTCCTCCACGGGCTCTTCTTCGATTTCACCCTCCGGACCGTGGCGCTCGGGGCGGCGGTGCTCGGGGCGCTCGCGGGAGCCCTGGGGTGCTTCGCCGTCCTCCGCCGCCAGAGTCTGCTCGGGGATGCGATCTCGCACGCCGCGCTCCCGGGGATCGTCCTCGCCTTCATCCTGACCGGATCGAGGGCCACCCCGGTCCTCGTCCTCGGAGCCGCGTTGGCCGGATGGGTGGGGACCCTCGCGGTGATCGCCATCGTACGGGGGGCGCGTCTCCCGGAGGACACGGCCCTCGGGATCGTGCTCTCGGTCTTCTTCGGGGCGGGCATGGTGCTCCTCACCTGGGTGCAGCGACGCCCGGACGCCCGACAGGCGGGGCTCGACACCTTCCTCTTCGGGCAGGCGGCCACCGTGCTCCCCGGTGACGTGGCCCTGGTGGCCGGGGTGGGCGGGGTGGCGGTGCTCCTCCTCGTCCTCTTCTGGAAGGAGTTCAAACTCCTCACCTTCGACCCGGACTACGCCCAGGCGCTGGGAATGGCGGTACGCCGGGTGGACCTCCTCCTCACCGGGCTCCTCGTGGTGGCCATCGTGCTCGGACTCCAGATGGTGGGGGTCGTCCTCATGAGCGCCCTCGTGGTGGCTCCCGCCGCCGCCGCCCGGCAGTGGACCGACTCGCTCCGGGTCATGGTGATCCTCGCCGGGGGGCTCGGGGCGGCGGCGGGGGTCACGGGGGCAGCGCTTTCCGCCACGGCCCGGGGGGTGCCCACCGGGCCCACCATCGTTCTCGTGGCGAGCGCCCTCGTCGTGGTCTCCCTCCTCGCGGCTCCGGGGCGGGGGCTCGTGGCCGAGGCGCTGCGTTCGGCCCGGGTGCGCCGGGGGATCCGGGCCGACGCGGTCCTCCTGGACCTCCAGGCCCTCGCCCGGGAGCATGGCGGCGCCCCCCACCCGCACCCTGTGGCGACCCTCGAGGCCATGGCCGGGGGAGAGCGGGGGGTCAGGGCGAGCCTCCGGACCCTCGAGGCCCGGGGGTGGGCCACGCGCACCGCCGAGGGGCGCTGGGGGATCACCCCGGACGGCGCGGCGGAGGCGGAGCGTCTCGCGAAGGGCCCTCGGCAGACCAGGGGCGGAGAGCCATGAACGCCATGGATCTCGAGGTCCAGCTCCTGGCCGTCGTCGTGGCCGTGGCCTGTGCGCTCCCCGGGTGCTTCCTCGTGCTCCGGCGCATGGCGCTCCTCTCCGACGCCATTTCCCACTCGATCCTCCTCGGGATCGTCCTCGCCTTCTTCTGGGTCCGGGACCTGGCATCCCCGGTCCTGATCCTTGCGGCGGCGGCCACCGGGGTGCTCACCGTGGCCCTCGTGGAGGGGCTCCACGCGACCCGCCGCGTCAAGGAGGATGCGGCAATCGCCCT
>JBJHCE010000039.1:0-21463 GCA_050485865.1 Gemmatimonadales bacterium | reverse complement strand
GTAGTCGAGGGCACCGGTGGGCTCGTCGCAGAGAAGGAGTTCGGGACGCTTCGCCACCGCCCGGGCCACCGCCACCCGCTGCTGCTCGCCCCCGGAGAGCTGGGAGGGGAAGTGGTCCATCCGGTCCTTCAGTCCCACGAGCTCGAGGGCCTCCTCGGGGCGCATGGGCCGTCGGGAGATGTCGGTCACGAGGGCCACGTTCTCCCGGGCCGTGAGCGAGGGCATGAGGTTGTAGAACTGGAAGATGAAGCCCACGTGCCGCCGCCGGTACTCGGTGAGCTCCCGGTCTCCGGCGCGGGAGAGGTCCTGGTCGCGGAAGCGCACCTCGCCCGAGGTGGGGCGGTCGAGCCCCCCCAGGATGTTCAGGAGGGTGGATTTTCCGCTCCCCGAGGCTCCCAGGAGGGCCAGGAATTCCCCCTCGCGGAGCTCGAAGTCCACGCCGCGAAGGGCGTGCACGTCCACCTCTCCCATGCGGTACACCCGGGTGATGCCGCGCGCCTGGAGGACCGCGGTGCCGCCGGGGGCGTCGGGCTCTGGATTCGGGCTGCTCGAGGTGGTGGTCATGCCGGGGCGACCATGCAGGAAGCGTGCGCGCGGGAACCCCCGCCTCCCCGGGTTGTACCGGGGCGCGCTCCAACCTACCGTGGGGCGCACCTCCCTGCACGCTGAGCCCCCCAGAAACCCCCGCTCCCCCACGCCCATGCCGGACCCCCGCCCCCTTTCCCCCGCCGAGCGCGAGCGGCTTCGCGGGGAGTTCCCGATCCTGGGCCACTCCCTCTACCTGAACTCCTGCTCGCTGGGCGCGCTTTCGGAGCGGGCCGAGACCCGCCTCGGGGAGTTCCTCGGGCTCTGGCACACGATGGGAGCCTCGGCGTGGTACGAGCACTGGATGGGACGCCTGGGCTCCCTGAGGGGACAGGTCGCCTCATTTCTCGGGGCGGAGGCCCACGAGCTCGCGCTTTCGCCCTCCACCTCGGTGGCGCTCTCGTCGGTGGCGGAGAGCATGGACTGGCGGGCGCGGCCGAAGGTGGTGATCACCGAGCTCGACTTCCCGACGCTCGGGCACCAGTTCGTCGTGAAGCCCGAGGTGGAGCTCGTGGTGCTCCGGAGCGAAGACGGGGTCGGGATCCGCCCCGAGCAGTTCCAGGAAGTGGTGGACGAGCGAACGGCCTTCCTCGCCACCTCCCACGTCTTCTATACCACCGGGTACCGGCAGGACATTTCCTCCCTGGCCCGGATCGCCCGGGAGGCCGGGGCCCTCTCCCTCATCGACGGCTACCAGGGTGCGGGGCAGGTGGCGGTGGACGTCCGCGCTGCGGGCGTCGACGTCTACACGGCGGGCCCCCTCAAGTGGCTCCTGGGGGGGCCGGGGCTCGCCTACCTCTACGTGCGCGAAGGGCTCATTCCCGGGCTCCACCCCCGGATCACCTCGTGGTTCGCGGCAGAAGACATGTTCGCCTTCGACCTCGAGGGGTTCGCCTTCCGCGCCGACGCCCGCCGCTTCGAAATGGGGACCCCGGCGCTTCCCACCGTCCACACCGCCCAGGGGGGGCAGGAGATCATCGACGAGGTGGGAATCCACCGGATCGAGGCCACGAACCGGGCCCTCACGAACCGCCTCGTGGAAGCACTTTCGGCCGCAGGGTTCGCCCTCACCATGGCGGACGACCCGGCCCACCGGACCGCCCTCGTCATGGTCCGCCACCCCCGCCCCGCCGAGACGGTGGCCGCCCTCGCAGGAAAGGGGATCATCGTGGACCACCGCCCCGGCCACGTCCGGGTCTCGCCCCACTTCTACAACACCGAGGCGGAGATCGACCGGTTCGTGGAGGTGCTGGCGGGGATCCGGGCCTGAGCGCGCACACGGGCGGCAGGCACGGGCGACGTTCAGGAGGCTCGAGTAGCGGTCGCCGGGCCGCTCACCCCGAAGGCACGAGCTCCAGGTGGACCGTGTCTTCGGCCTGGCTCAGAAGGCGCACGGTGGGTGCCTCGCCGGACCGCGCGGGAGGAACGATCCGCACCCGGAAGTAGGCCTGGGCGACGCTGGTGACGACGTCGCCCGGAACCCAGTTGACCTGCATCACCTCGAATTGCAGGACGAGGTCATCGGGGTGGGCCTCTTCGGGGGGAGCGACGAAAACCATGACCGGTCGGTACCCCGAGTGCACGCCCCGGCAGGTCTCGGGGTCCCCGGAGCAGCGCACCAGGGTGGCGATCCGGTCCGCGCCGTCCTCGATGTGCTCGAGCACGAGGGGGGTGACGTCGAGGGAGAGCCTCCGGGTTCGCCAGTTCGCCTCCCAGGGCGCGCCTCCCTCTTTCATGATGACCCGTGCGAACCGGGGCGGGTCGGAGCGCATGGGCTCGCCCCCGGTGATGGGGATCGGGTACGGCCCCAGGTGGCCCTCGGCCTCGAGGAACCGGAGTGCGGCGACCGCTCCCGCTGCCACTTCGGCTCGGGAATGCGCCTGGAGGCCGGTCTGGGCAGACACGAGGCCGGTCGGGCCGGGAGGCGTCACGAAGGAAAGGGAGAGCGCCAGGCCGCATGCGACCCTTGGAACGGCGAGACGTGTGAGGCTCATCGAGCTACTCCTGGTTGGCGCCGGTCAGGGCGGGCTCTCGAGGATACGACCGTTTCACAAGCGGTAAAAGCGCGGGCCCTGCAAACACTGCGGTCTTGCCCGGACGGGTGTCCATGTCATACGCCGATCCCATTGGGCAGGCAGTTGTCTTCGATCCACTGACTCCCTTCCGGCCACAAGGGCCCGCCCTCGGGGCTCGCTCCGGTTCCCTGTGTAAATTCGTATGTCATGAGGAAGCGGTCGAGGTCCGCCATGGCCTCGATCTTGGAGACAGCGCCGGGGCAGACCAGGGGAGCAGTATCCGGCACGCCGCAATTCAGCGCGTCGTGCCACTCCCACGCTACCCCCCCCCAGCGTGTTGGCCATCACGCGGATTGAAGGTTGCAGCATCCGACGGCGATCGCAAACTGCGGAGTTCGCGGGTGGTTCGCTGGACCTGCGGTGCGCGGCCAGTTCACGGAGCTTTCCGAACGCGACCGCACCCGGCTGGCCAGAGGTGATCGTCCGATCATTTTCGACTGCCTCGGTCTGAATGCGGCGGTGAAGTGCCCGGCCGGATCGAACGCGCCCCGCCCGGGGGTCGCCCTTTCGATCGGCGGCGGAGGTGGGCGGCGGGGCCTGGAACGGGCGGTCGGAGACCCGGCACGCCAACCGCCATCCAGCGATTCTAGGGGGGGGGGGCTGTCAAGGGCTTCAGTTCGAGGCACGGCGGCGGCCGTGCCGAATCGCCGGGTTCGCCCTCGTCACGGCCTACCACCACCGCCCCGGCCACGGCCGGGTCTCACCCCACTTCTACAACACCGAGGCGGAGATCGACCGGTTCGTGGAGGTGCTGGCGGGGGTTTCGGGGTGAGGGCCGCGCCGGCGTGGAGGCTGGACGTCATGACGTCATGACGCTATCGTTCGGACATGTCTACCGCCAAGCGTGCCACGGTCTACTTCGACGAATCCGTCCACCGGGCCCTTCGCCTGAAGGCCGCGGAGACCGACCAGAGCATTTCCGAGCTGGTGAACACCGCGGTCCGGGAGGCCCTGGCCGAAGACGCCGACGATCTCGCGGCGTTCCGTGACCGGGCCGACGAGCCCACCCTCGCCTTCGAGGACTTCGTCCGCGACATGAAGCGGCGTGGCCAGCTATAGCGTCCGCATCAAGCGGTCCGCAGCCCGCGAACTCGAGGCCGTCCCCCTCCGGGACCGCATGCGAATCGTGCGTCGAATCGAGGGCCTCGCCTCCGACCCACGTCCCCCCGGGTGCACCAGGCTGAGCGGCGAGGAGAAGTACCGTCTCCGCCAGGGCGACTACCGCATCCTCTACGAAATCATCGACCACGAACTGGTGGTCACCGTCGTACGGATCGGCCATCGGCGGGACGTGTACCGCTGAGGCTGTTCAGCCCCCCTGCTCAAGCCGGGGCCGGACGAGGGGGATGACCACGTCATCGCCCTCCAACCGGCCCCACGAAGTCAGGAAGTCGTTTCCGGGGCTCACGAAGTGGGGGGTTTCGAGTTCCCGCTCGGCGAGGATCTCGCCGGACATATCGTCCACGGCCAGGACGACCCACAGGAACGCGGCCACCCGATCCTCGTGGGTAACCTCCTCCTCGACGGGTATGGGAACGGACGGGTCCCTCGAGGGCCGCCAGTCGCTCCTGGGCGTCTGGATGAGGAGCCACAGGAGCCCCTGTTCGGGCTCGGGAATGAGACCCTGCACCGACGACGTGGCGGGAAAGCGCCGCGCGTCGCGCCCAAGCCCCGGCTTCATCGGCTGGAAGTGGGGCCAGGAGGTGGGGAGCGCCCTGACTTCGGATCCGTCGCGGGGATCAAGGAGGCGGAGGTCGAGCTGCGCCTCGCTCGGCGTGGTCCAGAGGAGCCCGTCCGGCCCGACGGCGAAGGTGTGGAAGAAGAGCCACGGCTGCTCCGGGTCCAGGGGACCCGATCCGCCGAAGGACCGCTCGATCACGCCGGACTCCGTCATCACGTGGAAGCCGTGGCCGACCCGGTCCGGCTCCGGTACATGGTGATGCACCAGGAGGCGCCCCCCCTCCAGGGGAAGCCGGGGAGCGAAGGGAAGCCTCACCTCGCGGTCGAAGCCGAGGTCGTCGTTCAGGAACACCACCTTCCGGGCCATGGCATCGAACGTCATGAGCTCGCCCTCCGGGGTGACAATCGGCGGGGCCGCAGCGCGAAACTCGCCCGGCCCGTCTCCCCTCGACCCGAACACCTCCGCCGGGACGCCCGAGGAATCGAACACGAGAATCCGGGCCGGCTGCGCTCCGGCCTCGGCGGCATAGAGCCTTCCCCGGTGGTCGACGGTGACCGCCGTTGGAATCGTGAGCCGCGCGTCCCCGGGAGCATCGCGGTCCGTGACCACCGCGAACTCCTCGAGGGCGATCGAGCACGGGTCGCACCCGGCAAGGGTTCGGGCCGGCGCGTGCGCATCCAGGCCGGAGTCCTCCCCCCCGAGCCCGCAGGCGCTCGCGAGCGCCCACGTGCAGGAGGCGCCGAGGAGGCGTGCGAACCGAGGCGGGGGTGGAAGACTCATGGCGCCGTGGAGTGAGAAGGGACGCGCGGGTCCCGTCGGCCCGACGGACCCACCACCGAGCCCCATCCTGGCCCCGCCGTGACGAGGAGCGCAAGTGGACACCGGCCCCCATCAAGGCGCCCCCCCTCCCACCCCTCCGCACGCCCGAATAGGACATTGTGTCCCGCTCTGTAGCGGTTTCGGGGCGCTGGGTCCCCGGGGGGCGCGCATGGCCGCCCCCCGAAACCCCACCCACCCGCGCCGCATCTCCCTGAAGGAAATACACTTGGGAGACCGGAGACCCACAGCGCACCGCATGGCACCGCCCTTGCCCCTTGGGGCCTCCGTCCGGGCGACGTGTCCGGACTTTGAATACCGAGTCCACGACGTCCGGGAGAATCGACGATGTCATCCCGTCTTCATAGCGCCGCCTTCCGCCCCGCCCTCTTCGTGGTGGGGCTCGCGGCCTCCGCTTCCCTCCTCTCCGCCCAGGGCACGCCCGCGTACGACGTGAGTGGTTCGCTCCGGGTGGACGGGGGGTCGACCGTTCGCTCCTGGAGCTGCGCCGCCGGCGAGATCGCGGCGCGGGTCAGCGGGGCGGACGGTGCCACCCTCGCCCTCGCCGACGTGGCGGGGGCCGTTCAGTCGCTCCAGCTCGACGTGCCCACGGCGCGCCTCGACTGCGACAACGACACCATGAACGACCACATGTGGAACGCCCTCGAGCGCGACCGCCACCCGCAGATCCGCTTCCGGATGGAGCGCTACACCGCCTCCGCCCCGGCGAACGGCACGGTGCGGCTCGAGCTCAGGGGCACCCTGGAAATGCTGGGGCAGACCCACCCGATCACCCTCGTGGCGAACGCCACCGAGGCCCCGGGGGGTGCGCTCCGCGTGCAGGGGGTCCACGAGCTCAACATGACCCGGTGGGGGGTGCGCCCGCCCCGGCTCATGCTCGGGACGCTCCGCGTGCACGAGGACGTCCAGGTCCACTTCGATCTCACCGTGGCGCCGCGCTGACCCGCCGGAGCCCTGGATCCACCACGCACGACCGACACCTCAGATCCCCCTGGAGGGATTCGCCATGAACCGCATCCGTTCGACCCTGCTTCTCGCCGCTGCGGCGATGATCCTGGCCCCGGCCGCCGCCGAGGCCCAGCTCTCGAACACCGAACTCCAGCACTTTCGCCCGTACGACAAGTACGGGATCAACATCTTCGAGGCGCCCCGGACCGACACCCCCTACCGGGGCTTCCAGATCTTCTGGGGTGCGTCCTTCACCCAGCAGTTCCAGGCGCTCTCGCACGAGAACGCCCACGGGGAGCCGTCGGACGCGACCTCGCTGAACCCCCTCGTGCTCCGGAACATCGCCCCCGGGTTCAACCTGGCCACGGCGAACCTCCACCTGGGCGCGCAGCTCGCCGACGGGATCCAGGTGAACCTGACCACTTACCTGTCGTCACGGAACCACCCGGAGGCCTGGGTGAAGGGCGGGTACGTGCAGATCGACAAGTCGCCCCTGGACGTGGACTTCTTCCACTCGCTCATGGACTACCTGACCGTCCGTGCCGGGCACTTCGAGATCAACTACGGGGATGCACACTTCCGGCGCACCGACAACGGGAACGCCATGTACAACCCCTTCGTGGGAAACCTGATCATGGACGCCTTCACCACCGAGATCGGGGGTGAGTTTCTCTTCCGGCACCCGTCGGGCGCGCTCGCCATGCTCGCGGTCACCGGCGGAGAGATCCAGGGAAGCGTGATCCGCCCCGACGAGCGGGCCCCTTCGATCTACGGGAAGGTGGGCTTCGACCGGCAGATCGAGGAGAACCTGCGGGTGCGCGTCACCGGGTCCTTCTACACCACCGACAAGTCGCTGAACAACACCCTGTACGGTGGCGACCGGGCGGGCTCGCGCTACTACTTCGTGATGGAGAACACGGCGGCCACCCTCGCGGGCAACTTCACCTCGGGGCGCATCAACCCCGGGCTCCGGAGCGAGGTCACCGCCCTCGTGCTGAACCCCTTCGTGAAGGTGGGCGGGCTCGAGTTCTTCGGAAACCTGGAGCGCGCCACGGGCAAGGCGGCGAACGAGACCGACGACCGCACCTGGACCCAGCTCTCGGGCGAGACGGTCTACCGCTTCTTCGACAACGAGTCCCTCTTCGTGGGGGCGCGGTACAACACGGTGAGCGGGGAGCTCGCGAGCGGGGAAGACGTGAGCGTGAACCGGTTCCAGCTCGGCGCGGGGTGGTTCCTCACCCCCCAGATGGTGATGAAGCTCGAGTACGTGAACCAGCAGTACAAGGATTTCCCGATGACCGACATCCGTCGCGACGGGAAGTTCAGCGGGTTCATGGTGGAAGGGGTCATCTCCTTCTGAGGGGGATGCGGAGAGGGGTGCCCTTCCGGAGGTGCCGGAAGGGTACCCCTCCGCGCTCCGAGCCACCGGATCCATGACGCCGAAGCCACCCTTTCCGATCGCCCCGGCCCTCCTCCTGGGAGGCGTCGGGGCGCTTCTGTGGTGGGCTCCCCTTCCGGTGGGGGGCGCCGGGCTTGCTCCGGCCCCGGAGGATCCGCCGGCGCTGCTCCTGCTCCGGGGCGAGGCACTTCACTACACCGGTGACTTCGGGGTCTTCGGCAAGGTGGGGACCGGGACGCTGGCGGTGGGTGAACCCTCGTGCTTCGAGGGGCGCCCGGTGGTGCAGCTCGACTTCTCCTTCCAGGGGCGGGTCATGCTCATGCGGATCCGGGACCGGACCTCGTCTGTGGTGGACCTGGAGCACCACCACGCGCTCCGCTACGAGAAGGAGGAGCACCACCCCATGGGGGGGCGCGAGGAGCGGGTGCGACTCTACCCGGGCGCCGGACTCTGGGAGGCGGAAGGAGGGGTGGCGAAGGCGCTCCACTCCCCGCATCCCCTCGACGAGCTCTCCTTCATCTACCTGGCCCGGGCGGTGCGCCTGGAAGAGGGGGAGATGCGGGAGTTCGACCTCCACTTCGACGCCGAGCGAAGCCCGGTACGACTCCGCGACCGGGGGCAGGAGCGGATCCGCGTCCCCGCCGGGACCTTCGACACCCGGGTGGTGGAGATGGAGGTGAAGGACCCGAGCCGCTTCGGCGAGACGGGGCGGGTGGTGCTCCACCTCACCGACGATGCCGCCCGGGTGCCGGTCAAGATCACGAGCGCCATGCCCGTGGTGGGCTCCCTCGTGATGGTGCTGGAGTCGATGGAACGGGGGGGTGCGCCGCTGGGGCCGGGGGCGGTGCGGTGCGGGTAGGGGGGGTCAGTCGTCCGCCTTCCGCACCCACCGCCCCGAGTCCCGGACCCTGTATTTCTCGAGGGTCCGCTCGAGGGCGTCGGAAAGGTCGATCCCCTGCTCGTTGGCAAGGGCCAGGAGCACGAAGAGGACGTCGGCCATCTCGAGGGCCAGGTCCTGCTCCGGCTCGTCGGCGCGCTTCACCTTGGCCCCGTAGCGGTGGTTGAGCTCGCGGCCGAGTTCGCCCACCTCCTCCACCAGTCGGGCCAGGTTCACGAGGGGGGGCCAGTAGCCCTCCTCGAACTGCGAGATCCACTGGTCGACGCGGGCCTGGGCTTCCTTGAGATCCATGGGGGTGCAAGCGGGGTGCGCGGGGTGAACGGGGGGCACGGACGGCGCCTCCGAATCCCCAATCTACGGGCTCGCGGACGAAGATGCTGGCGCGACCGGCGCCGGGTCCCCATCATGTTCCCCGACTCCCCGGATCGCCGGGCCCCCGACCGACCCCCTTTCGAGGCGGTCGCACGGGCGGGCCTCGGCATGCTCCCCCTCCGAGGAGGTCCTCCATGTCCGCAGGTCGTGTCCGCTCCCGCCACGTCGCCCCCGTCCCCCCTGACGCCACGGTGGAGGAAGCCGCCCGGGTCATGGCCCGTTCCGGCGTGGACACGCTGGTGGTCGTGGACGGCGAAGAACGTCCGCTGGGAACGATCACCGACCGGGACCTGGTGGTCCGGTGCATCGCTCGCGGGCGCGCACCGGGGGAGACCTTCGTGTCCGAGGTCATGACTTCCCCGGTTCCCGAGGAACTCCTTGGAAACCACGGATACGAGACCCTTTCGAGCCTCCTCGCCCTGGATGACGCCCTCGACCTGGTGCAGCGGGCCATGGACGGAGGGCAGGTAGTGGGAGGAGGTCGCACGGGAAACGGGCCCCCGGGAGCGACGGAGCGGGACCGGCGTACCCGACCCCGGGCCCGGACCCGCGCCCCGGACGCCTCCCGCGCAAGGAAGGACCGCTCCTGGGAGTGACGGGCTCAGCCTTCCGCCACCGCCCGGAGCAGGTCGGTGGCGGTGGCGATTCCCACGAGCCGCCCTCCCTCCACGACGAGGGCGCGGTGGATCCGCCGCTCGACCAGGACGCCGGCGAGCTCCCGCACCTTCATGTGGGACGGAACGGTCACCGGATCGTCGGTCATGATGTCCTGGACCGTGTAGCCGCTGAAGACGCTGTCCGGGAGCTGCCGGATCCGGTCCCTCAGGTCCACGAACCCGCCCCCCGGGGTCACGAAGTAGGCAAAGAACTCCCCGCCGAGGGGAATGTCCAGTTGCCCGGCCCCGGCGTCCGCCACGCTCGCGCCGAGCCCCCACCGGGCGGCCTCGGGAACCTCGGCGAGCTCCCGGGCAAGGCGCATGACGTCGCGCACCGTCACGATCCCGAGGAGCGCTCCGGCCATGTCCACCACCGGGGCCCCGGTGATCCCGGCGCGATCCAGGAGACTCGCGAGCTCCGAAACGGGCATCGTCGGCGGAACGGTGATGACCTCCGGCTCCATGATGTCGCGCACCCTGTCCACGGGATCCCTCCGGCGTCCGGGAAAACGGCCCGGGTCCGTTCGACCCGGGTCCGGGTCCCAGCCAAGGGGCAAGGGGCGTGCCCGGACCGGGCTCTCCCGGGATCCGCCCAGCGGCGGCGTTTGCGGGGGATGGGGGACCGGTGTGGTCCCGGGGGCGTGGGTCAGGATGGCCCGTCGGGGGCCTCGAGGGGGGGCGCGAGGTCCTCTTCCGCCGGGAGGTATCCCATCTCGATCAGGATCTGCCGGAGCGAGTCGGCAAGGAGGTTTCGCTCCTCCACGAGGGTGAGGCACTCCTCGCGCTCCTCGGTCACGGCCTCGCCCCGGAGCTCCCACCGCTCGATGGAGGCGTTGAAGCGCTCCACCGTTTCCAGGTAGACATCGTAGGAGTCGGCGGGCACACCCCGGTCGTCGAGGGCCTCGAGCCGCCGGATCCGGTCCCCCAGCGCCCCGGTTTCCCGGGTCTGGGCCTCGAAGCGTGCCCGGGCGAGTTCCAGTGCCGCAAGGCACGCCTCCGCCTCGACCTGCGCGGCGCGCACCTCCGCCCGCACCGCCTCGGCCCGGACCCGGGGTGAGTCGGCCTCGGCGCGGCGGTCCGACCAGGCGGAATGGACCACCACGGCCGCGAGGACGAGGGCGACGCCCCAGAGGAACCGGGTCTTCACCCGCCATCACCCTCTGGCAGAGCCCCGTCTGCGGGGGTCTCGCCCGGGATCCACCGCGCCTCCCGGATCGTCACCCCCTCCTGGGCAGCGGCCACGGCGTCCATTCCCTCGACCACGACCCCGAAGACCGTGTAGTTGTGGTCCAGGCGGAGGTTGTGGACCAGGTTCACGAAGAGCTGGCCGTCGCCGGTGTCCCGGCCCCGGGTGGAGACCCCCACCGTGCCCGCCCAGTGCCCCACCCGGCCCAGCTCGTCGCGGGTGTAGGCGCCGTGGCCGGCGTACTCGTTCGCGCCGGGGCTTCCGCCCTGAACGACGAAGTTCGCCACGACCCGGTGCAGGGTGAGGCCATCGAGCGCGCCCTCCCGGGCGAGGCGCACCACCCGGGCCGCGCTCGTGGGAGCCTCCAGGGGGAGCATCCGGATCCGGACGGCGGAGGCGCGGGGAAGCCCCCCGCCCTCCAGGACGAGCTCGAGGAGCCCGTCGTGGAGTTCGCGGATCTCGGACCACTCCGGAAGCGGGAGTCCGGCAAGGGGGGCCGCGGCCACGGGTTCGTGCTCCTCGCCTGTCCAGGCCAGGAGGGCGGCGGCGGCGGCGGCCTGGACCTGGGGATCCCCGTCGGCAAGCCACCGCTCGAGACGGGGGGCGTCCCGGGCATCGCCGAGCTCGGCGATCCGCTCCAGCAGAGCCACCCGGGGATCGCGGTCGGTGGCCCGCCCCCCTTCGGTGAACCGCTCGAGGGCGGCGAAGAGGGCCGCCATCGACTCCTCGCTCGGTGTGCTTTCTCGGAGAAGCCGGGCCGCCGTCTGCACGAGCTGGGGGTCCGTGGAGGAGAGCTGTTCAACCAGGATCGGGTCGGCGCCCCGACCGGCCAGGGGAACGAGGGCCGAGAGCGCCACCTGCCGCACGTTGGCCGACGGGTCCCGTACGAGGGCCCGGAGCGCCTCCTCCTCGCCCAGGGTACCGGCGATCCGGGCGGCGTGGGCCCGGACGAAGGGGTCCTCGAAAGCGACCACGTAGGAAAGGAGGGGACGTGCCCGCTCCGGCGCGAGGCGGGCCAGCGCGGCGAGGGCGCGGACCGGGCGGTGCCACGCGCCCGGGCGGAGCTCGCCCACCCCTCCGGCCAGGACCTCGAGCTGGGCCTCGACCAGGTCGCTTCCTCCCGTCCCGCCCCCGGGGCAGACCCCCCGGCCGAGGGCGTCCAGGGCCTCCAGGGCCACGTGGTGCGACGGGTCGTCGAGGGCCCGGAGGAGTGGGCCGCACCCTTCCCGGGCCGCCAGGCGGCGCGCCCACCCCCGGACCCCTTCGATCCGCACGGTGGCATCGCTGTCGGAAAGGGCCCGTTCCAGCAACTCCCGCTCGGTCACCAGGGTTGCGGCGATCCTCCGAAGCTCCGGCGTGTCGGCCCCGAGGAGACGCTCGCTCCACGAGGGAAGGGGCGTGCCCGCGGCCACACGGGCCTGGGCCGCCGCCTCCCGGGCCGGGGCGGCAACGGACACGTCCTCGGCCACCGCCTCGAGGACGCGCACGAGGGCCTCCCACCCCTCGCCCTCCCACCCGGAAGCGGCGGGAGACCGGAAGAGGAAGAGGGCCCCCCGGGCCACCCCCAGGAGGCGGAGGTCGTGGCCGGTCGCCGCCGGCGCATCGGGCTCCAGCGCCGCCACAGCCGCGAGGCGGAGCGCCCGGTCCTCGAGCTCGGACCGGACGGCCTCGGACCTGGCTGCCGTACCCGCCCCACCGGCTCCGCCCCCCGCACCCCCGACCCGGAGACGCCCGAGCGCCCGGGCCAGCGCCCCCTGCACCGCCGGGTCCTCCTCTACGTGAAGCCGGCCCACGATGAGGTCCCGGGCCTCGCCCACCCCCTCGCCCCGGTAGGCCGCCTGCGCGAGGGCGTTCGCCGCCTCGACCCGGACCCGGGCGTCGGCATCGGCGAGCGCCGGGGCCACGAGGGGCACGGCCTCGCCCCGCTCGAGTCGCCCGAGTGCGCGGACCGCGGAGCGCCGGATCCCGGCGGCAGGGTGCCCGAGGAAGCCCGCGAACTCCTCGAGAGCCCCGGCCTCGGGGGCCCGGGCATCCTCGAGGGCCAGGATCCGGAGCCACGTGTCCCGCTCGGGCTGAACGTCCACGGCGAGGAGGGGATCGTCCATGGCCACCGCCCCGGGAAGCGCGGGAACTTCCGGAGTGCGGTCCCGGTCCGCCGGGCGGTCCACCGTGACCCGAATGCTCCCGAAGACCGCGACCAGGAGCACCGCGATCCCTCCCCAGAGCCACCGCCGCCAGATGACCCGCTCGGCGGTGCTCGCCCGGCGTCCGCCCCCGCTCACCCGGCCACCTCCACCCCGTGGGGCGCCACCACGATCTTTCCGAACACCCGCCCCTCCTCGAGGCGCGCCTGGGCATCCCGCACCCCGTCCAGGGGGACGACGGCGTGGATCACCGGCGCCACTTCGCCCCGAAAGACGAGCTCCATGACCCGGGTGAAGTCCGCCGGGCTCCCCATGGTGGTCCCGAGAACGGAGAGCTGCTTCCAGAAGATGTGCCGGAGGTCGGTCGGGGCCCGGTGCCCCGTGGTCGCCCCGTAGCAGACGAGCCGGCCACCGGGGGCGAGGACCCGCACGAGGGAATCCCAGAGCACCTCCCCCACCGAATCGACCACCAGGTCCACCCCGCGTCGTCCCACCGCGCCGCGGAGGAGCTTCGCCGGATCGCCGGCGGTGCGGTCCACCGCCTCGTGGGCGCCGAGCTCGAGAACCCGCCGGGCGTTCTCCTCCCCCGAGGTGAGGGCGATCACGTGGGCCCCGGCGTGCCGGGCGAGCTGGATCGCCGCCGTGGCCACGCCGCCGGAGGCGCCGGTCACGAGAACCCGCTCGCCCGGCGCGAGCCCGCCCCGCCCGAAGAGGGCGCGCCACGCCGTCACGAAGACGAGCCCCGCCGCCGCCGCGGTGGCGGGCGCCACCCCGTCGGGGAGATGCCGGAGATTCTCCGCCGGAACCACGGCGAACTCCGCAAGGCCCCCCTGGGTGTGCTCCCCCATGACGCGAAATTCGGGCTCGGGAAGCCCTCCGCCCCGGCGGACCCCCTCGACCCACCCCCAGTCCAGCGACGGGTCCACCACCACCCGCATCCCCAGGATCCCCGGATCCACCCCCGGTCCCACCGCCTCGACCCGCCCCGCCATGTCCGAGCCCCCGATGTGGGGCATGGGAATCTCGATGGGGAGCCCGCGGCGAACCCAGAGGTCCAGGTGGTTCAGCGACGAGGCCTCGACCCGGAGGAGCACGGCGCCGGGGCCGGGCTCGGGTCGGGGAAGCTCCTCGACGCGGAGGACGTCGGGTCCCCCATGCTCGTGAAATACGACGGCGCGCAAGCGATCCCCTCCGGCGGGGGTGGAGTCGGGGGGAGGAACCTGGCTCCCCCGGGGAGGGTCCGAAGATACGCGCCCCCCGGCCGGGTGTCACATGGCCCCCTCCCCGTTCGTTTTCCCCTTGCGACGCGCCTCCGGAGCACCGGCGCCGGCCGATCCGTACCGCCTGAACCGCCAGAACCGAACGGGAGCCCCCCCATGCACCTTCGTCGATCCGCCCTCCTCCTCGCCCCCGCGATCCTCCTCGCCGGATGCGACTGGATCACCGGGAGCAGCGCCGACCCGGGCCCCCCGGCCGAGATCACCGAGCTCCCCCGCGCCCTCACCACGGCAGAGACCACCCTGCTCCGGGGCTCCACGGGCTTCGGCTTCGCCCTCCTCCGCGAGGTGCTGGCCGCCGACCCCGCCGAGACCCACGTGCTCTCGCCCTTCAGCGTCTCGGTGGCGCTCGGCATGGCCCTGAACGCCGCCGAGGGCGAGACCTTCGACCAGATGGTGGAGGTCCTCGGCCTCCACGCCCCCGACGGCACCCCCCTCGGGCGCGATGCCATCAACCGGAGCTACCGGGACCTGGTGGAGCTCCTCGAGACGGTGGACCCGAAGGTCTCCTTCCAGGTGGCGAACAGCGTCTGGCACGATGAGCCGTGGACCGTCCGTTCCACCTTTTCCGAGGCTGTGGATGCATACTTCCGGGCCCCGGTCACGGCCCTCGATTTCCGCGATCCCGGTGCCCCGGACCGGATCGATGACTGGGTGAAGGCTGCCACCCGGGATCGCATCGACGGGATCGCCCCCCGCCCGATCCCCGCGGACGCCGTGGCCTACCTCGTGAACGCCCTCCACTTCCTGGGCGACTGGCGGGCCGCCTTCGATCCGGCGGAGACCCGTGACCACGCCTTCCGGGCCGCAGACGGCAGCACCTCGACGGTGCGGATGATGCACCGCGAAGGGAAGTTCCGCACCGGGAGCTGGAACGGACACCGCTCGCTGGACCTGCCCTATGGCGGCGCCGCCTGGTCCATGACCGTGGTGCTTCCCCGCACCGGGGCCACGGTGGCGGAGCTCCTCGCGGAAATGGACGACGCGGGGTGGGCGGCGCTCACCACCGGCCTGGTCGAGGTGGACGGCCTCGTCGGTCTCCCCCGATTCACCCTCGAATGGGAGGGGAGCCTCGCCGAGTCCCTCCAGGCGCTCGGAATGTCGGCGCTCTTCTCCGCCCGGGAAGCCGACCTCTCCCGTCTCTTCGAGGAAGCCGCGGAGCTCTACGTGAGCGACGTGCAGCACAAGACGTACATGCGCGTTGACGAGCGCGGGACCGAGGCCGCCGCCGTGACCTCGGTGGAAATCCGTGTGACCTCCATGCCCCCGTCGTTCATCGTGGACCGCCCCTTCCTCCTCGTGATCCGCGAGCGGCACTCGGGCACGGTCCTCTTCGCCGGCGCGATCCAGGAGGCGCCGACGGAGGGCTGAGCCCCGGGTTCACCCCTCCGGACCTCCGTTGCGCTCCAGGAGACGCTTCGCCCCAAGCGCCCGCTCCAGCACGGTGAAGAGGGTGAGGAGCGCCATGACCCCGAAGAGGGGGAGGGCCCACCCGGGGAAGGCGAGGACGAGTGCGTAGAGGACCACCGTCTCCGTGCCCTCGATGAGCCCCCGGGGCATGGGGGTGGCGGTGAGGTAGCTCCCCCCGTTCGCCCGGGGCTCGATGGATCGCACGGGCGCCCCGCGGGCCACGAGGAGGGTGGCCAGGTAGCTCCAGGACAGGGCGTTCAGGTAGAAGGTGCCGAGGAGCACCGCCACCACCATCCATCCTTCCGGGGTGCCCAGGTGGGCGGCCACCCCCAGGGGGATCGCCGCGTAGACCACGGTGTCTCCCAGAATGTCGAGGTAGCCGCCGATCCCGGTGGAGCGCCCTCGCACCCGGGCCACCGTACCGTCGAGGCCGTCGAGGAAGCGGCTCGTGAGCCAGAGCCCCAGCGCCGCGCCGAACGCCCCCTGCCAGGCGGCGGCGGCGGAGGCGAGGCCCACCCCGGTGGCGAGGAGGGTCAGACGGGCCGGGGTGACCGCGTCGGGTAGGCGTCGGGCCACCGGGGCGAGGAGGCGTTCCTTGACGCCGCGCAGGCGATCGTCGAGCATGGCGGGAGGCTACCCCGGGGTTTCCCCCCCGATCCCGCATCCCCGATCCCCTCCTCCCACCGGAATCGCGACCATGGCACACCTTTCCAGTTCCGGCCGTCGCCCCCGGGCACGGGCCCTTGTTTCCCTGGCTGCGGGAGCCCTTCTCCTTCCCGGATGCGGGGATCCGGGTCCCCAGGAGGGCCCGTCCGCGACCGACACCCTCCCGGTGGACCCGGCAGTGGCGGCCTTCCACGCCGCCTGGGGCGCGGAGCCCGTGGAGGAGGGTCCGTGGGACCTCGGGGTGCATGGCGCCCGGGTCGTGGACGGAAGTGGTGCACCCGCCCGCGAGGGGGGGATCCTCGTGAAGGACGGGGTGATTGCCTACGTGGGCCCCCTGGGCCCGGACTCCCTCGCGGCCGACCGGTGGATCGACGCCGGGGGGCGGGTGCTCTCGCCAGGATTCATCGATGCGCACGCCCACGGTGATCCGCTCGAGACCCCGGGATTTCCGAACTTCCTGGCGCAGGGGATCACCACCGTGATCCTCGGCATGGACGGCTCGAGCCCCCGGGCCGCTGCGCTCCCCGGGGTCATGGCCGAGGCCGAGGCGCTCGGCCCCTGGTCGAACGTGGCCTGGCTCGCCGGGCACGGGACCCTCCGCATGGAGTCCGGAATGGGATACGAGCCCTCGACGCCGGAGGGGCGGGAGCGCCTGGCCGAGCTCGTGGCCCGGGCCATGGACGCCGGTGCCTTCGGGGTGAGCCTGGGGCTCGAGTACGACGCGGGGCTCCCCGCCGACCCGGACGAGCTCGCCCGCTTCGGCGAGGAGGTGGCCCGCCGCGACGGGATCATCTCGAGCCACATGCGAAACGAGGACGCCGACCGGGTGGAGGACTCCCTCGAGGAGCTCCTCGAGCAGGGGCGGAGGTCCGGCGCCCGGGTCCACGCCTCCCACCTGAAGGTGGTGCTGGGGGACGACGCGGGACTCGCCGACCGGATCCTCCGGCGGATGGACCGGGCCCGGGAGGAGGGGACCCAGGCAAGCGCCGACGTCTACCCGTACACGGCGAGCTTTACCGGAATTGGAATTCTGTTTCCGGATTGGGCGCGACCCCCGGCGAACTACGAGGAGGTGGCCCCGGCCCGGCGGGCCGAGCTCCTCGAGCACCTCCGGGCGCGGGTCGAGAGCCGAAACGGCCCCGCGGCCACCCTCTTCGGAACCGGACCCTTCGCCGGCCGCACCCTGGCCGAAGCGGCCGAGGCCACCGGCCGCCCCTACGAGGAGGTCCTGGCGGAGCTGGGACCCGGGGGTGCCCGGGCTGCCTACTTCGTGATGGACGACGCGGTCATGGCCCGGTTTCTCATGGATCCCCACACGGTGGTTTCCACCGACGGGAGCCCGGTGATGGGGCATCCCCGGGGGTACGGGGCCTTCGCCCTCGTAATCCGCCGGTTCGTGGTGGAGGAGGAGCGGCTTTCCATCGAGGAGGCGGTCCGGAAGATGTCGGGGCAGACCGCCGACCTCTTCCGCCTCTCGGACCCCGCCCGCGTGGAGCGCCCACGGGGATACCTCCGCCCCGGGTTCGCCGCCGACTTCCTCCTCTTCCACCCCGACCGGGTGGAGGACACCGCCGACTTCGAGGAGCCCCACCGCCTGGCCCGGGGCATGGACGGGGTCTGGGTGAACGGCGTGCAGGTCCGGGGCGACGGCATCGCGCCCGGTCCCGATGCCGTCGGCGGGCCGGGAGCGGTCCTCCGGCGCGTCAGCCTCCCGCCCGGGTCCTGACCCGGAACTCCCTCCGGAAATCCGGTTCCCCGACGAGGCGCCGCTCCCGGTCCAGGAAGGGTAGCCAGCGCCGGGCGTTCATCTCCAGGAGCACGGAGAGCCGCTCGCGGCGGGCCACCCGGAGGGGGCGAAGCTCCACGAGGAGGGCGCCGTCGATGCCCAGTTCGACCTCGACGTCGCCGGTCACGGGCTCGCCGCCCACGGTGAGCCCCCGCTCCACCCGCACCCGGATCCGGCCGAAATGGGTGCGCACCGCGTCGTACGGACCTTCGAAAAGCTCCAGCCGGGCCACCTGGACCGGGGTCGGATCCTCCAGGGGAAGGACGAGCTGCTGCGGCCCGTTCGTGAGCTCGATCCAGATTCCCCGTCCGGAGCGGATGAAGCTCCGGACGGTCACGGTCAGGGTCCCCTCGAGTCCGGCCGCCTCCGCGGGGGCGACGCCCAGCGACTGGAGGGCCCCCTGGGTCAGCTCCGCCACCTGGTCCGACGAAAGGAGGACCTCGACCTCGCCGAAGCCTCCGGAGGTGACGTTCCCTCCGCAGGCAGAGAGGAAGGCGAGCACGACGAGGGCGAAGACGGGCCCGAGCCCGAGTGGCCGGTGGCCGGATCCGGGGGGGGTCTGGTTCTTCATGGCGCTTTCTCCAGCGGATTCGTTTCCGTGCCTCGGTGGTCCCGGGGCCGTCCCGACGCCTCGAGGTCCCGGGCCATGGTCTCGGCCTCGGTGGCCCGTTCCTCGTCGTCGTCCTCCCTCAGGAGTTCGGCCCAGGCCCTGAGGGTGCGCGCCTCCTCCCGGACCGGGAGACGCCTGGCCCGCACCAGCTCCAGGGCCCGCTCGAGGAAGACGTGGGCGCCGGGCTCTTCCCGGGCACGGAGCACCCGGGCCAGGAGGCGGTAGATCTCCGGAAGTCGCCCCGGGGCGCCTCCGGCAAGCGCCTCGAGCTCCGCCTGGCGCGCCACCTCCCCCGCGTCGAGAGCCCGCCCCGACCGGAGGAGGGCCTCGCCCAGGTTCACGAGCACGCCGATGCGGGAAAGGGGAGGGCCCGGTCCCTCGAGGGCCTGGCGGAACCGGGCCTCCGCGAGGGCGGTCTCGCCCCGGGCAAGGGCCAGCTGACCCCACCCGTTCGGAAGATCCAGGCGGTGGCTCCCGTCGGGCTCCCGCCCCGCCGCACGGGCCTCGTCGTCGGCCTCGGCCGCCCAGGACTCGCCCTTCCGGAGCCAGGCTTCCGCCTCGTCCAGGCGCCCCCGCTCCCGGGCGAGGATCGCGAGGTTCTGGGCCAGGGGCCATCGGAGGCGGGCCCCCGCCGGGCCCTGCAAGGGAGGCTGCTCCGTTGCCTCGAGGGCCGAGCGGTACCACCCCTCCGCATCGTCCCAGTCGCCCCGGTCCACCGCCACGTTCCCCCGCCCGGTCCGGGCCACGACGGCGTCCTCGGTGCTTTCCGAGCCCTCGGCCTCCCGGGCGGCCTTTTCGTAACGCCGGGCGGCGAGCGCGAGCTCCGCCCGGGCCCGCGCCGTGCGCGCCGCCTTCCGGAGCGCCTCGGCCCGCCGGGGGCTTCCCGCCTCGAGGGCCAGTGCACGGGCGGCCAGGTACCAGGCCTCCGCCTCCTCGAAGCGAGTCTCACCCTCAGAGCCCGACCCGGCCCCCAGGAGAAGGTCGATGGCGCCCGCCGTGTCCCCCCGGGCGAGGCCCTCCACCACCCCGGCCAGGGTCCGGGCGCGGCGGTGCGCCGCCCGCTCCTCCTCCCTGGCGACCCGCTCCAGCTCGTCTCGCACCCGCTCCGGGTCCAGGACCCGGCTTCCGGCAGTCCCGAGCTCTCCCGACCCGGTCCAGCGCCGCTCCGGGTCGGGGGTCGACGCCGAAAGGAGCGCCTCCGTCCACCTGCGGAAGGGCGGCCCCTCGGGCACGAAGGGAAGGATCCCGTCGACACGGACGGGCGCTCGGGAAGGATGCGGGTCGGTCATGGCCTTCTCCCCCGGGCGCACGCCGCGTGCCACGCCGTAACCCCGCCCGGGACGTCGCATCCCCCGAAAGGAAGCCGGGTGGATTCACGAATGTTGTGCATCAGCCGGCCCGGGGTGCAGGGTTTCTGGGATCGATCCCGTACTCGCGGAGCTTCGCCGTCATCGTGTTCCGGTGCACGCCCAGGGTCTCCGCCGCCTCCCCCAGGTGCCCCCCCGTGCGCTGGAGGACGCGGCGGATGTGGCGCTCCTCCACCTCCTTTAGCGAGAGGGATGCGGGGTATGCCGGATCGAGGCCGTCGCCCGGCGGTGAGACCCGGGGTGCCTCGTCGGTGCCGGCCAGGTCCACGGTCCGGATCACCCCGCCCCGGGCCAGGAGGACGCCGCGGTCCACCACGTTCCGGAGCTCGCGGACGTTCCCCGGCCAGGGGCGGTCGTGGAGGCTCAGGAGGGCGGCGCGGGAGAAGGCCCGGACCGGACGGTCGTACCGTGCGGCGAAGCGGGCGGCGAAGTGGAGGGCGAGGGGGGTCACGTCCTCGGGGCGCTCGCGCAAGGGGGGGAGGCCCACCGTGACCACCGCCAGGCGATAGAGGAGGTCCTCCCGGAAGGCGCCCGAGCGCACGCGCTCCTCGAGGTCGCGGTTCGTGGCGGCGACGATGCGGACGTCGACACGGACGGGGTCGCCCCCGCCCAGGCGCTCGATTTCGCCGGACTCGAGGGCGCGGAGGAGCTTCGCCTGGAGCGGTGCGCCGAGCTCGCCGATCTCGTCCAGGAAGAGGGTGCCCCCGTGGGCGCGGCCGAACCGGCCGTCGCTTCGCCCCACGGCGCCGGTGAAGGCCCCCCGCTCGTACCCGAAGAGCTCGGCTTCGAGGAGGCCGTCGGGGAGGGCGGCGCAGTTCACGGCCACGAAGGGGGCGCGGGCGCGGGCGCTCCGGCGGTGGAGGGCGCGGGCCACGAGCTCCTTTCCGGTCCCGGACTCGCCGAGAATGAGGACGGTGGCGGAGGTGGGGGCCACCCGGGCTGCGGTGCGGTAGGCCTCGGCGAGGCGGGGGCTCGTCCCCACCACCGCGTCTTCGTCGGGCTCGTCCGGGATGGGGTGGTCGGGGCCCTCTGCCAGGTAGGGCTCGAGGAAGGACACCACCTCGGTCGGGTCCACCGAGCGGGGGAGGAGGGATGCGGCGCCGGCGGACTCGGAGGCCACCACCTCCTCGACCCCGGGCGCGTCGCGGAAGAGCACGAGGACGCCCTCGGGGAGGGATGCGGCGATCCGCTGGACCAGTGCCGGGGCCAGGGGGCCGTCGTCCGGCGCGAGGAGGGCGGCGCGCCACCCCGGCTCCTGGCCGAGGGCGCGGAGAAAGGCATCCATGGACCGCACCTCCACGACCGCCACATCTCCTCCCCTCCCCCCCTCCAGGAGGGGAGGAAGGGTCACGCCCAGGTCCGTCGGGCGGCAGGAGGGGAGGAAATGCAGGAGACGGGGGCGGGGTGGGGGCACGGGGAGCGGTCGGTAGGGGTGGGGGCGGGGCGGCCAGGGCGGCCAGGGCCGGCCTAGGCGGCCGGGGCCGGCCGGTGCCGGCCGGTGCCGGCCTTGCTTCACAACATTTGTGCATCGCGGTTACGGGTACACAAGGTTTCTGTGCGAGATTC
>JBJHCE010000038.1:0-22093 GCA_050485865.1 Gemmatimonadales bacterium | reverse complement strand
CTCCATGAGCCTCCGGCAGAAGGTGGGGCAGATGATCATGCCCTGGGTCCTCGGCGACTTCGCCCCCGAGGGGAGCGCCGGGTACGAGCGGGTCATGCAGATGGTCCGGAACCAGGAGATCGGGGGGATCATCGTGTCGGTGGGGACCCCCATGGACGTGGCGGCGAAGGTGAACGCCTTCCAGGAGGCCGCCCGGATCCCCCTCCTCGTGGCGGCGGACCTGGAGACCGGGGCGGGCTTCCGGATGCGGGGGGCGGTGTACCTCCCTGGACTCCACGACCTGGGGGGGGCGACCCAGTTCCCGTCGATCATGGCGGTGGGGGCCACGGGGGACCGGGTCCTGGCCTACGAAATGGGGCGGATCACGGCGCTCGAGGCCCGGGCGGTGGGGGTGCACCTTCCCTTCGCGCCGGTCCTGGACGTGAACTCGAATCCGGACAACCCCATCATCAACACCCGCTCGCTCGGCGAGGACCCCTTCCGTGTCGGCGAGCTCGGCTCCTGCTTCGTGCGGGGAGTGCAGGACCACGGCGGGATCGCCACCGGCAAGCACTTTCCCGGCCACGGCGACACGGAGGTGGACTCCCACCTGGCGCTTCCGGTGATCCGCGCCCCCCGGAGCCGCCTGGACGCGGTGGAGCTCCCCCCCTTCCAGGCCGCCATCGACGTGGGAATGGGGGCGATCATGACGGCGCACATTGCGCTTCCGGAAATCGCCGAGGAACCCCGGCTTCCCGCCACGCTTTCCAGGAACGTGATGACCGGGCTCCTCCGGGAGTCCATGGGCTTCGACGGGCTCATCTTCACCGACGCCCTCGACATGAACGCCATCGACCGGCTCTTCTCGAGGGAGGAGGCGGCGGTCCGGGCGGTCCTGGCCGGGGTGGACGTCCTCCTCATGCCCCCGAACCCCGATGCCGCGATCCGGGGCGTCATGGATGCGGTGCTCTCGGGGCGGATCTCGGAGTCCCGGATCGATGCCTCGGTGCGTCGCATCCTCCGGGCCAAGGAGGAGCTCGGGCTCCACGAGGAGCGGCGGGTGGACCTCGGGGCCGTGCACCGCACCGTGGGGATCCCGGCGCACACGGCGCTTTCGCGCGAGGTGGCGGAGCGCTCCCTTACCCTCCTCCGGAACGAGCGGGGGATCCTTCCGCTCCGGGGGACCTCCACCGCGAGCGTGATGTCGGTGACCTTCCGGCGGGCGAACGACCTCATGGGCGGCCGGGCCTTCGACGCCCGGCTACGGCAGACCTACCCGCGCCTCCAGTCCACGACCCTCACCCGGGAGTCGCCCGATTCGGAGTACGACCGGCTTCTCCGCCTCGCCCGGAGCACGGACCTGGTGGTGGTCTCCCTCCACGTGGCGGCGGTGACGTCGGCGGGGACGGTGGCGATCCCTGCGGCCACCTCGCGCTTCATCGAGGAGCTGGCGCGGGCGGGGATTCCCCACGTGGTCGTATCCTTCGGGAACCCGTACCTCCTCCGGGAATTCCCGAACGCCCAGGCCTACCTCCTGGCGTGGAGCGGCGCGGAGTCGAGCCAGCAGGCGGCGGCCCGTGCCCTGTTCGGAGAGGTCCCCATCACCGGCCGGACCCCCACCCGGATCCCCCCGTCCTTCGAGATCGGGGCCGGGATCCAGCTCTCCGCAGGCCGGGTGGCCTCGGCACCCCGGAGCCCCGGCGCCCTCGACGGGTCAGGGTGCGCCGGTCAGCTCCCGGCTGAGGAGCCCGCGATGGGGTCGGGGCTCCCACAGGAGGAGGTTCCTGAAGGGCCAGAAGTCGTTGAACAGCAACCTGATGACGGGACCGTGGCCGCGGAAGCGGTCCGTCCATCGTGGTCGCCCGAGCGCTCAAATCCCTCCGCGTTGCGACCAACTCACAACACGAAATCACAACAAGGATTCACAACGGAGGTGGTGTCGCTGGAACTCACCGCCACGGAGATCCTTCAGGTAGCTCGGGCGGTCGTCCAGTCGAAGCTCGCCGGGGGGTGGACGGACAGCTACGTCGACGACGTGGTGCAGAACGTCGCGGTCGCCGTGCTCGGCCGGTCCGGGCACTGCCGAGCCACGACGGACGCCGGGCGGAGGTCCTGGATCGCAGCCATCGCCCGACGAAAGGTCAGCGACCTGTTTCGAGATGCGGACGCCCGCATGAAGGCCGAGCGCCTCTTCGCCCGGACGGCCGAGTGCGCCCAGGACCCACCCGACGGAGTGCCTCACAGCCCGGAACGAGAGGCGCTCCGTCGAGCCCTTGCCCATGCGCCGCCATCGACGCACGAACTCCTCTACGGTCGCTTCGCCCTCGATCTGAACTGGAAGGAAGTAGGGGCCGAGGTCGGCACGACGGGTGCGGGAGCGAAGCGCCGGTTCCAGCGGTTCAGTGCCCGCGTGAGCCGCGCCGTTCAGGGACCAGGCCTCGTCTGAGCCCGCATGTTCCATCGCATGAGGCGGCCGCGCTGCGGCGTGGGCCCGTTCAGGCCGGCGGGGTGAGTCCGGTACGATGAACTCCGGGGCTCACTGCCCCCAAAGCGTCTCATCGGGCCTCGGTGGAACCGCTGGCACGGGACTCTCCATCGCTCTCCCCTCGAACGCAGACCGGGGCCTGTTCCCCCGGGAGAGCCGCCTCGCGACGGGCACGGGGTCGAGAGCCCCGCGCATTGGGGTTCTTACGGTGCCTCCCCCCGAAGGCGGCGCCTGAACTCCGGATCGTCGTATCCATCCTCCCAGAGCGCGAGGACCCCCTCGAATGCCCGAAGGCGTTCTTGCGACAGGGTGGGGCGGAAGCGCTCAAGGATCCTGCGACATTCCTGGACCTCCTGTTCGGCGAGGAAACCACCTGCTCCGTTTCGGTCGCCCTGGAAGTATCTCAACGGGTCGTCGGCGGACTTGGCCATCAAGAAGTCCTCGTACGTCGAGAAGAGCCACTGCATCCGAGAGGTGGTGGCATCGTCGCCGAAGACGCGCTCCGCATGCACGGAAACTTGGTCGATCTTGAAGGGCGCAAGCCTCGACCGTGCGAGTTCCGACGCCTGCTTCTCGGCCTCCCGGCGGGCCCGTGCATTCGCGGACCGAGTCTTCCCCGCCTTGATACGGTCGCCACGATTGGTCATCGGCAGTCCCGGCGCCGCCCGGCTACCGAGCTCGGGGTGGACAGCAGGGGATCACAATCCAGAAAACGTACCGCGCGTGGCTGCCAAAGGCCACGGAGACCGAAGCCATCGGGTATCGGCGCTGCTCGGTGCGGGGGGACTCGGAGAGTGCTGGCTGCTTGAAAATGGAGAATGACTGCGGTCAGCCATGTCTGGAGATGGCCTGGCGGCGGACGGGTTCCCGCTTGGGGATCCGGGCGGCGTGAGCGGGGTCCCGCTCGATCGAGGGAGGGGGTCTCTGACCCGAGGCCGGAGTGGTGGGGATGCTGCAGCGGAAACCCGCTGTAGCTCGCAGTGGTAAGGACGGGGGGCGAGGCCCCTTCGATACCACGCAGCAGCCCGGAGATGAGATGACGCGGTCTACGATGGACTTCGACCAGGTCGGTTGGGCCAATTGCAGAACTCGATCCAGCTCTTGGGCGGGTCCGGCGGATCTACTCCCCCCGGCAGGTAGGCGTGAAGGCCAGCTACCACCTCCTTAGGCAAAGGAGGGTGGTATTGGGTGTTTGGCCAATACATCGGAAGTTTTGGGCCCGCGCTTCTCTCCAGCAAAACTACGTCGTGGTCGGTCTTCCAGCGTGCGGTGTTTCCCCTGTGGAGATCCCGGAAACTTCCCCGAAGTTCGTTCCGAACGCTTTCCGGTCCTGACAACCCACCCATCCCTCGCCGACCGCAGCGGTGGTCGCTCTTCGACGAGATGCAGGCCAACCTCGATGCGCACCGCGAGCCCGTCATTAACACGGGCCGCCGTCGTCGGATGTGCGGCAGGGCGCCCCCTCACCATTCGTCCGGTGCCTCCAAGGCTCTGAAGGGTGCCTCCCGCGACCCCCGATACCAAGAAATCAGGCTCTTCCCCCAAACGCGTCCCTGAGACGGAGGGGGGCTTGGTGAAGCGAGGAGGGTGAAGCGGGGGAGGGCGGAGCGGTGGCGGGGTGTGGGCCATGGTGGGATCCTTGGAGGAGTTGAGTCCCCACTCTTCCCACCCCAAGGAGAGCCCACCATGTCCACGAGCCTGGTGTACCACGCCTTCGGGCTCGAAGGCTGCACCTACGTTCGGGCCGAGTACGTCGGCGGTGAGATCCACCTCCGGGTGCGACCGAAGCGTCAGAAGCTCCAGCGCGCCGGGTGCGGCAGCCGCGAGATCATCCGCAAGGGAAAGCGGCAGCGCCGTTTCCGGGGGCTGCCCATCGGGCGCCGTCCGGTCTGGATCGTCCTGGAGGCGGTCCGACTCGGATGCAGGCGGTGCGGGGCGGTGAAGCAGGCGAAGGTGGCCTTTGCCCCCGGCCGGCATCGCTACACCCGCCGATTCGCCCGGCACGTCCTCGATCTCACCCGGGCGATGACGATGTCCGACGTGGCCAGGCACCTGGGGGTGAGCTGGAACGTCGTGAAGGCGATCCTCAAGACGGATCTGGAGCGGCGCTTTCGCCGACCGAGGCTCCAGGGGCTGCGCCGGATCGCGATCGACGAGGTCTCCATCGAGCGGGGCCACCGGTACCTCACCATCGTGCTGGACCTGGACAGCGGAGCGGTCGTCTTCGCGGGAGAAGGCAAGGGCGCCGACGCACTCGACCCCTTCTGGAAGCGGCTTCGGAGGTCCAGGGCCCGGATCGAGGCCGTGGCCACGGACATGTCCCAGGCCTACATCCGGGCCGTCCGTGCCCATCTTCCGGACACGCCTCTGGTCTTCGACCGCTTCCATGTCGTCAAGCTCATGAACGACAAGCTCTCCGATCTGCGCCGGGAGCTCCAGCGGCAGGCCAGGGCTGAAGCGAAGGACGTGCTCAAGGGTACCCGGTGGCTGCTTCTCAAGAACCCCGACAAGCTCGAGGACGCTCGTGAGGAATCCACCCGACTGAAGCAGGCCCTCGAGCTCAACGCTCCCCTGGCCGCCGCCTAATACCTGAAGGAGGATCTGCGTCGACTGTGGAGCCAGTCCGACAAGGCCGCGGCGGCCCGCTTCCTCGACGGCTGGATCGAGCGGGCCCGGGCCACCGGAATCCGGCAGCTACGCCAGATGGCCAACACCCTCTCCCTCCACCGGACCGGCCTGCTCGCCTACTACGACATCCCCATCACCAGCGGCCCCCTCGAAGGAACGAACACCAGGATCCAGCTCCTCAAGCACCAGGCCTACGGCTACCGCTACCGCGACTTCTTCAAGCTCCGTATCTACGCCCTCCACGAGTCCCGCCTCCCTCTCGTCAGACGACCCCGAGGACGCGTATGGGGGAACAGCGCATGAGAAACTTGCGCGACACCGGATCCGGGACTAGACTCGACTCTAGTGTACCTAGGTCGGCATGGCATGGGGCAACCGCGCGAGGTTGGTTAGGCATGGGGGCGCTGGTACCGGACGTGAGCCCGACGGGTGAACCCCTACTCGAACGGAGGAGGCAGAGCACTTACTCATACCCGCCGGTGCTGGTAAGTTGGCGTGACAGCCGAGCACCGCGAGCGTCGTTGACCTCGTCAACTTTGGTATCCTTCCACAGTCGCCGCGTCAGCGAGAGCGGACACCACAACGGAGAGCGCGATGAAAGAACAGCGCGACATCATGTTGTATCAAGGTGACGCACGCAAACCCGCGCCGACTTTCGAGCCGATTCGCCGACGCGGAGGTCGAGTTCGACTGGCCGAGCGGGGAGTCCGCGTGGTGGCGGACCGATACCCGATTGCGAGCGGGGCCCTCATGATCCTAGCTCTCGGCGCTTGCAGCGTCATCGCCACCGGGTGCTCTGACATGAGCACAGTACCCGCGCCGGCGGCGCCCTTGTTCTCCATGCACGGAGGTTGCCCAGAGGAGTTCACGGACCACTGCTGCGATGCCCCTCCACCCTATGATGAGTGCGAATGCGAGCTGATCGAGCTGACCCCTGGACTTGAAGACATGTTGTGGGGGGGGTTCGGGGCTCCAAGCGGCTTCCACGAGTGGGACAAGGGGATTTACGGGTCCTTTGGACCCCACTGCATCGCTGGAGTCAGCGGCGCCATTGAGGCGATCTCGGAGGGGAGCGCATTCTATTTTACGAAAGGGGGGGTTTGCGAGGCTCTGGGGGACACCGGTTTTCATGGCCCGCCCGAAGTGAATGGAGAACTTGTCGGGAGGGGGTCCATCGTGATTAAGAAGGACCTGCCATTGGATACGCTGGTAGCCGCCTTCGCGCATGAAGGGCACTCGTTTGGCTATTGCGCGACCATGTACACTAACGGCCTTGATTTCGCGGAATGCCATGACGACCAGATTTTCTATCCGGCAATGGAGGCGGCGTGTTATGAATTCGCCCAGTGGTAGGCCTTGGCGAGCGCTCCCCGGCGGGTTCGGGGCGGTGATCGTGCTGCTTGGACTGGTCCAACCCTCTTGGGGGTGGGCCGCTCAGGAGATTCCTCCGGGGTTGGGGTCCCGCGAGATGGTCGAGGCGGAGGCACTTCCCGCGATGATCGCCGCTGTAGAGTACATCCTGCTCGGGAGCACGGACGTGGAGCGTCGCCGTGCCAATTCGGCGGCCCCGTACGCTCATGCCCATGCCCTTGAAGCACGGAAGGACCTCAATGGTTCAGTGGTCGTTTCTGCGTACGAAGGATGGAGGTCCCTGTTCTCGAGGTTCTATCCACACTTGGACGGCATGCTCCATGAAGTCACCGAGTCACTGGCAGAAGGTCTTCGGTCCAGGGGGCATCCGGTCACGGGGGGAGCGATGGAGGTCCAGCGTGGGCCGTTGCCCTCTGGGCTGCATCCGGAACTATCCCGTGAGCTCGGGCGGACGTTCCATGGGAGGCCGGAAGGTCGCGTACTGGCCGAATGCCGGGGGACATGGGATGGTGTAATTTCCTCCGGGAGGGAATGCATCATGGGAGAAGGTGTGACCGTCCTGATCGAGGTGTCCTATCCTTTCCCTGTGGGGGAGCCGCGGTTCGACATACCGGTGAGGTGGGCGTATGTGACGGATGACGGATCGGTCCGCCGAGCGTCTGCTGTCTTCCGCATGGTGCATCGTTCTGGCACTTGGGTCATGTACGATATCTTTCCGCCCATAAATCGGGACCAGGACTAGGAATGGGGCCGTGCGCTGGTCCAGGGTTGCGGCGGCTCCGCGTGTTCCTGCCGTTCGCGGTATTCGCTGTTGTATTCGCAACGCTGCAGGCATGCTCCGGGGACGACCTGCCGGACTCGACCACCGACGAAGATGTTCGTGGTAGCACCCACCCCGGTATGCAGTTCGGTGCGTCGGCGTGGTTGGATCAGTTCGACATCGAAGGATCGGGGATAGTACGCGGGTCGGCCGAGGCGCCGGTCCGGGTGATCGAGTTCAGCGATTTCGCTTGCCCTCATTGTGCCCATCACGCGCACTCCGTCTTTGACCATTTGGCGGAAGAGTTCGTTGATACGGGGCAGGTGCAATGGCGGTACATTCCGATCATGTTGAACCCAACATACGCGGCTACTCAAGCCACCTATAGTGCAATGTGTGTGGCGAAGCAATCCACGAAGCGGTTCTGGGAGTACCGGCATCTGGTCTATCTCACGCAGAGGCACTGGGTGTCTGAGGGGGAGCCTGAACAGTTCTTCCGTGAACTGCTGGATGAGATGCTCTCAACCGTCCGCAGTGCCGCTGCAGAGATCGATGATGGCGACGACGTCAGATCCATCGATCTCACAGAGTATGAGCGATGTATGTCGGGCTCCGAACCTGCACCTGCTCTCTGGCAGGCGGAGAACCTTCGGATCAATATGAGAGTGCGCGGAACACCTACGTTCATAGTCGATGGGTTTGGGTTTGCTGGTTCCCCTCCGCTGGACCAGTTCCGGGACCTCTTGAGCGAGGCGGTGGCACAAGCGCAAGTCCGGTAGACTTCCTACGCTCCAACCCTCCGCACTTAAGGGCGTGGTGTGGCAATGAAATGTTTCCGACGGATTGAGACACGGAGGTAGGGCGAGAAGGTTGCGGTTCCGGACCCGGGGGCTACTCTGACGAGGGCCTGAAACGGGAGAGGAGCCATGAGCAAGAAGCGGCGAAGCTTCACGTCGCGGCAGAGGCTGGAGATCGTCCTGGAGGGCCTCAAGGAGGGGGCGTCGGTGGCGGAGGTATGCCGTCGGCATGGGGTCAGCTCGACGCTGTACTACAGGTGGCGTGACCAGCTTTTCACCAACGCGGACCGGCTGTTCGAGCGCAAGGATCGTCGGCCGCAGGAGGTGGAAGCGCTGGAGTCCGAGAACCAGAAGCTGAAGGACGTGATTGCCGAGATCACCGCGGAGAACCTGGATCTAAGAAAAGGCTCCTCGCTGCCCTGGATGGGTAGCGGGGGCGAGGAGGGATCGCGAGGGGGTCGGTTTCGTGGGTAGGTTGGGGAGGGGCGGCCGGAGGGTCGCCTGACCCCGGCGCCGCCCTGCTCCCCGGCCCGTCGGAGGGCCATCGGGGGAGGTGGGTGGGGATGGGATGCGAGACGTGGATCTCTTCCAGATGGCGCTGGGCCTCGAGGCTCCCTGGTACGTGGATCGGACGGAGTTCGATGCGGAGCGGAAGCGACTCGATCTCTACCTGGACTTCCGCAAGGGGGGTCGGTTCACCTGCCCCGAGTGCGGCAAGGGCGGGTGCCCGGCCCACGACACCACGGAGAAGACGTGGCGCCACCTGGACTTCTTCCAGCACGAGGCGTTCCTCCACGCCCGGGTGCCACGGGTCTCGTGCGAGGCGTGCGGGGTGAAGCTCGTGGAGGTGCCCTGGGCCCGGACGGGGAGCGGGTTCACGCTCCTCTTCGAGGCACTGGTCCTCGCCCTCGTGAAGAGCATGCCGGTAGCCGCCGTGGCCCGGATCGTGGGCGAGACGGACACGCGACTCTGGCGGATCATCCACCACTACGTCGACGAGGCCAGAGCCGAGGTCAGCCACGAGGGGGTCCGCCGGGTCGGCGTGGACGAGACGAGCCTCCGGAAGGGTCACGAGTACCTGACCCTCTTCGTGGATCTGGACGAGGCCCGGGTCCTCTTCGCCACCGAGGGCCGGGAGTCCGAGACGTTCCGCGCCTTCCGGGAGGACCTGGAGGCCCACGGTGGACGAGGCGACTGGATCCGGGAGCTCTGCATGGACATGTCACCCGCCTACCGGAAAGGGCACCGGGACCACCTTCCGGAGGCGAGTGTCACCTTCGATCGCTTCCACGTGGTCAAGCTCCTGAACGAGGCGGTGGACCAGGTCCGAAGGACCGAGCGGAAGGAGGCTCCAGAGCTGTCGCGCACCCGGTATCTGTGGCTTCGGAACACGACCTCACTCAGCCGTGCTCAGCAGCAGCATCTGGACAGCCTCCTCCTCCAGCACACCCACCTCCGGACCGTGAAAGCCTACCAGATGAAGCTCGCCTTCCAGGACTTCTGGACCCTCCCGGCCGAGCAGGCCCCCCGGTTCCTCCGGGGCTGGTGCCGATGGGCCGTGGACACCGGGCTTGAGTCCATGGCCCGCTTCGCTCGCACCGTGGAGACTCACCGACGTGGCATCCTGCGCTGGTTTCGGACGAAGATCTCCAACGGACTCCTCGAGGGCCTCTCCTCCCTCGTCCAGGCCACCAAGGCCCGCGCCCGCGGTTTCCGCTCCACCCGCAACCTCGTCGCCATGATCTACCTCATGCACGGCAAGCTCCCCAACCTTCAACCCATTTGAGACAGCAAGGAGCCCCGTTTTTCGAGTGATGGACTGTCTGGAGATGGGCCTGAGTCTTCGGAGGTGCAGGTCACCGCGTGGGAGGAGGCTCTGAGTCAGGCCGCGAGGTAGATTTCGCTGCAGCCCCCGGCTTGCGGCGCACGACCGGACCGAACGGTACCGACACGGAGAGGACGAGCTCCCTTCCGTCGAGGCGTGAAGAGAAATGTCCGGGGCCAGTTATGGGCCCGGACATTTCGGTGCGACATGTGGGATCGTCTTGCATGGCATGATCGGTAAGGAGAGTGGCGGGTCCGGGCAGACTCACGCTGTGCGCGTGCCCTCCGCCTGTACCTTCACCGTGCGGAGGCAACCCATGGGGCTTCCACCCCCGTCACCTCCTCATCCTGCGTATCAGGTCCCGGTGTAGCCCTCGGGGCGGCGTTCCGGGGCCCCTTGCCCCGTGAGGCACGTTCCGTGGATGATGTCGGGGTCGAAATCCCGGTCTTGGTCGCTCCATCATGGAGGAGGGCAAATGGATCCAGCCAACTGGATCGCGTTAGCAAGCACCGGCGTGGCTCTTGTCGCGGTGGTCGTTGGCCCCGCCGTTTCGCTTGCGATCGCGAGGCGGCAGGTCCACGCATCGGTCGTATCTTCAAGTCGACGCCAGTGGCTCGACGCAGTCCGCGATGACATCGCGGAGCTTTCCGCGGTGGCCTTCGAACTTGCTATCGCGGTTGATGGTGTCAAAGCCGACCCTCAGGCAGACGGCGCGCGCGATCGGCTGTGGGAAGGGCTTCCGCGTGCGGCCTTTCTCGCCACGCGGCTCCGACTGCGACTGAATCCTGAAGAGCCCACGCATCAGGAAGTGTTCGAGCTAGCGCGGCAGCTTGCGACGGTGGCCTCTGAAGTCGACGTTGATCCAAGGGAGGTGTACACCGTGCGGGAGCGGTTGCTCGTGGCTGCACAAGGTGTGCTTAAACTCGAATGGGAGCGAGTCAAGACGGGAGAGTAAGGCGGCCGTCTCGGGGCACGGGAGCGGCTGTGGCCCCCGGCGATGCGCGACGATCCTGCGGGAAAAGAAGGGGTCGATCCGGCGGGTCGGCACCTCTGAGCCACCGGGCTGGCGTCGTTGGGTTCGGTGGAAACGTCGAGCCCGTTAGCCGGGGTCGTTGTTTAGTCTCTGACGCACGGGAGCGCGAATGGGAATCAGCATTGTGTTGCCTGCAATAATGCACGCCGTCCACGTGGTGTTGTGGTGGCAACTACTGGGCTGGCTTCTCGGGGGGTTCGACGTCATCATCGTGGGTCTGCTGGTCGCTGGCCATGTCGGGTTCGTCATTGCGAGATGTGACTCCTCCGAGGTTTGGGGGCCCGGCGGGCAGGGCCCGGCAAGGTAACGCCGGACTCCAAGGGCAAGACGAGCGACGCGGCCACGCCGGGTCCTGGGCCGGGGACGGGGGTCGCCTCCGTTGAGGAAGAGTGGTATTGGGCGCTAGGCCAATACATCGGAGGTATTGGGCCCGCGCTTTTCTCCGGCACAACTTCGTCGTGGTCGGATCTTGAGCTTTCGGTGTCCCGCCCGTGGAGATCCCGGAAACCTCCCCGAAGTTCGTTCCGAAAGCGTTCCGGTCTTGGCAACCCACCCATCCCTCGCCGACCGCAGCGGTGGTCGCTCTTCGATGCGATGCAGGCCAACCTCGATGCGCACCTCGAGCCCGTCATCACCACGGGCCGCCGTAGTCGGATGTGCGGCAGGGCGCCCCCTCACCATTCGTCCGGTGCCCCCAAGGCCCTGAAGGGTGCCTCCCGCGACCCCCGATACCAAGAGGATCAGAAGGCCACCTGGGTCCAACCCCCGGCGGGGCAGGGTGTCAGGTGAACACCGCACTGGTACACGTGGGGCCGATCGAGTAGGAGCCTCAAGCGGGATCCCGGGACCCTTGCCCGTTGAAGGTGTGTGCCACAGACTACATCGTGCACACCAGCAATCCCTCTCAGGAGATGACGATGTTCAAGGCACCACCGGCAGACCCGATGCGGGACGCCTTTCGCAAGCGGCTTGTGGAGGCGGCAGAGCACCTCGCCGATGCCGCTGACTCCGCGACCATCGCTGAGGTGCTTGGGATGGCGGACGCTCTGAGTGGGATGGGTCTTGCGATCCAGCGTGTTCTTACCGCGGACGCGGTTGGCGTGCGGGATCCGTTCGCCGCCGCGTATGCGCGTGGAGCCGCTGCCCGCGAGGAGCTCATTGACCGCGCCGGCGGACTTCTACGCCTGAGCGAGGTGGCCGAACGGCTTGGGGTCTCGGTTCAGGCCGTGTCGGGGCGCCGCTCGAGAAACACGATTCTCGCTGTGCAGGCTCCGAACGGTGAGTGGGTCTACCCTGCGTGCCAGTTCGACGGAACCGGACTCGTTGAAGGCATCGACGCCTTCGTCAGGGCGTTCGTTGATGCTGACCCATGGACACGGCTCATGGTCCTCGTCGCCCCGTCCGCTCGCTACGGAGGCATGAGCGCTCTTGATCTCCTTACGGCGGGAAGGATCAGCGATGCCGAGGCGATCGCCGGCACATTCGGGGATCTGGCTTGACGGGTAGCGGTCCTCCGGGGCCACCTCCGTCACCTCCAGCCAATTTCAACTCGAGGCCCCTCACGTCGTCGGAGCTTGCGACTGGGGCCCATTTGATCCGCATCCACCAGTCCAAGCTTGACCCGCTCTACTTCGGGAGATCGTCGGATTTCCGGCGACGCCAGCGATGGTACGCACCGGATGAGGGTTACGGGGTCGCCTACCTCGCCCATGACCTCCATACCGCGCTCGCCGAGACCCTTGTCCGGGACCTGCCGACCGACGTGGTACAGAAGTCTGCGATCGCGATTCGCTCTCTCACCGTGTTCGAGGCCGCTGAACCAATCCGGCTCGCGATGATGCACGGTGAAGGCCTCCGTGCCCATGGTGCGGACGCCTCGGTCGTTCACGGCCCTTACGAGGGCACGTGGGATTGGTCCCGAGCGATCCACGATCACCCCGCCGAACTCGATGGAGTCTGCTACCGGGCCCGCCACGATGACTCCGGGCTCGCCATCGCTCTATTTGAACGGGCGCAGGCAAAGGTTACGGCCAGGAGCACGATGGACCTTCTCACTGCCCCTCTTGAGAAGAAGGTTCTCGAGTGGCTTGACCGATGTGGGGTCGGTGTGACGCCCTGAGGCCAGTGCGAATGGAACCCGCAAGGCGGGAAGCCGCCAGTCGCGGAGGAGCGACCGCTTGGGATCGAGGTGGCGGGAGTGGGAGAGCGCCCGGGGGGCGAAGGCCGCTGACCGGGGTCATTCTCCATTTTCGATCAACAGGGCCTTTCCATTTTTCCCTGCGCCAACCCCGGAGTGGGGCAAGGGCGCGTCCCAGGCCCACGACACCTTGGAGGGGCCGCTCCCCGGCTGGGCCCCGGCGGAGCGGGCCAGGGACAAGTCGCCTCTTCTGGCTCCTCGCCCCCGCTACCCATCCAGCCAGCGAGGAGCCGAGAAAGTGGAAGGGGATCACCGATGGGAAGGGTGCCCCAACTTGCGCAGCAGGGCAAGAGGGCCGGTGGATGGTGCAGCCGCGAGGCGCCGAACACGCATCTCTCGGTGTGTCGCGGGCCCGTTCGTGGATTTTTCGTGGATCACCCCACCGCACATCCGCTCGACGACGGGCGGCTTGAGGGGGAGCCTCTCCTCATCGGGGAGCCAGGTCGGCGCATCGGCGACATGGGCGCCGACCGCGACGGAAACCCCCTGGACACCCTTGGGGGGGAGGGCTTCGGGGAGTACCAGCGCGGCCGCCTCCCCGCCCGGTCCCGAGCCAACGCGGCGAAGGGTGGGAACCACGGTCGAGGGGACACGGTCCGTGAGGCTCCGGAGGCGATCGCCCCGTAGATCCGGCGGATCCTGGAGACGCATGCTAGCCCCCAAGGCCTGCAGCACCCGGTCTTCGGGGATCAGGACGGTCCCGAGCAGGCGGTTCCCCACCACCGGATGACAGCGGGCTTCGACCGTGCCTGAGAAGCCACCTGCCCCGGATGCGAGCGGCCCCGGCACAAGACCCTCCACGCCATGAGCAAGCCCAGGATCACGGAGGTATCGGTCGCAATCGGAACCAAGGCGGCGGCTGACTGGGCGGACAAGACGAAGGAGGTCGTAGACGAGCAATTCCGCGATGCGCGACCGGAGGACGTCTCCCGGGCGACCCGTCACGTCAGTATGAAGTTTGCCTTGCTGCTCCCCCCGGACCTTCTCTCCGGACCCCCCCGAGAGGCCGTAGCGTGGGCGGTGCCGTCAGTCCGTCTACATGGTTGCCAGAGTTCCCAGCCCTTCGTGGACCGGCCCGGATCACCATCGAGGGGGCAGGGGCCCATGATCACAGCCGAGCACCGGAGCCTACGGGAGGCCCCCGCGATCGCTCCGGGTTCCGGAGGTGTTCAAGCCCTGCGATAGCGTATTGCAACGGCGGTTGGGACGCCCACCCGCGCAAGCTCTTGCTCGGACCAAGTCGCTGACGCGCAACCCAAAGACCCATCCCCAATGGGCACCTCGGACGGCCCGGACGATCGCTGCAAACCCACCGGCCGCGCCCCGACAAGCATCTACCGATGCGGGTTCAGCAGCGGCAGATCGTCCCTTGATCGAAGAGTTCTGTGGCCTCATTCACCGTTTCGGGAATCCGCATCTCGGGAGCGAACGGACCTAGCAGCTCCCCGGACACGTCATGCAAGAGAGGGCGATGATCCCGGCCGCGACCGAGCGTGCGTCTGGTGCGACGCCGTTCGCCCGTGCGCTCCGGGCCGCTTGGGCAAGCGCACCGTCGGCGCTGCAACAGACTGTTACTCACCGGTTCCTCATCGGGGAGTCGTGGCAAAACGATGGTGCATCGCTCGGCGTGAGCGTGGCGATGGCGAAGGGCCGATGTCCGAGGTTCGCCCGGCGCGCTTTACCGCCCGATCCGTCACCAGCCTGACGATCTCAATCGGGCCGTTTGGGCGAGTCTGTGGAGGTCCCCCAAGCTACCGACATCGGAAGTTCACTCATCCCAGCAGGAGCATTGAAATGTTGACGTGGAAAGCGTTCAAGTACCTGGTGCTGCACTCGCACTCCCTTCGCCGATACGTCGCGGGCGGGCCGCCTTTGACGATGGATTCCCCCTACGAGCACTGGGAGCACGTGTTCGCCGCCCTCAGGAAGGCATACGGCCACGAGGGCTCAGCGGGCCGTGCGTTGATCTCGGCAGCGGTGTGGATCCTGAGCGAGGGAGGCGCGGCGCCCGCCGAGCTCCGGATCCGTGGGATGAAGAAATTCAATCCCATGATGATGAGCTGTCTCGACAGCGGGAACACGGCAGCCCTGCTCGGTGCGGTCGCCCACCTCTGTGGGCATCCCGAGCACGCGTTCGTGCACACCAAGCAGGTGGAAGAGGCGATGCGCCTGAACGAGGAGAAGGTCAGAGCCTATTTCGGACACTTCCAGTGAGTGTCCCGGTGTCCCCGCCCCGGTCTCGACTTCCTTAGGACGGGTCTGCAAGTGAAGTCCCAAGGGGGGCCCCGCCATCGTTCGTGGCAGGGGCCCCCTAGCAAGTGACGACGGGCTCTGCGTCCCGCCCGAAAGCTACGCGCCGCTGCTCCGATCGTCCCCGAATACCCCACGTGGTAGGGTCGCCGATCGATCGTTAGATGCGTCGGGTCCACACTCCAGCGACGCGATCCGTCGGAGGCCCGGAGTCCCGGCGGCCGGGGCTTGCGACGACCACGTCAGGCCGTGGCGGCGAGACCTCTCACCGTTTCTCGCCATGTCACGGACCGGCAGATCGGGTCATCCTCCACGTCCCGGGCCTTGGGAAGGGTAGGCGGTCGAACGGATACCCCGAGCTGTACTCGCCTGTATGCGGAGGCCCAAGGGCCCGGTTCGCCAGGTCAGGCGCGGGACCCTGAACCCGATCCTGCGCGGAGGAACCTGACCCACGGATATCGCCGCGGTATCCCGGGTCACTGAACCGGAACCAGGATCTCCACCCTGGCCTGGTCCTCAACCGGGTCCACGATGACGCCCTTCACGAGCTCCTTGACCGTGTTCCGCCGGGCGACGCCGTCACCGGACCGAAAGGCAGCAGCCATCCGTGTCGCGGTCTCTGTGAGGGCAGGAAGGGTCGTACGGATACGCTGCAGCTCCTGAGCGCGGGCGCCGACCTGACGCTCCCGTGCGTCGAGGGCGTCAAGCTGGAATCCAAGCGATTCGATCTGCTCTACAATCCGGCTCCGCGCAGATGGCGAGGTCAGTCGGCCGAGCTCTTCCGAAAGTCGATCGATCCGGGTTCCGACGTGCTTCTTCTCGCGCTGAAGATTCCGGAGTTCCTTCTCGGAGTCTGTGGTGCCTTGCCGGGCGACGAGGTGCTGCACGGCCTCGCGCGCGGCTTCCACGAAGTGTTCTCCCTGGAGCAGTGTTCCGACCAGTTCCACGACGGGGGGCTCTAGCGCATCGGCCCTGCGGTACCGGTTCGCCGCGGAACAGCCGTCCGCCGCGGCGGGGACTGCGGAGTGCCGGTAGTATCGCAGCCCGTGCCGGGCCGTGTATCCGTGGTATCGACCCCCACATTCGGAACAGAGGACGAGCCCGCTGAGGAGGTACCTCGGCGAGCTCCGCTTTCGGCCCACCAACGCTCCCTTGCCGTTCCGGTTTCCATCAAGGACATCCTGAACGGTTCGGAATAGCTCCGGTGTGATCGGTGCGTTCGCGATGAAGTTGCGCATCCGGAACGGCTTCCGGCACCCGAGCAGCGCCGCTTCCGCACCCTCCTGCACCTCAGGGTCGTCCAGTGGGTGCTTGGCGCGCTCTCGTCTCCAGATGAGATCACCCATGTAGATCGGGTTCCGAAGGACTCCCCGAACCGCATTCGGGCCCCACGACCGTTCCCCCTTGGCGTTCAGGACTCCGGGCTCGGCGCAGAGTCGACGGCCGATCGCCCGCAGGCTCAGCCCGTCGGCGCACCATTCGAACATCTTCACGAGGACTTCCCTCGATCCATCTTCAGCCCACCGGAGGACGTAGGACTCTCCCTTCCCGGGCGCGACGAGCTTCTCATCGACCGGAACGCGCGGCTGAGCGGTTCGCTTGCACGCGTACCAGCGTTGGAGCCCGAAGAGAGGATTGCCGGGGTAGAGTCCCTTCCGAACGGACGCCACGATCCCCCCGGTGACTCTCGAAATGAGGGTCTGACGTTCCTCCCGGGCGAAGAAGGCCTTGGCCGCCTCCGAAAGGAAGTCCGCGCCGTTGGTTGGATCGTAGGGCGCCGTAGAACTCAGAAAGGTCACCCGCACACCGGCCTTCATCATCCGCCCGAGGTTCACGAAGTGCTCGCCCGGGTCGTCGTGGCGACCGAACCGCGTCTGATCCTTCACGAAGAGCATTTCGAAGGGGGGGGCGTCGGAGTTGGCCACGTCGAACAGGCGCTCGAAATCGAGACGATGCAGCGCCGCACCCGAGGTCATGTCGTCACCGAAGCGGAAAAGCGGGTTGTCCGGGATCACGAAGCCGTCCTTGGCTGCCCGTGCGGCGCACAGCTCGTACTGCCGCTCGATGCCGATGTCGTCCGCGTTGCTCTTTCTCGCGTAGCACGCGGCTGCCTTGAGCGCCTGCGGCTGCGTTCTATTCGGGTCCATCTTCATCCTGGGAACGGGTGGGACTCCAACCGTCTTGGCCTGCCGCTCCACGAATTGCCAAGACCGGCCCGCCGCGTATCCCAGGCAGAACGCAGGAAGCCGCCTCCCATGCGGGACGGAGCAGGAGATGGCGCACAACCCTCGTCGCCAGCACCTCCACGGGAGGTCCCCCTTCGACCGGGAATGGATCGAGTCGGATCGGTCGCGGTCCGGGCCGTGCCATGGGGGCCTCCTTTGGGTGGCTGGGGCCCCAGAGGACGCGGGCTGGGCACCGGGTCCCCGGCAGCCCACAGGAAACGGGACCGGCGCCCATCGGGCCGGGGACGTGCCTGCGGTCCATCCGGGGCCCCGCCTGGCCCGGCCCTGTGTGGCCCCCGGGGGTCTCCGATCGGTCCTCATGCCCCCCCACGTTGCATCCGCAAGGCCCCCGGGAACTCGATGCGTCCGCTCCATCGGCCGGATATGGGGTTGACCGACCCCGGGGTCGATGGGGTTCACCCGGATCCTCGGCTCCCCGCCCCGAGGGGATGCCCCCATGACCGACTCATCGGGCGCCTGGGTCCGGTTCCATAAGCCCTCATCGGGGTGCCGCAGCGGCGTCCTCTCCATGCCTCGAGCCCTCCGCGGGAGGGGCCGTGCTCATCGATTTGGTTTGTTCTGCTCACCCGCCCATGCTGCTCGCTGGATGGGTCTGAGCGCACCTCGCCGACGGGGAGCGAGGTGCCGGCGGCCCTGGGGAGGGGAGCTGGGATGCAGGTCAGAGGGGAGTTGCAGACGATGCTGGAGGCGGTACGGGCAACCCGAGGGATGTCGAACGAGGTCCTCATGGGCTCGTTCCTCCCCCTCGTGGAGGAAGCACTCGGAGAGAATGCCATGGCGAAGCGGGAGTCTCACGTGCAGGGTGTGCTAACCTTGGAGGAAGCGATGGAGGTCACGGGCCGGTCGAACAACTTCTTCACCCACCGGAGCGACTCGCGCGGGGGGCGTTCCCGGCTTGACGCCTGGGTCGAGGAGGGGGTTGCCCGCAAGGCGGGGCGGACGTGGATCATCGAGCAGGCGGCCGTCGAGCGCTCGGGCGCAGAGGACCCTGTGTCGGGCACCCTCCAGGGTCTTCGAGATCGTCCGGAGCTCACCGGCCGGGAGGTGGCTGCCCGGATGAGGGCCAGCATGGCGCAGGGTCGGGGCCCGCGGGACCTGGATGGTGCACTGTGAGCGGCGGGGGAGCGGGCAAGACGGAGCGCGCGTTCATTTCCGGCCGTTCGGACGCACTCAAGCTCGGGGGCTATGGCGGTACGGTTCACCTGGAGGCGGTCCGGGGCGGGATTCGGATCAGGTATCTCCGGGGTCGGGCGGACCGAACCCAGTACACCATGCCGGGGACGGACACGGGGGTGAGAAAGGAAGCCTTGGCAGCGGCACACGAGCTGCTGGGCGCGCCCGAGCCGAAAGAGGGTCAGCCGAAGGGCCGCGGCCCTTCGTGCGTGACGGTCGGGAAGGTCCTCTGCAACCTGTTCCGGCATGCCTGTCCGGAGGCGCCCCCGGGTGCCTACCGGGAATGGGGGCGCGGAGAGATCGCGAGACACCTCGCCGCCCTCTCGCCGGAGATCCGCGATGATTGTGCCCTGAGCGCCCATTACATCGTGCGGATCGCCCAAGCGTCTCGCGTTCTCCTCGACCACCCCCGGTTTCGCGACGATCAACCGATCAGCGATCTCGAGTTCGCCGACATCAACGGGTTCGTCAAGGACATCGTGAGGAAGGGGAACACGAAATCGACGGCTGGATCGTACCTCAAGGTGCTTCGGACCGCAGTGGGTTTCTTCAAGACGACCCGGCCCAAGGAGTGGAAAGGAAACGACGATCCGTTCGACGGTGTGTGGCCCCTCCTCAAGATCAGCGACGCTCCACGAGGCGAGTTCCCCCAGGAGAGCCTGATCGCGATCAGCAAGGCCGCGCGGTCCCTCGGACTTTGGCGTCTCGAACTGGTGATCCTGCTCATCTCCCTGACCGGCAGGCGGGTCGGCGAAATGGGTGCGGACCAGGGAGGCAACTACGACTACGTCATCCGGTACCCGCTGACGGGCAACGACCTCAGGTGCGCCCCGGATGGCTCCATGACCATCACCTTCCGGGCCAAGACCGCCAAGGGAGAGGCGTACCAACGGCCCGACTTGGTCGTTCCGGTTCCACCGGCGCTCGAGGCGACGCTCTTGCCGCTCATTTCCGAGAATTCCAATCCGCTCGGGCCGGAGTTCCCCATCATCTTCTCGCCCCGGGACCCCCGGAAGGCGATCACGCACAAGGGGCTCAATGACGACCTGAAGAGGGCGTGGGAGGCGGCGTTCCCGGGCAAGGCTCGGCCTCGCTACCGGTCATTCCATGCGATGAGCAAGACGGCGATCACGGAGGCCGCCCATCACCTGGGAATCGAGAAGGTCGCCGACCTCTGCGGGAAGTCGCCCCGTACGATCTACGAACGGTACCGAGAGAAGAGGGAGGAAAGCCTGGCTGAGGTCACCAATCACCTGGCGCAGAACCACCTCGCGCACCTCGTGGGCGAGCCCGACTGACGCAAAGGAGACAACGATGACACGGGCGGGTACTCCTGGCTTGATCACACGAGGGGTGCCCGCCCGTCGTCTATTGGTTGCTCGAGGCACCACGACCCCAGAAGGAGCGGTGAGAAAATGCCAACGAATTCACAACCCCATCGCGAACGTCGCTCAGTTGCTGGGGTTTCGCACCCCGGTCAGCTCCCGGCTGAGGAGCCGTAGCCGCTCCCGGGCCTCCCGGTCGAAGGCCTGGGCGTTCGGGTCCACCGGCTCGAGCCCACGGAAGTACTGCCCGTTCCGGAGCCCCGGGCTTCGCACCAGGTTCAGCACCGCCTCGAGCCCTTCCTCCACCGAGGAGCGGGGCTGGATCCCCCGGCCGACCACCATGCCGGTGTCCATGAGGGTGGCGGGGTGGAGGCTCACCGAGAGGACCCCGGTCCCCTCGAGCTCTTCGGCCAGGTCCTTCGCCAGGAGCACCTGGGCGAGCTTGCTCTGGCCGTACCCCCGGGTGTGGGCGTTCCCCTCCTCCAGCATCACGTCGTCGAAGTCGATGGGAGACTGGGCCGTCGACGCCACCTGGATGATCCGGGCCTCGCCCCGGGCCGCCGCCGCCGACTGGAGCCCGGGAAGGAGCATCCTCGAGAGGAAAAAGTGGGAGAGGTAGTTCACCTGGAAGTGGAGCTCGTGCCCGTCGACGCTCACCTGCCGCCCCTCCGCAGGGTCGAGCCAGATCCCGGCGTTCGCGAGGAGGAGGTCGATGCGGGGGCAGGCCTCGAGCACCTCCTGGCCGAAGGAACGCACCTCTTCCAGGGATGCGAAGTCCGCCGCCAGGAAGTGGGCGCTTCCGGCCCCGGCGGAGAGCTCGGACACGAGGGCGTCTCCGGCCTCCTGGTTCCTTCCATGCACCACCACGTGCCATCCTTCCCCGGCCAGGACCCGGGCCACCTCGCGGCCAAGGCCCCCGGTGGAGCCGGTGATGACGGCGACGCGGGTGTCGCCCGCCGGACACGAAGCCTCGTGCCCCGGAAGGGACGAGGGTTCGAGGACCGGGGCGGACCCCGGCGCGTCCGGGGCGTGTAGACCCGGGACGAATGCGGTCACTCCCGCGACGAGAAGGGGGGTCACGATGGACTGGATCATGGCGAGGCGTCCGGGGGGAGGGGCCGAGGCCGGTGCAGGGCGGGCGGGTGCAGGGCGGAAGGACGCGCGGAGCGCCCGCTCCATCCCACACCGCGAACGCCCCCGGGTTCCCCGCATGCCCCTTCGCATGGGTCCGCTGCTCGTCGCCCTGGGGGTACTCGCCCCGACCGGTTCCCTCGACGCGCAGGCCCGGATCGAGGCGCCGATCGTGGAGCGGACGATCCAGGACCGCTGGGTCGAGGCGCACCGGGTCCCCGGGCTCGTGCCGCTCGCAAGCCATTCCTGGCGCGTGCACCTGCGCACCGGGGAGGGGCTCACGGGTGATGAGGCAGGGGCCGACACCCTGGTCTACCGGCTCCGCTCCCTCGACGGTCCCCGGGTGGCGCTCGCCCTCGGCCCCACCGGCGCCGCGGTCGGGTCCTCCCTCGAGACCCCCGATCCGTGGCCCCCCTTCACGTCCCTGGGTCAGGACCCTGAGTCAACGGGAGCGCGCCTCCTGGGGAGCCGGGGGGGCGACCGTCCCCTTCCGCCCGAGGCACAGGGGTGGGACCTGGTGGTGCGACCGTCCGTCGCGGGTGCGGCGCGCTGGTCCGACACGGTCCAGGCGGTTTCGGCCCTTGGCACCTGGAGGGTCGAACAGCGCGCGGAGCGGGACTTCCAGGTCGTGGGAGACACGGTCCTCGACGGGCGGACGTTCCTTCTCGTCGAGGAGCGGTCCCGGGTGAACATGACGGAGACTTCCGCCCTCTCACCCTTCCGCGGTCCGGGCTCGACCCTCGTACGGAGCGGAGCGGGGGAGCGTTCCGGGCGCCTCGTGGTGGACCCGGTCGGCGGGCTCGTGCATGCCCGGACCGACACCCTGACCCTCGCGGGAGAGATGGTCGTCACCGCCCCCGATGGAGGGCGGTGGACCTCCCCGGTCCGGTACG
>JBJHCE010000037.1:0-22153 GCA_050485865.1 Gemmatimonadales bacterium | reverse complement strand
CGGACAGGTATCCCGCGGGCGCGGTCCGCTTCTTCCGTGCGGCCCAGGGCCGGTGCCTTCACGAGGCCGGGCTCCTCCTGATGCATCTGGCCGACTTTCCCGCCGCGCGCCGGGCCCTCCTGCGGAGCGTTCGGAGCACCGCGACCCCGAGAGCCGTTCTGGCGCTGGTGGTGGCCCTGCTCGGGCCCGGGGCCTACCATTCCCTCCTGGCCGCAAAGCGCCGGTTTCGCCTTCCCGGACTCAGCGACCCAGCGGGGTGATCCCGGAGTGACGAGGCACCGCCCCCTGGAAGCCCTTGCCCTCCGAGGCACGGATCAGGCATCCTGAAGGGACCCGACGCCCTCGACGGACCCGCAGGCCTCCCATCCCAGGAACCTCGATACGGGAGCTCGCCCATGTCCCCCTCCCCCACGTTGCCCACGAAGCCCGTTGTCCTCCTGCTGGCGCTGGCCCTCGGAATGGCCGGGTGCAGCACCTTCCGCCCCGGCGGCGCCGAGGCGACCCCCACGCCCCAGGACGCACCGGCCGCGCCCTCCGATCCGTTCGAGCGGCTGGTGGGCGAGGCCACCCAGCTGGAAGGATTCTTCGACCTGTACCGGACCGACGACGAAAAGCTCTACATGGCGGTCCCGGCGGCGCGGCTCGGCGAGGACTTCCTGATGGAGTTCAAGGTGGCCCGGGGGGTTGGAGCCGGCGGCCTCTACGGGGGGACGATGCTGAACCTTTTCGAGGCCGACGTGGTGGCCCTCGAGCGTCGGGCCGACCAACTCTTTCTCCTCCGGAAGCCGCACCGGTACCAGGCCGAACCCGGGACCCCCCAGGCGCTCGCCGTGGAGCTCTCCTTTACCCCCTCGGTGGTGGAGACGGCGCGAATCGAGGCCACGCGGAACGAAGGGACCGACGAGGCGGTGCACCTGGTCGAGGTGACGAACTGGTTCGTGGGCGACCTGGCCGGCCTCAGCCAGCGGCTCCGGGGCCTCACCTCCACGGGAGCGGGGCCGGGACCGGCTCCGAGCTTCGACCGGGGGCGGAGCGCCCTCGAGCGGGTGGCCGCCTTCCCCGACAACCTGAACATCCGCACGCTGCTGACCTACCGTCCGCCCCAGCCCGTGAGCACCGGAGCGGTGGCCGACGGTCGCTTCATCTCGGTGGAGGTTCATCACACCCTGGCACGACTCCCCGAGGTGCCCATGGAGCCCCGGCTGGCCGATGACAGGGTCGGGTACTTCATCACCGCCCACAAGGACTTCACCGCCGACGAGGAGACCCACTTCGTCCGCTACGTGAACCGGTGGCGGCTCGAATGCGACGGGGCCCCGGGGCCCGACGGGCTCTGCGACCCGGTGAAGCCCATTGTCTACTACCTGGACCACACGATCCCCGAGGCGTACCGGCAGTGGTTCATCGAGGGAATCGAGGCGTGGCAGCCGGCCTTCGAGGAGGCAGGGTTCCGGGATGGGATCCGGGCCGCCCTCCTCCCCGAAGACGCGGACCCCGATGACATCCGCTTCCCCACCCTGCGCTGGAACACCTCGGAGCAGGCGGGCTACAGCGCCATCGGGCCCTCCACGGTAGACCCGCGCACCGGCGAGATCCTCGATGCGAACCAGCTCTACGAGGCCCAGATGATCCTGGGTTTCCGCTCGGGATGGCGGAACCTGGTGGACCCGCAGACCGCCTTCGAGCTGGCGGCGGGAATCATCGACCCCTCGGACCATGCCCATCTCGCCGGGGTGCTGTCGGACCAGGGGCTCTTCCTTCGGGCGATCCTGGGGGCACGGGGCGAGATCTCACCCGGTGACCCCCTCCCCGACGCGTACCTGGGCGAAGCGGTGCGCTGGGTCGTGATGCACGAGGTCGGGCATACCCTGGGGCTCCGCCACAACTTCCGCGCATCCACGGACACCCCGGTCGATCGGCTCCATGACCGGGCCTGGGTCCGGGAGCACGGCCTCGTGAGTTCGGTCATGGACTACCACGCGCCGAACGTGGCGCCCGAGGGAACCGAGCAGGGCTACTTCTACTCACCGGTGGTTGGCTCCGCAGACCGGTGGAAGATCGCCTACGGCTACACGCCGAGCGCCGAGCGGGCGGCGGAGCTGGCGCGGCTGGCCGAGACCCCGGGGCGTACCTACGGGGCCGACGAAGACGGCTCCGGCGCCGGGGCCATGGACCCGTCGGTGAACACCTATGACCTCTCCGCGGACCCGCTGGGGTGGGGAATCGAGCGGACCGCCATGGTGGACGAGCTCTGGGCGCGGCTTCCCGAAACGGTCCTCGATGACAACACCCGCTACGCCGACCTGACCGGGGCCTTCCAGGCGCTCCTCGGTCAGTACGGGCAGGCGGCTGCGCCGGCGCTCAAGTACATCGGGGGCGAGTACGTCTACCGGACCCGGGTGGGGGACGAGGCGGACCGGGGACCCTTCGTACCCGTGACCCGGTCGGAGCAGAGGCGGGCCCTGGGGTTCATCGCGGAGCGGGTCTTCGGCGAGGAGGCCTACCGCCTCGAGCCCGCCACCCTGGCCCGACTCGGGCCGGAGCGGTGGAGCCACTGGGGGATCACGAACACCTACCAGGGCCGCATCGACTTTCCCTTCCACGAGCGGATCAGCGGACTCCAGGCAGGCTACCTGACCCAGCTCTTCCAGCCGCTTCGGCTCGCCCGGATGCGCGATGCCGAGATGCGGTACGGCGCGGACCAGGTTCTCACGCTGCCGGAGCTCTTCCGCGAGGTGACCCGGGCGGTGTGGGCCGAGGTCGAGGGGAGCCAGGCCCGGAGCCCGGATTCGCTGCGCCGGGACCTGCAGCGCGCGTGGCTCGAGCGGATGACGACCCTCGTGGTGGACCCGCCGGACCGGACCCCTGCCGACGCCCGGGCCCTGGCCAGGGCTGAGCTCGTGGCGCTGGACGCCCGGCTCGCCCGGGCCCTCGGTGGGAGCGGCCTCGACGCCTACGCGAGGGCCCACTTCCAGGAAGCCCGGGCCTGGATCGGGAAGTCGCTGGAGGCAGGAATGCAGACGGGAGGGTAGCCCCCCGGTCTCAGGGGAGCGCCTGCCAGCGGGCCAGGAGCCCCGACACGACGTCGTCCATGGCCGAAAGCGTCGCGTTCCCGTCGGCGGAGTTCGTGAGGGCGAGGAACGCCACGCCGGTGTCCAGGCCGAGCCAGGCCACGGAATGGTTCGAGACGTTCGAGCCGGAGTGCGTGGCCGTGCGCCCACCCCAGCTCCGCGTGGTCATGATCCAGCCCAGGGCGTAATGGTTTTCCGGGTTCGCCATCGGGGTGATGCCGGTGAAGAGCGTGCGCCCATGGGATGCCTGGATGAGGGGAGAGCTGCCGTGGTCTGCCTTCAGGAACTCCTGGACCACCCTGGCCCAGTCGCCCAGCGACATGTGCGCGCGCCCGGCCGCGGAAAGCCCTGGCGGGTTGTCGCAGGCCTCGCATGGAGTCCAGCCTCCCCCGGCGGCAGGTCGGTGCCCCACCGGTTGATCCATCCCCCCCACCCCGGTGGTCGGCCCCCACCCCAGCGATCGGGCGTCCATGGGGTGCATGAACTCCGAGGCCAGGAGCTCCTCGAAGTCCCCGCCGAGGGCCCGTTCGATCATCGCCCCGGCGATCACGAACCCGGGATTGCTGTAGTGGTAGCCGCCGAGCGGGCCGATGGGGGGCGCCTGGAGCGCCCACGCCACCATGGCCTCCCGCTGGGCACGGGCGGTGGGGCCGGCGTAGGTGCCGCCCGGGGGATCGTTCCGGATCTGCCCCCGGTTCGCCAGGAGGTCCCGGAGGGTGACGTCGCGGTACTCGTCCCGCATCACCGCATCCAGCTCCGGGAAGGCCTCGGCCACCGTGCGGTCCCACGAAAGCGAGCCCCGGGACACGGCCACCGCCGCGAGGGCGCCGGTGATCGCCTTCAGGTTCGACCCGATGTGCCATCGGTCGTCGAGGGTCACCGCGGGGCCGGCTCCGAAGCGGCGTTCGCCCGCGACTCCGATCCCGACGAGGCCGTCGCGGGTGACGATGGCGCCTCCCATGGCCGGGAGTCCCCGGGCGGCACGAACCTCGGCGACGAACGCCGCGAGGTCCATGGGGTCCACCGAAAGATCGGCGGAACCGGTCACGCCCCCGGCCGTGGCCCGGATGGCGGTGGTCCCGGCCGTTCGGCCCCGGACCTCACCCGCAGGCGAGACCGTGGCCACCGCCGGGACCGTGGAGCTCCAGGTGAAGCTGGTCTGGATCACCGTGCCGTCCGCGGCCCGGGCCTCCGCCTGGGGGGTCGCGGCCTGGCCCACCTCGAGACCACCGGCGGGGAGGGTCACGGTCACGCTCGCGATGACCGGCGCGGGGGGCGGGGGCGGCGGCGGGGGCGCCGTGGGCGTGGTGCTACCGTCCCCACCTCCGCACCCCGGGAGGAGGACAGGAACAACGAGAAGGACCGTGAACCCCGGAGCGGAAGCTCTGCGGGGGGTCGCCTTGCGGTTCGATGGCATGGGAGGTCTCCGGGGGTGTAGGCCGGGCGCCGGTTTCGCCCGGGTCTCAACCCTTTACGCGCAGGTTGCCCGGAGCACGGATCACCCCCACCGCACCAGTGCCGCGTTGATGTGCATCCCGGCCCCCACGGAAGCGAGGACCACGAGGTCACCGGGCTCGAGGCCGTGCCCCTCGAGCTCCCCCCGGACAATGAGGTCCAGGAGGGTGGGGACGGTGGCCACGGAGGAGTTCCCGAGCCACGCGATGGTGAGAGGGAGAACCGCCGGGTCCGGGCTCTCCAGCCCGTAGAGCCGGAAGAGCGCTTCCAGGATCGCCTCGTCCATCTTCCCGTTCGCCTGGTGGAGGAGGAACTTCCGGACCTCGTGCGGATGGACCCCGGCACCGTCCAGGACCTCCTTCATGGCCGCTGCCACCATGCCGAGGGCGTACCGGTAGACCTTCCGGCCTTCCATCTTCAGGAAGAGGGCCTCGAGGAAGGTGTCCGGGTGGTACGAGGTCCCCATCCGGAGGAGTCCGGCGTGATCGGCGGCGTCGGTCCTCGCTGCGGAGGCCAGGATCCCCGCATCCCCGTGTCGGGCTTCCAGCACCACGGCTCCGGCCCCGTCCGCGTAGATGAGGCTGTCGCGGTCGTGGGGATCCGAGATGCGGGAAAGGGTGTCGGCGCCGATGACGAGGGCCCGGCGCGCGCTTCCCGCCTGCACCATGTCATCCACCAGGAGGACCGCCTGGAGCCACCCCGGGCACCCGAAGACGAGGTCGAAGGCGATGGCCCGGGGGTTCGTGATTCCGAGACGCGCCTTGACACGGGCGGCCAGGGCGGGGACGAGGTCGGAGTGGCGCCCCCCCGCCCGGACGTCGCCGAAGTTGTGGGCCACGATGATCACGTCGAGGGACTCGGGGTCGATCTCCGAGGCGTCGAGGGCGTGGCCTGCCGCCTCCACCGCCAGGTCCGTCGTCACCTGGTCGTCCCGTGCCCACCGGCGCTCGCGGATTCCGGTGATCTCCTCGAACTGCCGGAGGATTTCCTCGTTGGGCTTTCCCAGGGGGGCACCGTCGGCGCCCCGGAAGTCGTGGTCCAGGAAGTGGTCGTTCGTCACGACCCGTTCGGGAATGCAGCAGCCGGTACCGACGATGACGGTGCGCACGATGGAATGGCCTCGAAGCCGGGGGGAGAGGAACGGAGCCGGGGCGTCCCAACCTAGGATGGGTTCCGAACCGGTGGCAATCGGCCCCTCACGCGGACACCCCCATCGGGCTTGCCCCGCGACGCGCGCCCACCGCATGATGAGCCTGAGCCCAACGCATCCCAAGGAGGAACCCCATGCCCCGCCTCGCCCCCTGGTCCATGCCCCGGGTCGGCGCGCTCCCTTGCGCCGCCTTGTTCCTGATCCTCGCGGCCCCCGCCCTGGTGGCGCAGGACGCCCCCCGGCAGGGGCCGAAGGCGCCGGCGACCGGGGATCGGTACATGGTCTCGTCATCGCACCCGATGGTGAACGAGGCCATGGTGGAGATCCTCGAGGCGGGGGGAAACGCCGTGGATGCGATGATCGCCGCCGTTCTCCTCCAGCCGGTGGTGGAGCCCCACATGTCCACGATCGCAGGGGGGACCGGCGGACTCATTTACATCGCGGAGCAGGGCGAACTCGTCTACCTGGACGCCGAACTCGACCTGACGCGGCAGTCGGGGGCCTCGGGGACCACCTCGGGTGGACGCATCGGGGTGCCCGGAACGGTGCGCGGCCTCGCCGAGGCGGCCGAGCGCTACGGCACGCTTCCCTGGGCCGATTACCTGGCCCCGGCGATCCGGGCGGCGGAGGAGGGGTTCCCCATGTACTCGTACCTCTACTACTACATCATGGATGGCCGCGAGCGGCTGGCCACGCACCCCGAGTCGAGGCGGATCTTCCTTCCGGACGGGGTGGCGCCGGAGGTGGGAACGCTCTTCCGGCAGCCCGAACTCGCCGAGACGCTCCGCAGGCTCGCGCAGGAAGGGCCCGAGTACTTCTACACCGGCGAGTGGGCCCGGGCCTTCGTGGCCCGGGTGAACGAGACCGGAGGACGGATCACCGCCGAGGAACTCGCGGGCTACGAGGTCCGGTGGCCCGAGCCCGTTCGCTTCCGCTACCAGGGGCGCGAGATCGTGAGCGCGCCCCCGGCCTCGAACGCGGGGATCTTCATCGGGATGATCCTGAATGTCCTCGACCACTTCGACCTGCGTGCGCTCGGGCACTATACCGAGTCGCCGACGGCGCTCATGCTGATCCGGCAGGCCTACGACCTGGCGCAGCAGCACGTGGCCCGCTTCACCGGGGATCCCCGGGCCCGGGACGTGCCGGTGGACCTCCTCCTGTCGGAGGACTACGCCCGCTCGCTCGCGGGGCTCATGGCCGGAAGCGGGCTCCGGGTGGACCTCCGCACCGGCGAGGCCATGGCCGCCCTTCCGGGGCTTCCGGCAGGGGTGGGGGCGGGTGGAGAGGAGCCGGAGGACACGGACACGAACCACATCGTGGTGGTGGATGCGGAGGGCAACTGGGTCTCGATGACCCACACCGTGTACGGGAGCACCTTCGCCACCGGGCTCACCGTGGGGGGCGTCGGGGTGAACAGCGGAAACGGGTTCCAGGGGGTCCGGGTTGGCGAGGGGCGGCGGGTGAACACCCCCTTCCCCGCCACCATGGTCCTGGACGACCAGGGACGCCCCACCACCGCGCTGGGCTCCCCGGGAATGTCCTCGCGGGCGGTGGCCATGACGCTGATCAACCTCCTGGGATACGGCATGGAGCTGGACGACGCGATCCACGCACCCCGCTTCCGGGGCTATGCGGCAGGAGAGAGCGTGGACGCGGAGTCACGTTTCCCCCTCGCCACCCTGGAGGAACTGAGGGCCTGGGGCGTGGGCTTCGGGCTCGTGGCCCCCTACGACCAGAGCATGGGGTCGATGCACGGGGTGACGCGGGATCCGGCCACGGGAAGGCTCGTCGGGGTTGCCGACGCCCGGAGGACGGGGTTCGCCGCCGGGCGTTGATCGCGGTGCGCTGACCCCCCTGCCGGTCAGGGGCCGAGGGGGTGTCGCTCGACCGTGAAGGCTCCGTCGGAGAAGAGCTCGACCACCGCGAACCCCGCTCCGAACCCCCTGAACCCGGGGGTCTCGGCGTTCCACCAGTTCCCGGAGACGGCGGCCACGTTCAGGTAGGTGACCCCCCGGTACTCGAGGCGCTCCTCCTTGTGGAGGTGTCCGCTCAGGCAGAGCCGCACGCCGGGGTAGCGGCGGAGCAGCTCCACGATCTCTCCCCCGTCGCGGTGGACGAGGACCTGCTCGATGACCCGGCGCTCCACCTCGGTCGGGTCGGCACCGAACCAGTGGAGGGCGGCAGCGGAAACGAGGGGGATGTGGGACACGAGGCAGATCGGCGTTCCCGCGGGCGTGGAGGCGAGCACCCCCTCGAGCCATTCGAACTGCTCGGGCCCCAGGCTCGCCTGGTAGTCGAAGTCCTCCCCCGGCGCGGTGGAATCGAGCACGACCATCCTCCACCCCCCGCGGTCCACCCAGTAATGCGGGGCGTCGAGCTCCATCACCTCGAGGGCCCAGCGTTTCCCGAACCGGGGGTCCTCCCGGAGGCGGGCGTCGCGGTCGAGGCCCCACCCCCAGACGTCATGGTTTCCCAGGCAGTGGAGGACCGGAAGCCGGTTCCCATCGTCCAGGATCCGCCGCCAGGTGCGAAACTGCGCCGCCACGTTGCCCGCGTCCCGGTTGAGGGCGGTGAACACCGCATCCCCCCCGTTCACCAGGAGGTCGGCGGGGCGATCGAGAGAAGCCACCGCCTCGAGGGCGCGGGCGTACCCCTCCTCCGGCCGGCGCCCCGGCTCCACGTGAGGGTCGGTGACGAAGGCAAGTCTCAAACCCTCCACCCCCGGGCGGCACCCGGCGAGCCCCAGCGCCCCACCTCCGAGCGCTACCCCCGCGGCGGCGAGGAAGGCTCTCCGATCCAGTTCCGGTGTCATGCCCCCCTCAACCCGCGCCCTCGACCTCCACCGTCCCGCCCTTCTCCGCCCGGATCGTCACCCGGACCCTGAGCTCCGCATCCCCCTCGCGCACCACGATCCAGCGCACCTCCCGGCTCCGATCGGTCACCGCGTCGGTGTGGGGGTTCGTGCCGGCCAGGTGGGGAAAGCGCACCCGACCGTTTCCGGCCTCGTGGCGCCCCCCCTCCACCTCGAGGACCGCGAGGGGCTCGGGAACCACCGGGTCCACGACGCGCCCCCCCTGGGTCACCCGTCCTTCGGCCCCGCGCTGGGTCAGGTGGGTGGGGAGCCAACCGTCGTTCGTGACGGTGACGGTGACCGCGACCCGCCCCTCCCCCAGCTCCTCGAAGCGGGGCTCGGACACCCGGACGAGGGGGGAGCGGGCGGCCATCTCGAGGATCCAGGGGATCTGCACCCGGAGTTCATCCTCCAGGAGCTCGGGGGGCGGGTTCTGGCTCCAGTACTTGGTGTGCCACCCACCGATCTCCACCGCTCCCAGCTGGGGGTGGTCGAAGGGGGTCCAGTCGGTGAAGTACCGGCCGCCGAAGCGCGCGTCGTTCACCCGGTGCCAGTCGGCCTCGGTCACCGACCCGGTCCCCTCGTGGTCCGGGACCCAGGACGAGGGCCCGGGCCAGTATTCCGGGACCCACCCCACGATCCCGTACGCGAAGTACCCGAACGAGATGAAGGTCCCGTAGCGATGGTCCACCGGGTGCGTGGCGCTCGGGCGGACCGGGCGACCGGTGTCTTCGGTGTACCAGGCGCCGAGCGCCTCGATGAGCGCCAGGTCCGTCGTGTCGAACTCCGCGGGGCTCGACGCCGATGGGAGCCGGTAGATGAATCCCCCCGACGTGTGCCCGTGAATGATCTGCGTGATGTTCGGGTGGTCGTTCACGAAGTTCGCGAGCGCCCAGGTCTCCGGCTCCGAGAGCGGGAAGTTGTAGGCCCCCGGCTGCCGATGCAGGGGCGCCCAGTTGTAGGGGAAGTTCCGGTTCATGTCGCTCCCGCCGATCCCGTCGGAGGCGATGCTCCCGTCACCGTTTCCGTCGATCCCCTCGCGGGCGATGCGGAAAAAGGGCCCGGTGTCGCCGGCGCGGCGCGGCCTGTGGATGCGCGGGTCGTCGGGGTCCGCAACGTGGGTCCCCTCCGGGTCGGGGATCCGCATCTGCAGGATGCGCCCGTCTCCGTCCAGGTCCATGGGCGGGTCCGAATCGGGGATTCCGTCGCCGTTCATGTCCACGGGGCGCGGGGTGCTCCGCATCCACTGGTCTTCGAGGAGCACCAGGTCCGATCCCGCGGGGTTCACCTTGGGATGCAGGTGGAACGCCCGGGTGTCGAGGAGCTCGGTCACCTGGGGATCCTCCCCGTATCCCTGGAGGAGGTGGGCCATCAGGTAGAGCACGACCTCGGACGCGGTGAGCTCCTGGGCATGGATCCCCCCGTCCACGTAGATGGCGGGCTTGTCCGCCGCATCGCCGGTGGCCCGGTTCGTCACCTCCATGGTGACGAGGGGATGCCCGTGGATGCTCGTCCCGATCGTGTCGAGGCGGGAGAGCTCCGGGTAGCGCGCGTGAAAGGCGCGGAGGACCTGGACCATCTCGGCGTGGGTGTGGTAGCGGTCCCACCCGGGGGCGGCGGGGTCGAAGACGGAACCGGCGGCGGCCCGCTCCGGAACCCCCAGGGTGTCCCCGGCCGGCGTCGTCGCCCCCTCCCCTGCCCCGCATCCCCACCCGGACGCGGCCAGGAAGACGAGGAGAGGCCCGGCCATGATTCGGGGACGGACGAATGCCATGGTTCGGGCGCGCACGGAACGGGATCCGCGAAACGGGTTCATCTCGACCTCCGGGTGACGCGACGGGAATGGGATTCCGGCACGGTACCCCCCGGGGGGCGCGGCGGCAAGGCGGGGGGCTCAGGGGACCCGTCGAGGCCCCGTTCCAGCGAACTCGGGAACGAGAAGGGGGAGGTGCGCCGGCAGATGGCGATCCAGGGTACAGAGGGGGACCCCGCGGGCCAGGCCATGGGCCGCAATCAGCCGATCGAAGGGATCCTTCGTCCACGAAAGCGCCAGGGCCCGACCGACGATGGAATTCGTGGTCATCTCGTCAATCACGAACCGGGGGTCGCGGCCGACGGCTTCCTGGAGCGCGTCCCCATCCACCTCGAGCCGTCCAACCCCGATTGCCCCGCGGAGACCCCGATTCTACCTTGCCCCTCGTCACCCCAGGGCGTCTGGATTTCCCAATCCTCCCCAGCCGGAGCGTCCCGTGTCCCGTCGGTCCCTCCCCCCGGCCCTCCTCCTCGCCTGCGCGCTCCTCCTGCCCACCTCCGCCTTCGGGCAGGGGGCGCGCGCCGGGACGGACGCGCTCTGGGCCGAGGACCTTCCTCCCCTCTCGTCCCTCGTGGCCTTCGCCGCCACCGAGAGCGAACTGCGCCGCGTGGTGCCGGCGTACTCTTCCGGGCGCGCCGCCATGCTTCGGGAGACGGGGGCGCTCCCCGGCGACCGCCAGGGTCCGGTGCGCGAAGCCTGGCACCGCTCCTGGCTCGCCGAACTCGCGTCCCTCGATTTCGACGCGCTGGGGCTCGAGGGAAAGGTGGACTACATCCTCCTCCGGAACCGGATCGAACTGGACCTGACCGAGGGGGTCCTCCCCCCGGGGAACCAGGGCCCCATCGGTGCCGAGGCCCTCGCCCGGTACCTTGAGCGGGTGATGATCCCGTATACGGCCGACGAGCTCATCGCCATCGCGGAGCGCGAGTTCGCCTGGATGGACGAGGCGATGATCGACGCCTCCCGCCGCATGGGGCACGGTGACGACTGGCGGGCCGCAGTCGAGGCGGTAAAGGACATGGCGGTCCCCCCGGGGGAGAAGCCGGGTCTCATCCGGGACCTGGCCTACGAGTCGGAGGCGTTCCTCGAGGCACACAATTCGATCACCATGCCCCCCCTCATGCGCGAGATCTGGCGCATGGGCATGCGTGGCCCGCAAGGCCAGCTCACGAACCCGTTCTTCACCGGTGGGCTCCAGATCACGATCTCCTACCCCACCGACGACATGACCCATGACTTCAAGCTCATGAGCATGCGCGGGAACAACCCCCACTTCAACCGGGCCACCGTCCATCACGAGCTCATTCCGGGTCACGGGCTCCAGTCCTTCATGACGAGCCGCTTCAACCCCCACCGCTCCCTCTTCTCCACCTCCTTCTGGGGGGAGGGATGGGCACTCTACTACGAGTTCGTGCTCTGGGACCAGGGCTTCCCCCGGGGTCCCGAGGACGAGATCGGGATGCTCACCTGGCGGAAGCATCGGGCGGCACGGATCATCTTCTCGCTTCGCTACCACCTCGGGGAGATGACGCCGGATGAGGCGGTGGAGTTCCTCGTGGACCGGGTCGCCTTCGAACGGTCGAACTCCGAGGCCGAGGTGCTCCGCTCGATCCAGCATCCGGACCCCCTCTACCAGCTGGCCTACATGGTCGGGGGGCTCCAGTTCTACGCCCTCCGACGGGAGCTCGTGGACTCGGGGGTCATGACCGAGCGGGAGTTCCACGACACGATCCTCCAGGGCGGGAGGATGCCCGTCGAGGGCGTGCGGCTCCGGCTCACGGGGCAGGACCTGACCCCCGACTACACGACCCGGTGGCGCTTCGAGGGAGATCCCCTGGGGTACGACCCCCGTCCGGCCGGTGGCCAGGGGATGCGCGAGATTCGGAGGGACTTCGGTGACACGGACCGCACGCTCCTCTCGGAGGCGGGCGTCCCGCCAGCCCCGGAGCTCGCCGCGGTGGTTGCCGGAACCGCCGCCGAGAGCGAGCTCCGGGTGGCGTCGCGCCGCTACCAACAGGACCTCCAGGTCCTTCGCCAGCGCTACGACATCCCCCTCTCGCCGGTTCGGATCGCCCGGGAACGGGATATGCACGAGGGGTGGCATGCCGCCCTCGAGGCCGTCCCCCTCTCCGGGCTCTCCCCGGCCGGCCGGGAGGAACACGGGGCGCTCCTCGACGCCGTGCGCGGGGAGCTTCGCACCCTCGACGCCCAGGAGGCCCGGGCCGCCCGGATCGCCCCCTACCTCCCCTTCGCCCGCCCGCTGCAACGTCTCCAGGAGGAACGTCGCGACCGCCTCGACGTGGACCCGATGCGCGCCGCCCAGACCCTGGAGAACGTCAGGAAGGAGGTTCTGAAACTCCTCGAGAATCCGGGTTCCGGGGGGGATGCGGAAGCCCGGGAGGACGCGGCGGAGTACCTGGGCGAGCTCAGGGGCACGGTCGCGAACTGGTACCGGTACTTCTACGGTTTCGACCCGCTCTTTACCTGGTGGGCCCGCGTCCCCTACGAAGAGCTGGAGGAGGCGCTGGAACGATACGCGGCGGCGCTCCGGGGCGGCTGACCCGCAGAGCGATACGCCCCCCTGGGCCCTTGCGCGCCCCCCGGGGTGGGTCGAACGTCCATGTGCAGGTTCCAACCCCGGCGCCCTCAGGGAGCCGCGTCTTCCACCGTGACCAGGACCACGATCGTGCACCCCCACCGCCGCCCGGCCTTCGGGTCGCCGTTTCCGGCTCTCTTCCTGGCCGCGGCTCTTGCCGGCTGTGGAGCGACCTCCGGCGCGACCGCCCGCCCGGCCCTCCTTCCCTTCGAAGCCCTCCCCGAGGCCGAGCGGTGGGAGGCGATCGAGTCGGATCCCGCGCGCAGCGGAGCGATCGCTCCGGAGATCGCAAACCGTGACGAGGTCGTGCAGGCCCTGGCCACGCAGTACGCCCCGCTGGCAAGCACCGGAGCCCAGGGCACGGTGATCCTCGACCTCTTCGTGGACACCGGGGGATGGGTGCGCCACGTCCGGGTCCACGAAGGATCCGGGATCGCCTCCCTGGACCAGGCCGCCCTCGAGGTGGGGCGCGTCTACCGGTTCTCGCCGGCGCACGTCGGGGGCACCCCGGTGCCGGTCTGGACGACGGTCCCCGTCACCTTTCGTCCCGTCCGATGAGCGAAGTCACCCTCGAGCGCATCGAGCGCGGCTTCCAGATGATGCCCAACTGGCAGGATCGCTACCGGTACCTGATCCAGCTGGGGCGGAAGCTCGAGCCCCTCCCCGACAGCTACCGCGACGAGGAGCACCGGGTGAAGGGGTGCACCTCGAACGTCTGGCTCGCCTCCGAGCTCTCGGAAGAGGACCCTCCCCGCCTCCGGTTCCGGGCCGACAGCGACGCCCACATCGTGAAGGGGCTCGTGGCGCTGCTCCTCCTGATCTACGAGGGGAAGACGCCCGTCGAGGCCCTCGCGATCGACGCGCGGGCGATTCTCGAGCGCCTGGAGCTCCAGGCGCACCTGAGCCCGAGCCGGAGCAACGGTCTCTTCGCCATGGTGGAGCGGATCCGGGGCGATGCAGCGAGGGCTGCCGCCCGCCCGGACTAGCCGCGAAGCTCCGCATCCACCGCCCGCCCCGCACGGGCCACGATTTCCGGGAGCGCCACCACGTCGCTCCTCTGCGTGCGGAAGTTCACGATGCAGGAACGAAGGAGGTACCGTCCCCCGACCACGGCGTTCGAGACGAAGGCCTCGCCCGAACGCTGGATCCTGTCCAGGATCGCCCGGTTCAGTCGGTCCAGGTGGCGCTCCACCTCCTCGGTCCGCTTCACAAGGTCCTGGGGAACGAAACGGAAGGTGCTCACGCTCAGCCCCTGGGTAACCGCCTCGAATTCGGGGTGGCCGGCCAGCCGGGCGTGCAGCTCCCGGCTCAGCTGGATATCGTCGCCAATCATCTGCAGGTAGCCCAGGCGGCCCGCCTGTTTCAGCGCGAGCCAGACCTTGAGCCCCCGAAACCCCCGGGAGTTCTGCGGGCCGAGGGCCATGTAGTTCGTCGGCCCCTGGTCGAAGTGGTAGTAAGGAGGCGAGTAGGAGAAGGCTGCACCCAGCCTCCCGGGCTCACGAACCATGACGCACCCGGCCTCGAGGGGCGCGTAGAGCCACTTGTGCGGGTCCACGGCGATCGAGTCCGCGACCCCGATGGCCCCGAGGTCCCGAGGAGTCCCTGGGACCATCGCCGCCATGGCTCCGTAGGCCCCGTCCACGTGGAACCAGACGCCCGTTTCGCGGCAGATGGCGGCAATCTCGAAGAGGGGGTCCACGGCGCCGGTGCTTACCGTGCCGGCGGTGCCCACCACCATCATGGGACGATCCCCCGCATCCAGGTCCTTGGCGATCATGGCGCGGAGCGCTTCGGCATCCATGCGCTGAAGGGGATCGGTGGGAACCCATCGAAGCGCGGAAGTCCCGAGCCCCGAGAGATCGGCGGCCTTCTGGAGCCAGGTATGCGTCTCGATCGAGGCGTAGCCCCGGAACCTGCCCTCTCCCGCGTGCTGCACCCCCGAACGCCGGACCTCCGGTTCGGTGGCGGCCCGAGCCGCGAAGAGCCCCACCATGTTGGCCATGTTTCCGCCGCTCACGAAGAGTCCTTCGGACCCTTTCGGGTACCCGATGAGCTCGGCGACCCATCGAACGGCCTGGGCCTCGATTTCGCTCGCCATGGGTGAGAGCTGCCAGGCACCCACGTTCGGGTTGACTGCGGCGGCGAGAAAGTCGCCAAGCATTCCGATCGGGGCCGGCGCCCCGGTGATGTACCCGAAGAACCGCGGATGACCGTTCAGGAGGGAGTGGTCCATCAGGAGGGCCGCGGCGTCCCGGACCAGGGCCCGGGGCTCGGACCCTTCCTCGGGAATGGGTGCCTCCGCGTCGAGGATCGCGCGAAGGGTCTCGGGCGTCTCGTCGGGCGTAACCGGGCGATCCGGCACCGAGGCCAGGAAGTCGGCGATCATGTCGACCAGTTCGTGTCCTGCGCTCCTGAACTCCTCCGCCGGGAGGGCCAGCGGAGCCATACGCGGCTCCGGATCGGTGTCGGCATCCCCGGGCGCGGACGCGACGGGTGTGGCGGGAGGCGTGTGTTCAAGGAACCGGGGTCTGGCATGCATTGGAACGCTCCGTAGCGGGAGAGATCACGCGGGCCCCATCGGGGACACCCTGGTACTGCGCAAGCCTGATGCGGGACCGGACACGGAAGGGCACCCGCCCCGCATCCGTCACTTCCGGTAGACGAAGGGCTCAGGATCCTCGCCATGGCCGAGACCGTGGCGAAGCACGAGATCAAGGGGCCTTGTCCGGTGTCCCGTCATGCGGTGCCCCTGGAGCCAGCCCGACTCCAACCGGAAGGTATCCGGAGCGTCTTCGGTCCAGGAGCCGTGATCCACGTGGGTGTAGGCGAGCCGCAACGTGGTCGGCGGTCCGCCGGGCTCGCCCTCCATTTCCCGGTAGCGAACGCGGTGACGATACGCGCCGGTGGGGGCGAGAACGATGGATGCCGAGTCCACGACGAAGTGGACGCTCACCCATCGGCCGTCGACAAGGACCGGGTCGAAGGTGAGAATCGTCGCTGGAAGGGGGACCTCGCCCAGATGGGTGGCGTTCCAGGTACCCGGGAGGGGCGCGGGCACCGGGGTGCGCCGCGCCAGGATCCCCCGGCGCCCCTGTTCTCCCGCCAGCGGGAACGAGGCAATGATCAGGGACTCGGACGTGACCGCTTCCAGATCGAATCGCTGCCCACCGGTCGTCGTGAAGCGGACCGTGCTCCCGATCCGTTGCCAGCCGCCGCCATCGCTCCAGACCTCCGCGGAAAGCAGGTCGCTTCCGGACCACTGCTCGAGAGCACCCGAGGCGCGCCAATTTCCATCCGACGCGACCTCGAGCTCGGCATCCCGGAGGAAGGTACGGACGAGCTTCCCCCCGGCGACCTGCTCTGCGATGGGAGAGGGGATGGGGACCCCGTCCACGGCGTGGACGACCCAGGTGCCGAGCCACGGGGGAGGAGCGTGCCCGGGGTCCACGGGGCCGGGTTCGGCGTCACCGCAACCGGCGACGGCAAAGGCGAGGAAGGCGAGCGCGGAGACACGGCGGGCGAGGGTGCACATGGTGGATCCCGGGAGTAGGGGCACATCGTGGGCGGGGTGGAACGGGCGAAGGTGCGCCGCCATCCCACTGAAGCGCCCTTCGGCGATCAGATGCCGGTGACGGTCCCGCCGTTGCCTCCGCCCACCGCATCCCGATGGAGTTCCCTCAGCCGGCCGGCGTCGACCCCTTCCAGGGTCCGGAGTTCGTGGTGCCTGAGCTCGGCGGGGATCGGCACCAGGTGTGGAACGGCCACGACCACGCATCCTGCATCGCGGGCCGAACGGGCTCCGGTCGGTGAGTCCTCCAGGGCCAGGCATGCTTCGGGAGGAACCCCCAGGCGTGCGGCGCCCTCCAGGTACGGCTCGGGGTGGGGCTTGCCCCGGGACACGTCGTCGCCGGTGACCACGGACTGGAAGGACCCGTCGGGGAGCGCCGAAAGGATCGCGTCGGCGAACCGACGCCACGACATGGTCACGAGGGCCGAGGGGATCTCCTCGCGGACGAGTTCCTCAAGGAGTTCACGGGCCCCGGGGCGCCACGGAATGCGCCGGCGCACCCGGGCCACGACCCCGTCGAGGAGCGCCTCAACCGTTTCGTCCACCCCGAGTCGGACCTCGCCGTGGCGCTTCATGTACCGCGCCGCGTCCCTGAGATCCATTCCGACGAGCGCGTGCCCGTGGGCCTCGGTCCACCCGCCGTTTCCATGGTCCGATACGACCTCGTGTTCGCTCTCGATCCAGTACGGCTCGGTGTCGACGAGGGTGCCATCCATGTCCCAGAGGACCGCGGCGAGAGGGGGCGAAGACGGGCTCATGGAGACGCTTGGGGCAAGGAGGACCGGGGTGTGCCGAGGGGCGCACTGAACCTCGGCGTTTGGCGCGGGTTCGCCAACCCCGCCGGAACCCCCGGAGCTCCCGCCGGTAGTGGAGGGAGTGTCGCCAGCTTTCACCCATGATGAGGAGTCGCTCCGATGAACAACCCCCGCCCGACCCGTTTCCTGCGCGCCGCCCTCGGGGTCTTTGCCGCCGTCACCGTTCTCGCCGCGATGAGCCTTCACCACGGCTGGAACAACTACCACCAGGACATCGAGTTGACCTACACCGGGGTCATCACCGCGAACGACATCGGAAACCCGCATACCTACATCGATCTCCGGATCACGGAGCGTTCCACGAAGGACGAGCGGGGCGCGGCCTACAACGGGATCGAGGAGTGGAACGTCGTTCTCGCGCCCCTCACCCGGATGCAGAACCGGGGAATGACGGACACCGCGGTCCTGAACGAGGGTGAAACCGTGATCGTGGTCGGGTATCCCCACCGGACGGTGGAAAAGGAAATGAGGGCCGAGCGAATCATCATCGGCGAAATGACGATCGAGCTCCGCTGATCCCCGGATCCCTCCCCCTTGAATCCGATCCTCGCCGGGCTCGAGGGAAGCTCCCTCGCGGGTTTCGTGCGGAGCTCCCTCTGGGTCTACCCAGCCATCGAGATCGTCCACATCGTGGGGTTCGTGGTCCTCGTGGGAGCCGCGTTCATCTTCGACCTGCGGCTCCTGGGAAAGCTCGGGGCCCTACCCATCTCCGAAGGTGTGCGACACCTGACCCGCTGGGCACGTTGGAGTCTCGTGCTCGTCGTGCCCAGCGGGCTCCTCCTTTTCATGGTGGACGCTTCGACCCTGGCGTCGAACCCGTCATTCCAGCTCAAGCTGGCTCTCATGGCCGCTGCGGGGGTGAACGCGGGGGTGTTCCACTTCGTTGTCTACCGCGGCGTTGATCCCGCAGCCGATCCGGCGTGGAACGGCGCCGGGCCGGCTCCCGTCGCGGCCCGCGTGATCGCCGTACTGTCAATTCTCCTCTGGTGCTCGGTCATCGCAACCGGTCGGCTCATCGCCTACGTGTGACGAGGCCCGCAGAGGTCAGGCGACCCCCTGCCCTCCAGTCTGCCGGTCCAACCTGATCCTGTCCTCCGCTCCCGTTCCGCGAACCCCCACCACGTTCCCCTCCTCGCCGTGGTCCACGACCACGCTTCCGGCGGACCGCATCGCCTCGAAGGTCTCCTCGGAGATGCCGAACCAGTCGACGAGCTCCCGGCGACCCAACGGCTCCGGGGCCTGCCTCCGCTCGGTTCCGCCGAACCGGCGAAGGTTGTACTGCGACCAGACAAGGAGTGAGCCGCCGAGAACGATGATCACGGTCATGTAGGCCACGGCCGTGAACAGCATGGTCATCTGGTCCGGCACCACGATCTCGCGAACGAAGGACCGAACCCCGAAGTACCAGGCCACGAGGGTGACGAGAGGAAGCCAGAGGTAGGCCCAGACGACCCAGGCCACTGCGGTGACCGTCCGGTAGATTGCCCTCTGGACCCTGGGCTGGAGCTCGGGCCTCTCGATGATGAGCCCGGAGCGATCCCATGGCCCCGGCCCACGGGGGTCGAGGGTGGGCTCCACCGCCCTGCGCTCCGACGCCGTGCTCATGTCGCCTCCCGGAGCCCGCGGTCCGGGCTGACCCAGGTCGCCCGGGCACCCCTCCGCTTCAGGATCGCCTTCGGAACTGCCGCCACCGTCGTGACCATGTTGATCACCCAGAACGCAATGGGATACCAGACCATCCAGTAGTAGTACTTGCCCATGCCCCCCTCGTAACGGCCGTCGATCGAAAGACTCACCGCGAACTGGAGGAGGCAGGTGAACCCGAGAATGACGCCGTACCACTCGGGAAGAAGGGTGTTGACCCGGATCGCCTCGGGCATGGGGAGCCAGAGCCCGAGGAGCCAGAGCACGATGGTGAGCGCCATCAGGTGCGCCCAGACCAGGGAGAGTCCGTGCTCGAGAAGAACGCCCCACATGCGTCGGCGACGCCACCTGAAGAGGCTCGTGCCGTAGCGGCCGAGCACCTCGACCCCGCCCTGGGCCCAGCGGAGTCGCTGGCTCCAGAGGCCCTTCAGCGTCTCGGGCATCAGGATCCAGCAAAGCGCCCGAGGCTCGTAGCGGACGTCCCAGTGCTCACGCTGGAGGCGCCAGCTGAGGTCGATGTCCTCGGTCACCATGTCAGGCGTCCAGTAGCCGATCCGGTGAAGCGCCGCCTTCCGGACCCCGGTGACCACACCGCTCACGGTGAACACCCGCCCGTAGATCCGCTGGGTGCGCTTGATCAGTCCGATGATGGCCGAGAACTCCCCGACCTGGACCTTCCCCAGGAGGGTCGAACGGGTCCGGATGCGGGGGTTGCCGGTCACCGCACCCACCCGGGGGCCTTCGACGAAGTGCTTTGCAATCCAGCTCGTGGCGTGGGGGTCGAGGAGGGCGTCCCCATCGATACAGACGAGGACCTCACCGTTCGCGGCGAGGGCCCCCATCCGGAGTCCCACGGCCTTCCCCTGGTTGCGGGCATGGTGGATCACCCGGAGGCGCGGGTACCGGGCCCGGAGTTCCTCCAGGATGGCACCGGTGGCGTCGGAGCTCCCGTCGTTGATCGCGATGACCTCGAAGTCGGGATACTCCTGGGCATGGGCCCAGGCCACCGTCTCCCTCACGTTCGCTTCTTCGTTGAAGCAGGGAATGAGGATCGAGACGAAGGGGTACGCTTCCAGGGGCGGCGGGTCATTCACCGCCCGCTTCTCGGGGCGCTCCCAGTGGAAGTAGTAGTAGATTCCCCCGATCATCCACAGGTAGGCCATGAAGAGGGGATAGTAGAACACGAAGTCCAGAAGGACGTTGGAAAAGCTCATGAACTCCACGACCTGGCTCATCGCCCCCCCCTTGCCCAGGGATCGCGTTCGACCGACAGGGCTTCCCGGACCGGGTCCAGTTCGGGAAGCCCCCGGATGAAGTCATCGGGGTAGTAGCCGAAGTGGATCGCTCCGCGGCGTTCGAGCCTCCGCATCCACCCGGCGAGCTCGGACCCGGGCACCGGCCTCGGAACGCGCCAGTCCACGCTCTGGAGCTCGAACACCGTTCCCTGGAGCCCGCCCGGGACCTCTGCAACCCGATCCACGAGGCGATCAAGCCACGCGCCGGCGTTCCTCGCGTTTTCCATATAGGGCATGGCCATCACTGCGGTGTGGTCGTAGCGATCCAGTGAGCGGGCGAAGTTCTGCGAAAACCACTCCTCGGAGTGCGGCTCGAGGACAACCCGGGCGTAGAGGTTCCGCGCCGAGCGCGCCGAGGGTCGGTACTGTCGCACCACCGCCATCATCTGGTCGGTCATGCGGAACAGGGCGTCGGTCCGTTCCACCGTTCCGGGAAGTCGTCCCGGCTCGCCCGGAAAGGCCGCGGCGTCCTCGTGGTCGTTCAGGTAGGCGTCGTCGTGGAAGAGGATGCCGTCAAAGGCAGCGTGGACCGCAAGGTCCTCGAAGATCTCGGCGATGATCCGCCTCGCCTCGGGCTCCCAGGGTGACAGCCGCCAGTAGTCCGGCCGGCTCGGCACCGCCTCGCCGTTCTCCCATCGCTTGACCGAGAGCGCATCGTTCCGGGCCTGGTCCCCGAGGTCGAAGGCGAGGAGTGGCATCCAGGCGAAGACGCGGACTCCGACCCGGGTCCGGAGCTGCCACGCCACACGGTTGAAGAGGTCCGCCCGGACCTCGAGGTGGCGGTTGGGGAAATAGAGCGCCCGCGCCGTGCCGTCCCCCTCGGGGTCGGCAAAGGCCTGCAGGTACACGTCGGTGGGCCCGAGGGCCGAGATCCGCTCGAGGAGCGCGTCCAGATTGCGCTCGGTCTGTGCCGGGTCCTCGTCGAACACGTAGTCGAGGTCCACGTGCACGACCCGGACCGGTGAGACCGCCGTGGCGGAGCGGCGAAGGAACCAGGCCAGGTCCTCGACCCGCATGTTCGCGGTCACCACGTACCGGGTCATTCCGTCGAGCCGGTCCACCGGGTGGTCCCGGGGGACGAGTCCCATGGAGATTGGCATTCCCAGCTCCCGGGCGATCGCCTCGGTCACCTGGCTGTACTCGCCGTAGGGCCAGACCACCGCCCTGGGTGCGCGGCCCATTTCCTCACGGATCCGCCTCGAGGCTCGCTCGAGATCCGCACGGATCCGGGCCAGGTAGGCCCGGTCGTCCTCGTAGCTCCGCCGTGCCGGGTCGTAGATGCGCGTCACGGCGGCGGGCTGCTCGTTCCCGAAGGGGTTCCCTAGGACTCCCCGGTGGAGGTCCCACGTGTGCGTCGCTACCTCGACGAGCCCCGACGCCTGCATCTCGCGGAGCTCGTCCCACGAAACGAAGGCCTCGGGTCCGACCTCGCCGAGCCCGTCGTAGTCCACCGTCCATCCGGGCTCGGCGTCCTGCCAGGCCCCGACCACGGCGACCACCGCCGGGTAGCCATAGAGCTCCAGGAGCGGAAAGACCCGGGTGTAGACGCTCCGGAGTCCGTCGTCGAAGACCAGGAGCACCGGCCGCTCCGGAAGGGTCGCCTCGCCGGCGTAGGCCGCCAGCAGCAGGTCCAGGTCGATGGGGGTGTACCCCTCGGTCCGGAACCACTCGAAGTGCTCGACGAGCCTTTCGGTAGACACCGCGAAGCGGTCGGGATCGAGGTCACCCTCGATGTCGTCACGGACATCGTGGTAGGAGAGGACCTGAACCGTGGGAACTTCCGGCGCGGCGGAGGGGACCGGCGCAACGCCCTCGCCAGGCGTCCCGTTTCCTGCACCACACCCCGAGAGCATCACGAGGAATCCCACGACAGCCAGTGCGGTCATGAAGGC
>JBJHCE010000036.1:0-22161 GCA_050485865.1 Gemmatimonadales bacterium | reverse complement strand
CCGAGGGGGTGACCCTCCATACCGGGTGGAAGGCGGTGCGCTTCGAGGAGGAGGGCGGCACCCGGGTGGCCGTCGCGGAACCGGGGCCCGGGAGCGGCGAGGGCGGAACCCTTCGCATCCCCTTCGACACCCTCCTCGTGGCGGTGGGGAGGAAGGCCCGGGTCGAGGGGCTGGGCCTCGATGAGGTGGGCGTGACCCTCACCCCCGACGGGAGGATCGAGGTCGACGATCACCTGCAGACGCGGGTTCCCACGATCTTCGCCGCCGGGGACTCCGTCGGGCCCCACCTCTACACCCACGCCGCCTCGCACCAGGCCTGGCACGCCGCCGTGAACACCCTGTTCCGGAACCCCTTCAAGCGGTTCAGGGTGGACTACCGCTACCTCCCGCACGCCACCTACACCGATCCGGAGGTAGCGCGGGTGGGGCTCTCTGAAGAGGAAGCGCGGCGGAAGGGGACTCCCTTCCAGGTGACGCGCTACGACCTGTCCGGGCAGGACCGGGCGCTGGCGGAAGAGGCGGCGTCAGGCTTCGTGAAGGTACTCACCGTACCGGGGCGGGACCGGATCCTGGGTGCCACGATCGTGGCACCCAACGCCGGAGAGCTCATTGCCGAGTTCACCCTGGCCATGAAGCACGGAATCGGCATGAACGGCCTCCTCGGGACGATCCATGCCTACCCGACGCTCATGGAGGCGAACAAGGCGGTGGCCGGCGCCTGGAAGCGCGAGAACACGCCTGAGGGCGTCCTTCGCTGGGTGGAGCGATGGCACGGGTGGCGGCGGGGTGGCGGCTGATCAGCGACCCATCCATCCCTTGAACCGGCTCTCGCCTCGCATGAGGGAAGCCGCCATTCCCGGGAGGAGGACGCAGGCCAGGGGGATCGAGACGAGGAGGGCTCCGGTGAGCGCGATCGCCAGGGGCTGGAGGAGTCCGAAAACCTCCGAGCCGCCAAGGAGGAGGGGGCTCATGCCGAACACGGTACTGAGCACGGTGAGGGTGATGGGGCGGAGCCGGTCCCGAGCAGCCTGGTGGAGTGCCGTGCCGGGAGAACCCCCGGGATCGCGCTTCAGCGTGGCCATCGCCTGCGAGAGCACGAGGATCACGTTGTTCGCGACGATCCCGATCGCAATGAGGAGCCCGGCCAGAACCATCGCGTCCAGCGGGCGCCCGAGGATCCAGAGAAGGAGAAGGGCCCCGATGCCGCTGAGCGGAATCGAGAGGAGTCCGGCTGCGGCGAGGGCGAGGGAGCCGTACTGCACGACGAGGATCGTGAGCACGAGAACGAGGGCCAGGAGGATCGAGCGGGTGAAGGTGGTGCGGGTCTCCTCGAGCGCATCGATCTCGCCCTCGAGCCACCACCGCACCTCGCCGGGGAGGTCGACGCTGCGGAGGGCCTCCTCCACGGACCGGGCCACGGCACCGGGGCCGGGGCCATCCGGGGCGAGCTGGGCCGAGACCCGGACCACGCGCTGACCCTCTCGACGCTCGATGTGGGTAGGCTCTTCGACGAGCCGGAAGGAGACGACCTCGGGGAGTGTGACCTGGACGCCGTCCGCCGATGCGAGCCGCACGTGGTCGAGCTGCTCGGGGCCCCCCGCTACCCGACGGTCGAACCGGACCCGGAGCGCCAGGGGCTCCCCGTTCCACATCCGCTGCCGGAGTACCCGGCCTTCCAGCCCGTAGCCGAGGGCGCGGGTGAGTTCTCCGGAGGTGATCCCGAGGGATGCGAGCCGGTCCCAGTCGGGCTCCCCTCGCCAGCGGGGGCTCACCCCGGCACGCATCCGCTGGACGTCGGAGAGCCCGAACACCCCGCGGAGCGCCCCGACGACGGCCGGCTCCACCTCGGCCAGCGCAAGCAGGTCGCCGTCCCCGCGGGTAAGGACCACCACGAGGTCCGCGTCCGACAGGCGGGTCCGTACCCCCCTGATCCGGGGCGGCGTGACGGAGATGCGGAGCCCCGGAACGTCCAACCCCTGGAGTGCCCGGCGGGCCTCGTCCGTCCACGCCTGCGAGGAGCTGATCTCGGACCGGGTGTCGACCCGGACGGTGAAGTCGATCTGCCCGGGGCGGAAGGCCGGGAGCCCCTCCCTGAAGTAGCCCCCCACCGTGGTGAAGAGGGCTTCGGTTCCGGGAATCTCGCGGAGCGCCGCTTCGGCCCGGCGGGCCAGCGCATCGAGCTCCGCCTGGGGGATCCCGGAGGGGTGCGTCAACCGCGCTTCGACGAAACCGTCGTCCACGACGGGGAGCACCTGGAAGGGGAGGCCCCGTCCGACGAGGAGCATTCCCATGCCGAGTGCGCCCACGACGGCCCAGCTCAGGACGGGGCGCCGGGTCAGGTCCCAGGGGGTCCATCCGCGGGACGAGCGCTCACCGGTCCGGGTTTCCGGGGGTTCACCGGACCGGCTGAAGGTGGGCAGGAGGAGGAAGGCGAACAGGAAGGCGAAGACGCCCGCCACGGCCACGGTCACGATCAACGGGCGGAAGAGGAGCGCCACGACTCCCTCCACGAGGAGGAAGGGGAGGATCGCCGCAAGGGTGGTGAAGAGGGCTCCAAGAAGGGGCCCCACGACATCGGCCATCGCCTCCAGGTGGGGACGTGCCACCGAGCCGGCGAGCCGGTCGAGTCGGTCCAGGTAGATGATCGCGTAGTCGAGGCCCAGTCCCACCGACAGGAGGAGGCCGGCGAGGGTAAGGAGGTTCAGGGACTGACCCATGGCGTTCAGGACCACGATGGTCGCGGCGAGGCTCACCCCCACGACCGCGGCCACGAGGGGCGTCGCCCTCCGCCTCCGGAGCGCCACGAGGAGGAGAAGCATGGCCAGAAGGGCGCCTCCGACGGCCGCCGTCACCACGCTTCGCACCGCCGTCCGGGTGACGACCGCGTCGTCGAAGAGGACGTGGGCTTCCACCTCGGCGAAGGCCGAGGTTCCGATCAGCTCCTCCACGACGTCCCGTGCCTCGGTCGAGAGCCGGGTGGCATGGGCCCGTGGCGATCGGTGCACCGAGACCAGGACCGCCGGCTCTCCGTTCAGGCGGGTCCGAAGGCCCTCTTCGGAGCGGGCCCGGTGCACTGCGGCGATGGAACCAAGGGGGACCGAGGCTCCCGCTACCCCCAGGGGGATCGGGCGCTGGGAAAGGTCGTCCGGAGCCCACCCGCCGTCGCCCAGCACCGCCACCCCCTCGAAGCTCCCGGCGCGCATGGCGGAAGACGGCGAAGGGATCGTCGCGTCGAGGAGCACCGCCTCCAGGTCGGCGAGGCGAACACCGCTCGCGAACTGGAGGGTGGGGTCCACGTCCACGACGAGCTCGGGGATCTCCTCGCGCCCGATGTAGACCGCCTCGACACCGTCGAGGGCGCGAAGCCGCGGCAGCACGCTCCCGCGGAGCCGCTGCCGGATCTCGTCGACCGCGAGGGTGGCGGAACCGAAGGCGAACTGGATCGATGGATCCTGGATCGTGGAGACCGCAAAGATCCGTGGGTCCGGGAACCCGGCCGGGATCTGTGCCTGGGCCCGCTGGACGGCCTGGGTGACGTCTCGGAGGGCCCGATCCAGGTCGTACCCCGGAGCGAAGAAGAGGTCGAGGTAGGAGCGCCCGTCCCCGGACCTGCTTTCGAGCTGGACGATCCCGGCTACCCCGGCGAGGGCGGCCTCGATGGGCTCGTTCACCGCCTCTTCGATGACCCCGGACGTCTGCCCCGGGATGTCGCTGATGATCCGGACCTGAGGGTACTGGACCTCCGGAAGGAGCTGCAGGGGCATGAACCCCAGCGAGATTCCCGCGAGGACCACGACCGCAGCGCTCACCGCCCCCACGGCGAGCCTGCGTTCGGAGAGGTTCCCGAGAAAGCGGAGAAGTGGGGACCTGGAACTCACGGGCGCGCCTCCCGGGCTGATCCAGCCGCTTCACCGGGGCCCTGGGTCCGGGGGTCCACGAGGCGGCCTTCCGGATGGGAACGGGGTTCGAAGCGGACCACGACGTCTCCCTCCTCCAGCCCCCCGAGGACCTCGATGCCGCCTCCTCGAGGCGACCCCAGGCGAACATCCCGCCGCACGACCCGGTGGCGGGTCTCCCCGCCCTCACCCACCTCCGGTGTGGCCACCGCCACCCACGACCGATCCCCGTCGGTGGCCACGGCGGTCCACGGGAGGACCATGGCGCTCATTCGCGCGGTGTAGCGCACGACGACGGCCTCGGGGCCGGGGGCCTGGTCGAACCGGGGGATGATGTCGACCAGGAGGATCCCGGGCTGCCCGTCGGCAGCCCGGATGACCCGGGCGACCTCGAGGGACTCCCCACCCCTGGCCACGACCCGAAGCGCTTCGACGTCATCGAACCACCGACCTTCCGAGGCCGGGACCCGAAGTCGAACGCCGTACGATGCCGTCTCCTCCACGGAGAGAAGCGGCTGCCCCGGGCTCACGAGCATTCCCGGCGAGGACCGGAGTCCCACCACCCGTCCCTCCACCCCCGACCGGACGGCGTACCCGTCCCGGGTGGCCTCGAGGGCGGCGAGCGCCTCGAGCGCCTCCGAGTGACGGAGTTCGGCGGTCACCACCTCGCCGGGCCCTGCGGCACCCGCGCGGGCGAGCTCCTGCCAGCGCTCGAGCTCCGTCCGGAGCCGCGCTTCCCGGTCGGCGACGACGGCGAGACGGGCGACCTGGTCGATGCCCTCGACCCGGAGAAGAAGGGTTCCGGCGGATACGGTGGCCCCATCCGAGACGGCGAGCTCCGCCAGGTAACCGTGGGCAGGGGCCACCACCGGGTGCACGCGGAGGGGGGCGAGGGCGCCGGCCCAGCTCCGGTCCTCGGATACTTCCCGATGCTGGACCTCGACTGCGGCCACCACCACGGCTTGTTGCGTCGGAAGGGCCTCCGATCCGTCGGACCCGCAGGCGGAAAGGAGTCCGAGCATCCCGGGGAACATGACCCGGAGGTGTGCGATGAAGGCGGTGCGCACTGCAGGGCTCATCGGGCTTCCTCCGTGGCCGAAACGAGGTCGTCCATGGAACCGAGGAGTTCCGCGCGGCGGATGCGCGCGGAGAGGAGGTCGTACTCGAGAAGGACGAGCGCGAGCCGGGCCTCGAGGTCCCGTTCGAGGGCCTGGAGGACCGGGGCCCAGCCGTCCACGCCCGCGTCCCACCGGAGGCGGGCGGCGTCCAGGGCGGCTCGGGCGCGTTCGGCTTCGAGGCCACCGGATTCGCGCCTCCGTTCCCGCTCCCCATCGCCGGCTGCGAGCGCGTCCAGTTCCCTCGCGATCCTTTCGCGGGCAAGGTCGGCCTCTTCCCGGAGCGCACGGGCACTCGCATCGGCCGCACGTCGCTCCTGGCGGGCCACCCCGGCGGGATCGAGGCGGAGCCGCCCCGCCACCCCCACCAGCGCTTCGTACGCCGCCGGGCCGGGGTCAAAGGCCCGGGACCAGGTGGGCCCCCCGCTCGCCAACAGGGCGATGCTCCACCGGTCGACGTCGGCAGCGGCTCGCCCCCGGGCTCCCTCGGCCTCCGCAAGGGAAAGGAGCCGGAAGACCTCGGGATGCCTCGGCCCCGCACCGTCCGCACCCCCGGCCGGGGAGCCCGGCGCCGTCGGTGGACCGCCCCCCGGGGCCAGGCCCGCAGCTTCACCAGGTCGAACACACGCGCCCACGATGCTGGACAACTCCGCGCGCCCCGTCGACCGCGCCTCGAGCGCTTCGGCAAGCCGCCGCTCGGCCCGTGCCACCGCCTCCGATGCGAGCCGCGCCTCCCAGGGGGCCTCGACCCCCGCTCCGACCCGTCGCTCCACGATGGGGAGGAACGCGGCAACCTGCTCCAGGTGTGCCTCGAGCTCGACCACCTGTCGCTCCGCCGCTTCCGCCCGGGCCCACATCCGGGCCGACTCGGCCTGCCACGCGAGGACGTAGGCATGGCCATCCGCGCGGCTCGCCGCCACGTCGGCGGCTGCGCCCCGGGTCCGGGTGCCCCGGGCGCCGTCGACCAGGGTCCAGCTTCCCAGCACCCGAAGCTCCCCCCGTGGGCCCGTTCCCAGGACCCGTTCCTCGCCCGGGCTCGTTCGCTGCCCCTGGTTGAAGATCCCGTCCACCTCGAAGGTGGGGAGGAGGCTTCGTTGGAGCGCACGTCGCGACGCCTCCGATGCCTCGAGTCGGGCCGCCCCGGCCCGGATCCCCGGGTCCACACGCATCCCCTCGGACCAGAGCTCGGCCACGGCAATGGGCCGAGGCTCCTCGACGCCGCGGCAGGGATCGAGCCCGGGCGGTTCGGCGGCCAGCGAGGATGCGGTGACCCCGGCCATGGCCAGGGGAAGAAGGGGGGACAGGGCCCGCGCGGTGCGGGGGTACCGGGCCGGTGGCATCGAACGTCCTCCTCGGGGCGGAATCCATCCGGCACCGCGGGGTCCGGAGCCGGGTTTGTCCTCGTTTCAGTTGGAAGGACAACCGGCGCGACCCGTTCGTTACCATGGCCCCGCGGGGACTGAACGCACGAAGGGCCCGCCTCCCCCCCGGGAGACGGGCCCCTCGAACCGCCACGAGGCGCCGGTGGGGTCAGTCCTGCCGGTCCTCCGCCGCGCGGGCGAGCCCGGCGAGGGACTGGGCGAGTCCCGCCATCCGGGTGCGGTCTCCCGTCGAGGCGCGGGTCGCCGCCTGCTCGAGGACCCCGGCGGCCTGCCGGAGGGTCTCGAGGGTGAGCGCCTGCTCCGCACCACCCTGCTCGTAGCGGTCCAGGACCTGGAAGAGCATCGACCGCTGCTCCTCGTTCATGGCCCCGCTCCGGACCAGCTGGTCCGCGTAGGCCCGGCTCACCGCCGGGTGGTCCGGCCACTCGAGCCGGGGCTGGTGCTGCGGGTTGAACTCGTCGAAGCGGACCAGGTTCGCCGCCTCGAGCTCGTTCGCCGTGAGGTGCTCGGAGGGCGTCAGCCGGAGCACGTCGAGCCCCCGGGCGATCTCGGAACCGATGATGAGCCCGTTGTACCAGTAGGTGGACCACTGTCCACCGAGGTACGCCTGCTCGGCCGAGATCGGGCCCCGATCAAAGAAGGCGATCTCGAAGGGGTTCTCGGGATCGGTGAAGTCGAAGACCGAGATGCCGCCCTGGTACCAGGCCTGCACCTTGATGTCCCGCCCCGGGACGGGAACGAGCGACCCGTTGTGGGCCACGCAGTTCTCGGTGGCGGTCTGGGGTGCCGGGAGCTTGTAGTAGCTCGCGTGCTCCATCCGGCCGTCCACGATCCGGAAGATCGCGTTCGCCCCCCACTCGGGGAGGTCCTCGGCGAGGCACCGGGGCGCCATGCCCCCGCCCCATTCGTCGGTGAAGATCACCGTGGTGCCGTCGTTGTTGAAGGTGGCCGAGTGCCAGTACGCGAAGTTCGTGTCGATGACCTCGTCGATCCGCACCGGGTTCACCGGGTCCCGGACATCGAGGAGGATCCCGTTGCCGGAGCAGGCCCCGGCGGCGATCCCGAGCTCCGGGTAGATCGTGATGTCGTGGCAGTGGTCGGTCCTCGCGGAACGCTGGGTCCCGTCGCCATGCCCGCCTCCCGGCCAGAGCCCGGCGATGTTCCCGGACTCGCGGTCGGCGAAGACCCGGGGCTGGCTCGCCACGTGAGCCTCCGCCGGGTTCGCCAGGGGAACCTTGATCACCTCGATGCGGAAGAGGGCCGAAGCGTCGGGGTTCTCCTCCGGGACCGATCCCACACATCCGGCGAGTTCGGCCTCGGGGCGGACGCCGGAGGAGCCGGAGTTGTACACGTAGACGTGGTCCGGGTCGTTCGGGTCCTCGAGGAGGGTGTGCGTGTGCGAGCCGCGGCAGGTCTGCACCGCCGCCACCTGCACCGGGTTCTCGAGGTCCGAGATGTCGAAGATGCGCACTCCCCGGAACCGCTCCGGGTTCACCTCGCCGGGGGCACCCTGGCTCCCGCAGTCGATGCGACCGTTCGGCATCTCCACCGACATGAAGAGGAGGTTCCGGTACACCGACAGGTCCCCCTGGCCGCCGGGGCAGAGCACCGAGGTCACGAGGCGGGGGTTCGCCGGATTCGAGATGTCGTAGGCGTTCCAGCCGGCGAAGTTTCCAACGAACACCAGGTCGCCCTGGAAGGCCAGGTCGGAGTTCGCGAACATGATGTTCCCGAGGTTCTCCGGGTCGTGGAACCCGTCGGGCCGGGGGACGTTCGCAATGAACTCCATGTTCCGGATGGCCGTCTCGGCATCGGTGAGGCCGGCGCCGAGCCCGATGCGCGGATCCGGCTGCTGGGCCTGGGCCTCGAGGGCGGAGGCCAGAGGCCCGAAGAGGAGGGCGGCGGCGACGGCGGTTCCGCCGACCAGGGGAAGGGAGCGGGCAAGGCGCCCGCCTCCGGCGTGGTTATGCGAAGTCATGCAGTTCCTCGTTGTAGGGTGCTGCGTGGGGATGTCCGGCGAGGGAGAGGCGCTTGCCTGTCACCCTCCCCGGACGAGCATCTGGCGCATCCGCTCGATCTCGATGCGCTGGTCCGAATCCACGTGGGCGGCGAACTGGTAAACCTCGCCCTCCTGCCCTCCGGCATCGGAGGAGAAGAGCGCCTGCACCATGGCAAGGGCACCCTCGTGGTGGAAGATCATGAACTCCAGGAAGAGCCGGTCGAACTCCGCGCCCGAGGCCCGGGCGAGCTCGGCGAGCTGCTCCGGGGTGAGCATTCCCGGCATGGCATCGTGGTCGTGCTCCCCGGCGTCCGCGTCGTGCCCGGCGTCGTGGCCATGGTGACCATGGTGGGCCTGGGCGTCGTGCCCTGCATCCGCCGGCTCAGCCACCTCGACCCCGGCGATCCGCGCCTCGACCGGCACCGTCTCGCCCCGGTCACGAAGCCAGCGCGCCATGAGCCCGATCTCGTCGAACTGGGCCAGGTGGATCCGGTGGGCCAGGAGCCTCACGTCCGCCCGCTCCGATCGCTCCGGCGCGAGCGCCGCCATTTCGAGCGCCTGCGCGTGGTGGGCGATCATCATCTGCATGAAGTGGACGTCCGCCTCCACGTGCGACGGAAAGACGAAGGCGTCACTCCCGGGCTCGACGACCCGCCCCGCCTCTCCGGGCGCGCCGGGCTGCACGATCCGGGGGCGCTCCTGTGCCTCCGCCTCCCCCGCAGGCCAGGGGAGGAGGGCAACGAGCAGGAGGAGGATCGGGAGGGGTGCGAGGCGTGGGAGTGTCATGGAACGGTGGGGCGGGTGTGGAGGATGAACGGCGTACCGGATGCCGTCGCCCGAGGCAGGGTAGTACGCGAAAACCTCGCCCGGGGTCCCCGGACCGTGGCGGGACGCTATGCGGGCGCGTCCACGAGTGCGCCCATGAGCGCGGCGACGTCGTCCGAGTCGTTGTAGAGATGGGGGGAGATGCGGAGCGCCGGGCCCCGGACCGACACCGCGATCCTTCGCGCGGCCAGGGCCCGGGCTGCCGCCCCGGGGTCGAGCCCCCGGGGGAGTGCGACGCCCACCATGTGGGCTCCCTGCGCGCCTGCGTCGTCGACCCCGAACCCCGCCTCCCGGGCCCATTCGAGGAAAGGGGCCAGGAGGGCGCGGTTGTGCTCCGCCACCCTTGCGGGGCCGCCCCATGATTCGAGGAGCTCGAGGGCGGCAAGGAGCATGGGGAGGAGAATGAAGTTCGAGCGCTCCCCCACGTCGAAGCGGACGGCTCCGGGTTCGTAGCCGTCCTGGTACTCGACCAGGCGTGCGAAGTCCCGGCTCCCCTCCCGTGCGATCCAGCTCTCCTCCAGGGGGATGCCGCCGTCGAAGGCGGGGCCGAACCAGCCCAGGGCGGTGGAGTAGGGCCCGAGGAGCCACTTGTACCCGGCCACGATCACCGCGTCGGGGCGGGCCTCCGCCAGGGGGAGGGCAAGGGCGCCCACCGACTGGGTCCCGTCCACGACCAGGAGGGCGCCCACGTCACGGCACCTTGCCCCCACCGCCGCGAGGTCGAAGAGGGTGCCGTCGGTCCAGTGAACATGACCGAGGGAGACGACCCGGGTCCGGGGGCCGATGGCCTCGAGGAGGCGGGCGTTCCACCCGGCACCCCGCCCCGGCGCCGGCGCCGGGGTCGGGGGGTCCACGAAGCGGACCGAGGCCCCGGCCTCGTCCGCGGCGCGCATCCACCCGTAGACGTTCCCCGGGAACTGGTCCCGAAGGAGGAGGACCTCCTGGCCGGGGCGGAGCCCGGCGTTCCGGGCCGCCGTGGCGATCCCGTACGAGACCGAGGGGAGGATCGCCACCCGCTCCCCGCCTTCCGTGCCCGCGCCGTCGGGGGCGCCGGCCCCCAGGAGCCGGGCGAAGGCGCGGCGGAGCCGGTCCGCGTCGTCGAAGAAGGCGTCGGGGCCGATCCCCGAGGGATCCCGCTTGGCGCGCATCCCCCGTAGTCCCGCCGCCTCCACCGCCCGGGGAAGGGGGGCCTGGTAGGCGCAGTTCAGGTAGTGGAGCCCCTCGGGGAGCTGGAAGGCGTCCTTCGCGCGGGGTGTGACGGAGGAGTGCATGGGCGGGAGCTTCGCCGACGGAGGCGCGGGCGGCAACCCCCGGCGGGGTGGCGGGAGCCGGGGGGCAGGGCGTAGTCTGGCCGCATGCCGACCGCGCCCGCCACCGATCCCGACCCCGCCTCCCTCGACCGACAGCGCGCCTGGAGTGACTGGCGCGGGGTCGACGACCGGGACGAGCTCGTCCGGAGGGCCCGGCTCCTTGCGCGCTCGGAGGAGCTCGATCCCGCGCTCGGACCCTTCCTCCTCTTCCTCTTCCGAGCCTCGGACCCCCAGCTCTACCAGGCGGCGGCCCTCGCGCTGGGGCGGCACATGGCTGGGCACGCGGGGCTGGGCGCGGCCTTCGCCCGCTATCTTGACGAGGCCGGGGTCCCGGCAGCGGGACCGGTTCCCCTCGGGGGGCGGCGGACCCACCGGCGGATCCTCCTCGTGCGCTCGGCGGATCGGGGCCCGGAAGGGGGGCTCGCCGCCCTCCCCGAGGTGGGGGAGACGCTGGCGCCCCGGGACCTGGGGGCCCTCCTCGTGGCCGTGGACCACCTGGTAGAGGGGTCGGGCGATCCGGAGGTGTCCCGGTCCGCCGCCCGGCGGGGACTCGAGGCCGCCGGGCGCTACCTCGCAGGCGGAGGCGGCGTCGGAGTGGACCGGGTCCTGGTGGGGCATCTCGCGAGGGTCCTGGCCGGCGCCGCCCGGATCGGGGAAGGGGAGGAGGCCCGCCGCCTCTGGCTCCGCCTCGTACGCCTCGTGGCCGCCGCCCACGGTCCGGGTCCGGCAGGGGGGGGAGGGGGCGCCGGCGCCCGCGCCGCCCACCTTTGGCGCCTGGACGAGCTCGCCCGGTGCGCGGCCCGGGCGGGAGGCGGCAGGGCAGGCACTCCGGGAGGCGGGGCGGGCGGATCCGGGTGGACCCCGCCCCCGGAGCTGGACCCCGAGACACGCCGGTGGCTCGCCGCCCGGATCCGGAGCTGGACCGACGCCGAAGGGCGCTTTCCCGGGGGCGACCCCGCTCGGGGCCGGGAGCGGCTCGCCCTCGTTCGGGCCCTCCGCCGCCTCGAGGATCGCCGCGCCTGGCTCGCCCCCGACCCCCGGGACCGGGGGCGCCTGGTCTTCCGGCTCCTCGATCCGGCGCAGCGCCTCCGCTTCCTCCCGGCGGAACTCGCGGAGATCGTGGGGGAGGAGCCCACGGATCTCCCCCTGGATCCCCTGACCGGGCCCGTGCTCGGGCACGTCCTCGCCCACGAACCCGACGGCGACCAGGTCCTGGACGCGGCGCTGGTGCACCGGCTGGGGAGCCCGGAGCTTTTCCGGCTCCTCGAGGGGGGCGGTCCCAGCCCCCTCCTGCCCGCGTTGGCCGACGCGGTGGAGCACCGATTCCGCTTCGCGCTCTCGACCTCGTCAGCGTTCGATGCCGAGGGGTTTCTTGCCGCCCTCGAGGCGGTGCGTCCCGGCGACCGGTTCCGTCGGGAGCTCCTGGAGCTGGCCCGGGGGCGTCGCTACGAGACCCCGGGGGGCGAGGCCTTTCCCCTGGTCGAGGCCCTGGTCGAGGCGCCGGTCGAGGCGCCGGACGCTGTACCTCCGACCCCCGCCCACCGGGACCCCCGCCGAAGTGCCCTCCGCGAGGGACTCCACACCGCAGGGGCCGGCGAGGCCGCGCTTCCGGTCCGGGTCCGGACGCTGGGGCGGATCCTTTCCGGCCCCCTTCCCCGCTTCCTCCGCCGGGTGGGGCGGGCCCGGGGGGGCGAACGCACCGGCCCGGCCCACGAGGGGGTCCGGAGGGCGGCCCGGGCCGTGGAGGGGCTCGCTCCCCTCCTGGGCACGAGCCTCGAGCCATCGGCCCCGGCGGTACGGACCGCGGCGCTCCGCGAGGCGCTCCTCCGGAGTGCCGATGCCATGGACCTCCTTGCCGGTGCCGAGGTGGCACGGGCGCTCCCCCCCGCCGAAGCGGGGCTCCTGGAGAGGGCGGCAGAGGAACTCCGTGTCCGCCTCCTTCACGAGGCCCGGGCCCTGGCGCGGGCCTCGGCCTCCGCCCCTGGCGGCATCGAGGGGGAGCTCGGGGCCCTGGCCGAGCTCGCCGATCCCGGGCTCCGGAGGCTCCTGGTCGTGGACCGGGCCCGCCGCCTGGTCCGGGACGAGGGGATGGACGGAAGCCCGGAGCCCTCGGCGCGCCTTGCCTCCACCGCCGGCTGGGCTTCGGCGGTGGCCGGGCTCCGGAGCGCCGCCCGCGTCGATCCGGAGGTGCTCCAGGCCCCCGCCGACCGGGAGGGGTGGGCGGAGGTGCTCGCGGGGGGGTGGGCCGCCCTCGTCCGCCACGGCCTCGACCGGGGGCATCCGAGGCGTCTCGCGGGCCTCGTCCGCGACGACGCGCTTCGCCCCCTGGCCACCCGGGCGGAGAACCGGCACGTCCTCCACGAGCTCCGCGGCTGGTTCCTCGACGTTCACAGACCGGTGGATGCCGCCGCCGTGACCCGGCTCATGGCCCCCGGAGGCCCCTGGGCAACGGGGCTCGCCCTGGCCCTTCCCGTGACCCTCGGCGTCTTCGTGGCCCGACACGCGGCCCTCTGGCTCGCCCTCCTCGTGGGGGCGATCCTGATGCTCGACTTTGGCGACGCCTGGAAGGCCATGGCCGAGGTGGGCGACGTGCGGGGGATCGGGATCACGGCGGCCGTCGGGCTCGCCGGTGCCTTCGCGTACCTCCTCTTCGACCTGCGCCGCCGGATCCGGGCCGCCCCGGAAGATCCGTGGGGGAGGGCCCTCGCCGGTGACCTGGGGCGGGCCGTGGTCTTCCTCGCCGCCACCGCGCTCTACACGGTGGCCCTCACCGCCGGCCTCTGGCTTCTCCTCTCGGGAACCGACGAGGTGGTGCACGGTCCGGGCGCACCGCTCCACGTGGCCGCCTGGTCCGCCTTCGCCCTCTTCGCCGGTGTCTTCTTCGGGCTGCTCGCCAAGGAGGGATGAGCGGAAACGCGCTTGTGCACGGGCGCGGATTCCGCGAGATTATGGAAGTGCCATTGCGCGGCGCCCCCGGGCCCCCGCGGCGGTCACCCCGGCGATTTGTCGCGATTGCATCCGGGTCACCAACCTGCTAAACCGCTCGGGGGTCCCGCGCGGTCACGTGTGCCGCACGGGACCCCCTGACGTTTCTCCGGACGCCGAAGCCCGGCGCTCGGGTGCAGGGGCGTGTCCGTCGTGCCGCCACGACTCGCCGGATCCCATGCCGAAAGGCCAGATCCCCGAGACGACAGGAGGCCCCCATGGGCACCGAGCCGCGCCGCACCGCCGGAAGCATCCGCATCCCCCTCCCCACCTTCGGGTTCGACCTGGACGCCCGTCCGCGGTCGTACACCGACTTTCCCGACCCGATCTCGGCACTCCGGAACGGCGTGGCGGGGCAGCACCGCCGGGAAATGATCGGGGACCTCCTCGAGGGGGAGGACCCCTTTGCCGCCGTCCTCGCCGGATCCGTGGAGGACGAGATCCTCGAGGAACGCGCTTCCGAGGACTTCGTGCGCACCCTGGCCGGGATCTTCGGGCCCAGCTGGTACGGGGGCGAGTACCTTCCGGCGCTCCTTGCCGGCGAGGTGGAGATCGCCCGGATCGCGCTGGCTTCGGCCACCGGCGACGTCCTCGCGCTCCGGGCGCGGTGGAGCGGGGGGCGCTACCGCTACCGGATCGTGGACGAGTACGAGGGCTACTTCCGGCTCTCCCGGGGGTCGTCCCTCCACCCCCTCACCCTGGGGCAGGTGGTGGAGATCCTGGAAACCGTGGAGGGCGACGTGGAGACCGGGGGGCGAGGCCTCGTCCGGTGCTGGTGGGACCAGCAATTCGACTCCGGGTACGACCCCGCGGAGTGCACCGGCTTCGCCTGGGTCGAGTCCGACCTCTACCCGGAGCTCGGGGCCTGGTACGGGGCGTACGCCGAGGCTTGGCGGCGCGAGGTCACGGATCGAGGGCCAGGATCTCGATGAGCTGGACGTCGAAGACGAGCATCCCCCCGGGGGCGCCCGGCCGCCTCGGCGGGTCGCCATACGCGAGCTCCGCCGGGATCCAGAAGCGCCGGATCTCTCCCTCGGTCATGAGCTGGAGCCCTTCCACCCACCCGGAAATGAGCCCCCCGGTCGTAAAGACGGCGGGTTCGCCCCGGAGCACCGACGAGTCGAACATCGTGCCGTCGGTCTGCCACCCGGTGTAGTGGACCCGCACCTCGTCCTCGGGGCGGGGGTTCCGGTCGCCCGTGCCCCGCTCGAGGACCACCCAGGAGAGCCCGGAGCCGGAGCGCTCGGCCCGGGCCGGAGGGGCCTCCACACCCCGGGGGGCCGGGATCGCGCCGTCCACTGCGGCGGATGGGTCGAGCTCCATGGGGGGCGGGCCGCCACACGCCGCGAGGGCAGCCGCGAGGGCCACCGCGGGCAGGAGGCCGAGGGGGGCGCGGGGGCGGAAGCGGGCGGGGGTGGGGGCCGGGGTCGGGAGCTGGGTCATGGTGGCGGGCTCCGGGGGGTCGGTGGACCGGGGGGCGAACATGGGTGGCTCGAAGCGTGGGGAGTATACCCAACCGGACGCGTCCGCGCACCGGGTGGGGGGCTCCTTGCTCACCCGGATTGCCCGGGCCTACGTTCGCCTCTCCCGATCCTCCCCTGCCTTTCGCGCCGAAAGGCCCCCTCGTTCCGGAGCCTGTGGATGCGCACCTCACACGGCCCGAAGCACCGCCCCGGGTGGGTCCGCCCGGGACCGGCGGCTTCGACGATCCTCGCCCTGTGTCTCCTCACCCTCGCCGCCGCGGAGGGTGCCCGGGCCCAGTCCGCCCTTTCCATCGACCGGTTCCTCCACCCCGGGTTCCCCTCGGAGCTCGTGTCGGCGGCCGAGGTGGACCGGATCGCCTGGATCGCGAACGAGCGCGGGGTGCGGAACATCTACACCGCCGAGGGGCCGGACTTCGTCCCGCTGCGCCTCACGGGCTTCGACCGGGACGACGGGATCGAGCTCTCGAACCTGAGCCTTTCGAACGACGGCCGGACCGTGGTGTTCGTGCGGGGGAGCGCCCCCAACCGGTCGGGGATGGTCGCGAACCCCGAGAGCCGGCCGGAGGGTCAGGAGCGAGCGATCTGGGCGGTGCGGACGGATGGGGGGGCGGCGGCGTGGCGCCTCGGGGAAGGGGGGGCGCCCGTGGTGTCCCCGGACGGCCGCTGGGCGGTCTTCGTCCAGGGGGGCGCGCTCTACCGGGTGGCCGTGTCGGAGGAGCCCGCAGCATCCCCCGAGGACCGGGGCGAAATGCCCTTCATTCGCCTGGCCGGGCGGTTGGCCGCGCCGACCTGGTCACCCGACGGCACGAGGCTCGCCTTCGTGAGCGACCGGACGGATCACAGCTACATCGTGGTGCATGACCTGCCCACGAACTCGATCCGGTACCTGGACCCCGGGGTGGACCGGGACACGAGCCCCACCTGGTCGCCCGACGGGACGAGGCTGGCGTTCATCCGGCGCCCCGGTGTCCCCTTCGGCCGCCAGTCCCACGACGGCCCGGGCGGGCTCGGCAATCCCCGGGGACCCGCCTTCGGAGGCACCCCGTCGCCCATCGCGAGCATCCCCGGACTCCGGGATGCCACCTTCCGGGGCGGACACACCCTCTCCTTCCGCGTGGCCGACGTGGAGACCGGGGAGTCCCGGGAGTTCTGGCACAACGAGCCGAACGACCCGGTCTTCCCGAACGTGGGGAGCATCGAGTGGGCGGGCGACCACGTGATCTTCCAGCACGAGCCGGAGGAGTGGATCCGGATCTACTCGGTGGCCGTTGACGGGAGCACCCCGCGGCCGGTGGAACTCACCCCCGGCGAAGGTCAGATCGAGACCCGGGCCCTCTCCGCCGACGGGCGCACCCTCTACTACGGCTCGAACGTGGGCGACATCGACCGGCGGCACGTCTGGGCGGTCCCCACGGGCGGAGGGGAGGCGGAGCCCCTCACCCGGGGAGCGGTGATCGCGCTCCATCCCGCACCGCTGGCCTCGGGCACCCGGGTGGCGGCGCTCTCCTCCACCGCCGTTCGCCCCCTCTCGGTAAGCCTCCTCCCCGCATCCGGAGGAGCACCGGAGGTGATCTTCCCCGAACTCACCGACGCGTTTCCCACCGACGCCCACGTGGTTCCGGAGGCGGTGACCCTCCACGCGGAAGACGGCTTCGAGTTCTACAACCAGCTCTTCCTCCCCGCCGACCTGGCCCCGGGGGAGCGGCGCCCGGCAATCGTCTTCGTGCACGGGGGCCCGGTCCGGCAGATGCTCCTCGGGTACCACGACCGGGACTTCTACCACGCCGCCTACGCCGTGAACCAGTGGCTCGCGAGCCAGGGGTACGTGGTCCTCTCGGTGAATTTCCGGCTGGGGATCGGATACGGGCGCTCGTTCCGGAACGCCCCCGGTGCGGGTGCCCGGGGGAACGCCGAGTACCTGGACGTGGTGGCCGCCGGGCGCTACCTCGCCTCCCGCCCGGACGTGGACCCGGAGCGGATCGGGATCTGGGGGCTCTCGTACGGGGGTGTGCTCACGGCGCAGGCGCTCGCCCGGGACTCGGACCTCTTCAAGGCGGGGGTGGACCTGGCGGGCGTGCATCTCTGGGGGAGTTCCCTCGATCCGGAGGCCACCTCCTTCCAGTCCTCTCCCATCGCCGCCATGGACACGTGGCGGTCTCCCGTCCTCCTCTGGCATGCCGACGACGACCGGAACGTGCAGTTCTCGCAGACCACGGGACTCGTCCAGCTCCTCCGGGCCCACGACGTCCACTACGAGCTCATCGTCCACCCCGACGACGTGCACTGGACCCTGCTCTACCACCGCGCCATCGAGATCTTCGAGCGAATGGACGACTTCCTGAGGCGGTTCGTCCGGGAGCACGCGGTGGATGGAGGTGACGGCCCGTAGCCGGAATGCGAAACCGGCCCGGGTGGATCGAGGGTCCACCCGGGCCGGCGTTCTCGCACCCTCACCCGGGGCTGCGGTCAGGGCGTCTCGGGGATCAGGGCCCGAAGTCCGGGTCGGGGAATCCGACCACCGCGTGGACGATGACCCAGATGTCTCCGCTCAGCCCGGTGCCGATGGTGTACTGCCCCGGCGCCACGGTGTTCACGGTCCGCGGCCCCTGGCGCTGCTGGGGAAACTGCGTCGAACCGGCGTAGAAGTGCTTGTCGAGGAGGGTGAACCCGGCCGCGATGTCGAGGTTCACGGTCGCGGTGCCGCCCGCGTAGGTCACGGTGGCGGTCCCCACGTGCGTGCCGCGCGCGGTGTCGCACTGCCCGGCGCCGGCCCACAGGTCCCACGTGTAGGTTCCGGCCCCGATCCGGTTCGTCCACCCCCACTGGCTGAAGCCGGCGTCGCAGAAGGCCACGACCTGCTTGGCCGGGTCGGGGTTGTTCCCCTTCGCGTACGCCGTCTCGTCGACGAAGCATTGCACGTTCACCTTGAGGGTGGCGTCGGCGGACTGGCCGGTCTCCTTGATCTTCGCGGTGTTGTCGTACCGGAAGCTTCCGCACCCGTCAGCGCCGTAGTCCTCCCACTCGAACTTCTTGTGGTACGTGAATGAATCGCCGTTCGGCGCGGTCACGGAGCCCAGGTTCTTGGTGCCGAACAGATCCGAGATGTCCTCGATGTTCACCGTCTTGTTGACTTCGGTGGTGGGCTTGTCGAACTCCCAGTCGGCGCCGGCGGAGTAGGGGTCGGTCTCTCCCTCGACCGTGACCGACACGACGTTCTCACCATCGTCGTCCGCCTCCACGACGCCGGGCGCGAGGTGCACGGCGTAGGAGCAGGTCCAGGTCTCGCCCGCCGCGATGTCACGGGGGAGGTCCCCCTGGTCGAACCCGGTGCCGCCTCCGTCCTTGCAGCTCACCGCCACGTTGTCGTAGCCGGGGAGCCCCAGGTCATCCACGATCGAGGTGATGGACTTGGTCTCGGCGGGGTTCGAGATGTTCTTGATCGTGATCGTGCCGAAGATCTTGAAGTTGCTGTCGAAGGATCCCTCGTAGCTCACGTCGACGGTCCACGTCGCCTTCTCGTCACCGGATCCGTCGGTGTAGAGCCAGATCTTCGGGGTCTCGGCCTCGCCGATGGTATGGCCCTTCTGGGTCTCGACCTTCTTGTCGATGTCCCACTCGTGCGTCCGGGTGAACTTGGTGTCGGCGGTCTTCGAGACCTCGAGGGTCAGACCGCCTCCGGGGCAGTAGTCCGAGAGCACGAGCCCGCCGCCCGACCCGGGTGCTCCGCCGAAGAGCTTGATCTCGGCGGTGAGTCCCTCGAGGTCGAAGAACGGGGTGTAGAAGTGCCAGGTGTTGGCGTTCAGGGGCTCGCCCGGGGTGTAGTCGCCGGACCCGGTTCCGCCCAGGTGGAGGGTCGCACTCGTTGAGCTTCCCTTGGTGGCGAAGATCCAGTGGATCCAGCCCTCGGGGCCGCGGGGGCCCTCGCCGAGCTTGTCGCACCGGAGGGAGGTGAGGCCACGCACCCCGTCCCAGGTCTCCGTGTAGGTCGGTTCGTGGTTGGAGAGACTCGCGGACCGGTCGAAGGCGACCGTTTCCGGGGCGGTGGTGGTGGTGTCGCTGCACGCGGCCACAAGGAGGGCCAGGAGCCCGAACGCGGGCAGCTTGAGGGGGAGACGTTTCATGGCAAGACTCCGATAAGGGGTGCCCCGGCGGGGAACCGGGGAGGTCCATCCCTCGTCGGCAGTCGGACGATCTGTCGGAAACCTCCGAAGACTCCTGACTTTGCGGACCGGCCTCGCGGCCGGGGTGCCCTTGTCGTGAGGTGGAATCACTCGTGGCGGGGGGGAGCCCGCCGTGCCGATCGACAGGGCATGCTTCGTGCCAACTGGAACGCGGTGTGACACTTTGTCGTCCATGGGGCACGGGGAGCGCGGCAAAAGGATTGATGCACACGTGCGCCCGACGGAGCCCGCAGGGCCGACATCGCAACTGTTGCAACGGTGCACCGCCGGCCCGGTCCGCTGCTGATCCGCCGCCTCATTCAGGCCCCCCGACGGCGGCGTCGGGCCGCGTGGCTGCACCGAAAGGGTGCGTCGGGATCTGTGGCATGCCTCTGAATGATCGACCCTTGACGCCGCGCACAGCGTTGACCCATATGGGATGCACGGGAGCTGCCGCTCCGCAGTTCCCGCCCACAGCCGCGCCTCTTCCCGAGACGAACCGAGCCCCCCGTGCCCCTGCGCCCGTCCTCCCTTCGTCAGCTGGTCCAGGAGCTTCGCCGGAGGCGCGTCGTCAAGGTGGCCGTGGCGTACGGGGCGGTGGCCTTCGTGGTGGCGCAGGTCTCCGACGTCCTCTTCCGGGCTCTCGAGCTCCCCGACTGGTCCCTGACCCTCGTGGTGGTGCTCGCCCTTGCCGGATTCCCCTTCGCGATCCTCTTCGCCTGGATCTTCGACGTGGGGCCCGACGGACTCGAACGCACGGGGCCGGCGGCGCCGGAGGGCGAGGACACCCCGGCCCCCGCAGGGCCACAGGCCTCCCCCGCAGGCCCCCAGGCGTCCCCCGCCTCGGGTCGACTCCCCCTCTGGGCCTTCGCCTCGGTGTTGGCCCTGGTCTTCGTGGGAATCGGCCTGGCGCTCCGCGGGGGGATGGGGGCGTCTCAGGCGGCGGCCTCCACGACCGAGGCGGAGGAGCGGGCCCTGGTGGTCCTCCCCGTTCGCACCGGAGGCGGGGGGGCTGACGACGACGGCATCGTCGACCTGGTGGGCGAGGAGGTGCAGGCGCGCCTGAGCCGGGTGCCCGGCGTGCGGGTCACCTCGTGGACCTCGGCCCTGAGCTACCGGGAAAGCGGAAAGCGGGTGGGCGAGATCGCCGAGGAACTGGGGGTGAGCCACGTGGTCGAGATCACGGCGCAGCGGGTGGACGGGCGCCTCCGCGTCTCGGCCGGCCTCGTCGACGCCGCCACCGACCGGAGCCTCTGGTCCGAGCGCTACGACCGGCAGGCCGAGGACCTCTTCGGGATCCAGGGCGAGATCACCGGGGCCATCGTGCGGGCGCTGGAACTCCAGCTCACCCCCGAAGAGGGACGGCGCCTGGCCACTCCCGGAACCACGAGCCTCGAGGCCTACGAGCTCGCACGGCAGGGCCGCCGGGTATGGATGGCTCAGGACGCGGAGGGATACGACGACCTCCACGCTGCCGATATCGCCTCGGCCGAGCTCTTCCGGCGGGCCCTGGCTCTCGACCCGGGGTATGCCGTGCCCCACGCGGGGCTCGCCCGCTACTTCCTGTTCGCGGATGCGTTCCCCTTCGAGGTGCGAATGGACTCGGCCGCCTTCCACGCCCGGAGGGCCATGGAGCTCGCGCCCCACCTCCCCGATGGATATGTCGCCCTGGCGTGGATGCATCGGCAGCGCGGGTTCAGGGACCTGGCAGCGCTGCAACTCCGGCGCGCCCTCGAGCTCGACCCGAACCACGTGGACGCCCTGAACGCCCTGGCCGGGCACTACCTGTCGCGGCTCCAGGTTTCCGACGCGGCAGGCCTGTCGCGCCGCGCGCTCCAGGTGGCACCCGGGGAGTTCCCGCCCTACAGCCTTCACGTCCGGATTCATTCCCTGCTCGGCGACCTCGAAGGAGCCATGTACTGGGTACGCAGGAGCGCCGAAGTCGCTCCCAACCCCCTCCTGATCCCGTGTGCCGCGATGGAGGCGGCGATCGACCGCCGGGACCTGGACGAGGTTCGCGCCCGAATCGGTGAGGTGGCCGAGGCCGCTGCCGGGAGCACCTTCGGATGGCCCTGCCTGTTCGAGGGCGGGCTGGCACTCGGCAACCTGCCGGAAGCCCTTGGGTGGGCGGAGCGGATGGAGGCTGCGGTCCCTCCAGGCGATGCACACGATTCGGGTCGTATTTCCGCGCATTTGTCGACCCTGCTCGTCCTCCGGTTGCTCGGTGACGAAGCCGTACTCGAGGACCGGCTCGGCTTCGCGGAGGCCACGGTCGCCCGGGCCCGTGCACGGTGTTCGGGTCGGTGCCTGACCTGGTCCCTGGCCACGATCCTCTCGATGCGAGGGCGGGACGACGAGGCGGTGGCAGTGCTCCAGGCCGGGCTCGACGACGGCTGGATCCGGGCCTATCCCTCCGAGGGGAATCTCGACCGAGACTTTCCGACCCTCCGGGACCATCCCGGCTTCCAGGCGCTGATGGCCGAGGTCCGGGCGCACCTGGACCGGGAACGCGAGGCGGTGCTCCGGGACTCGTGAACTGCCGGCCGAGCTAACGGCGCCAGAGGATCAGGGCGGAGCCGAGGAGGGCGAGGAGGAGCATCGCGGCCCCCATCTCCCTCGAGACGAGGAACCAGCTCAGCATCCCGGTCACGAGTCCCGCGAGCATGATCCCGCCCACCCGGGCGGTGTCATTCAGCCGCGAGGAGACCACCTGGTCCGGGGCACGCCCCGGGTCGGGGGCCGCACCGGGGGGCGCCTCGGCGCCGCATGCCGGGCAGGGGTCCGGGGGGACGAGAAAGCCCTGTCGGCACCGGGAGCAGGAAACGAGGTCGGTCATGGGGGGATTCTGATGGCCCGACCCCGACGCGGCAAGGGGCCACGGGCCCGCCTGCGGCGCGGGTCTTGCACTGTTTCGCAGACAGGCCTCGGGGTGCTCGCATCGTTCTGGTGCACCATTCGGGCCATGGATCCGGCTTCGCACCATAACAGGGCAAGATCGAGGGCGC
>JBJHCE010000035.1:0-22598 GCA_050485865.1 Gemmatimonadales bacterium | reverse complement strand
CCTGCGGCCACCGGCGCCACCATGCGCGCCCCCCGCCTCGAGGACCTGATCACCCGCCCCATTCCGAAGACCGGCGAGCAGCTCCCCGTCGTGGGACTCGGCACGAACCAGTACAGCGTCACCGAGGCCGCCGACATCGCCGTGCGCCGCGACGTGATCCGCCGCATGCCCGAGCTCGGCTCCACCGTCATCGACACCGCCCGTGGGTACGGTCGCGCCGAAGAGGTGATCGGCCAGATCCTGGAGGAGCTCGGCACCCGCGACCAGTACTTCATCGCCACCAAGTGCACCGCGCCCCAGAACAGCGCCGAGGCCGGGGCAACCCAGCTCCGCGAGGCCTTCGAGCGGCTCCGGATCCAGCAGATCGACCTCATGATGGTGCACAACCTGAACGGCACCGACGTCCTCTTCCCCATGCTTCGCGAGGCGAAGGAGGCGGGGCGGATCCGCTACTACGGGGTTTCCACCTCGAGCCCGAACGCCTACGAGCGGATGGCCGAGCTCATGCGGAGCGAGCCCATGGACATCATCCAGGTGGACTACTCCATCGGGAACCGGGGCGCCGCCGACGTGATCCTCCCCCTGGCCCGGGACCGGGGCATGGGGGTCATGCTGAACGTCCCCTTCGGAGGGCGGGGCGGCCGGAACCTCTTCGGGCAGGTGTCCGACGTGGCGCTTCCGCCGTGGGCCGCCGAGATCGGGGCCACCTCGTGGGCCCAGTACTTCCTCAAGTACAACCTCTCGCATCCGGCGGTCACGGTGGCGATCCCGGGAACGACCCAGGTCCGTCACCTCGACGACAACCTGGGCGCGATGCGAGGCGAACTCCCCGACGCCGCCATGCGGCGCCGGATGGAGGAGCACTGGGACAGCCTCGGCTGATCTCCCGCCGCGTGCGGAACCAGGGAAGGGCCCGGGGTGATCGACGCCCCGGGCCCTTCGTGCGTCCGGGCCGGACCGGTGGCCGGGACCCCGTCAGTCGGAGCGGGACCCGAGCGCCCGGGCGAGCGCCTGGTCCAGCTCCCGGCGGGAGAAGGGCTTCCGGAGGAAGTGCCGGGCCAGCGAGAGGACCTCGTCGGTGACCTCCCGGCGGGAGTACCCCGACATCAGGATCACCGGGAGGTCCGGGTGTTCCTCCCGGAGCCGGCGGAGGAGGGGGGCCCCGCCCATCTGCGGCATGATCACGTCGGTGAGCACCACGTCGATCCCGAGCTCCCGCCGCGCCGCGATCCGGAGTGCCTCGGCCCCGTCGGCGGCCTCGATGACCCGGTGGCCACCCCGCTCCATGACCTGCCTCAGGACCGAGCGCACCGCATCCTCGTCTTCCACGAGGAGGATGGTGGCCCTGCGGGTCCCCCCGGCCGGGTCGCCGGATCCGGAGGCGAAACCCGCCCCCTCCTCGTCGTCCGGTTCCGGCCCGTCATCCGGGGTACCCGGCATGGTCCCTTCTGCGGGGAGCGCGGGGAAGAGGAGGTGGAAGGTGCTCCCCGACCCCGGTGACGAGTCGACGAAGATGTGACCGCGGCTCTGCTTCACGAAGCCGAAGACCATGGAGAGCCCGAGCCCCGTGCCCTCGCCCTCGGGCTTCGTGGTGAAGAAGGGCTCGAAGATCCGCTCGCGGATCTCGTCGGACATGCCCGAGCCCGAGTCCCGGACCGCGAGGACCACGAAGGTCCCGGCGGTCGCCTTCCAGGGGAGGGCTGCCGACTCCCGCTCCGCGAGCGCCCGGCGCTCCAGGCGGATCTCGATGTTCCCCGCGCCCTCGATGGCGTCGATGGCGTTCACCACCAGGTTCAGGAGCACCTGGTCGAGCTTGGCCGGATCGAGGCGAACCGGGATCGGGTCCCCGCCCCCCACATCGATGGAAAGCCCGATCCGGGAGGGGGTGAGGCGGCGAAGCATGGGTTCCACTCGCTCGAGCTCCTCCCGGAGGTACACGGTCCGCTCCTGGAGGATCTGCTTCCGCGAGAAGGCGAGGAGCTGGTTCGTGAGGCTCGCCCCCTTCTGCGCCGCGGTGGTCAGGTGGGCGAGTTCCTCCCGGAGCTCGTCGGCCTCGGGAGGGGCCAGGTAGAGCGCCGCTTCCGCGTGCCCCAGGATCACGGTCAGGAGGTTGTTGAAGTCATGGGCGATCCCTCCGGCGAGACGGCCGATGGTCTGCATCTTCTGGACCTGCGTGAACTCGGTCTGGATCCGCTCCCGCTCGAGCGTCTCGCCGATGGCGATGGCCACCGCGTTCAGGAGCTCCCGCTCCTCCGGCAGGAAGGGCCCCTCGCCCCCGGTCTGGGCGGGGCGCTCCTCGAGGAGGGCCACGTCGAGCCGGCCCACCGCCCCGGACTTGCCGCCGATCGTGGCAGTGAGCATCCAGGGGGTTTCCCGGAACCGACCGCAGGTGAAGGTGCGCGGGCCCCACCGAACCCGCGCTGCAGTGATTTCAGGGTGAAGGAACCCCCCCGGGAGGGCCTCGACGAGTTCGCCGAGCCGCTCCTCCAGGGAGTGGTCCCACCGGGCGAGGGCGCGGGTGGCGCCGTAGAGCGTGCGGAGCTCCTTGACCCGCTCGTTCAGGTCGGACTCGGTTCCCTTCCAGGTGGAGAGATCCCGGGCCACCGTCGAGATGAAGTCCACCTCCCCGTCCGGATTCCGGTGGGCCAGGATGAGCTGCCAGACCGGGATCTCGGTTCCATCCGGCCCGAGGAGGGCGGTCTCGCCGGACCAGCTCCCCCCGGCCATGGCGGCAGGAATCCCCTCGCGGAAGATCCGTCGGTGGGCCCAGGGGGGGTGGAAGGTCGAGAGGTCGCGCCCACCCAGGGGCGCGTCGAGGGGCATCCCCACGAGGGCCCGCCCGGCGGGGTTCAGGTAGAGAGCCCGCCCCGCCGGGTCGGCGATCCCCACGAGGTCCGTCGAGGTCTCGGCAACGATGGCCAGGTAGCCCCGGATCCGCTCCTCGGAGTGGTCCCGGGACTCGGGCCCGTTCAGGGGGGCGGCGCTGGAGCTTCCGGGATCACGATCCGGCATGGGGCTCGGAGGGACCGGGTAGGGGGGCGGCGGGGACGCCGGAACGAGGGTGAGACTACGCGCCCCGGCGCCGGAGCGTCAACCGGAGGAGGAAGGCGGCGCCCAGGAGGCCGCCCCCGGCGAGCCAGGTCCCGGGGGGTACGAAGAGGGCGAGAAGGACGCATCCCCCGAGTCCCGCAACGGGGATCCAGCGAGGATAGCGACGGCTCTCCTCCGGGAGCCTGAGGGCCGCCAGGTTCGTGATCCCGTAGTACAGGAGCACCGTGAACGCGGAAAAGGCCCAGGTGACCCGCACGTCGCCGAGGAGCACGAGGGCGGCGATGACCGCCCCGGTGACCCAGACCGCGACCCGGGGACTTCCCGAGGGTCCGTGGACGAGCCCCAGGGAGCGGGGAAGATCCCCCTCGCGTCCCATGGCAAAGGCCACGCGCGAGAGCCCGAGGACCAGGTTCAGGAGTACGCCGAGCATGGCGGTGACGGCGGCGACGGCCACGGCCGCACGGAGCCCGGGGACCTCGAGGGTCCGGGCCACCGCCTCGAGGGGGGCCGCCGTGGCGGCGGTCTCCCGGGCGAACCCCTCGGCGCCGAGGGTGGCCAGCGCCACCCAGGCGACCCCGAAATAGAGGAGGGCCACCGTGCCCAGGGTGATCCAGATGGCCCGGGGGATCGTCCAGCCGGGGTCCCGGACCTCCTCGCCCAGGGTGGCGATCCGACCGTACCCCGTGTAGGCCACGAAGAGGAGAGCCGTGGCATGGAGAAGGCCTGTGCCCCCCGCCTCGCCAAGCCCGGCACGGATCCAGTCCGCGCCCCCGCCGGCCCGGGTCCCGGCTCCGCCCCCGGCCAGCCCCTGGAAGAGCCCGGCGCCGAGCAGGAAGGCGAGCACGGCCAGCGTCACCCCCACGATGAGGAGGTTCGCCCGGTTCGAGCGGGCGATCCCCCCCGCGGTGAGGAGGGTGAGCACGAGCACCCCGAGGAGCGCCACGGCCACCCGGGTGCCGACCCCCTCCGGGGTCCCCACCATGGGAAGGAGATACCCTGCGAACCCGAGCGCGGCGGTGGCGGCGGAGGCACTCTTCGCCAGGAGGAAGGTGGTTCCGGCGGCGAACCCCCAGTGCGGCGTCAGGAACCGGTAGCCGTAGGCGTAGGTCCCCCCGCTCACCGGGTGGGCGGCGGCGAGCTGGGCCGACGAGAGCCCGCTCGCAAGGGCCAGGAGCCCCGCCAGGGGAAGGGCGAGGAGGATCGCACCCCCGGCCACCCCGGCGGCGATCCCCAGCGAGACGAAGAGCCCGGTCCCCACGATGGAGCCCAGCCCCATGAACACGGCGCCAGGGAGCCCTACATCACGGCGAAGGGGCGCCCCCGGGGGAACCTGCACTCAGCGCCCCCGCCGCCTGCGGCCTCCTGCCGGCGCCTCTTCCCCCCGGGGCGGCTCGGTCCGGAAGACCACCACGAGCATGACCGCGCCGAGAAGTGCCATGGCCCCGGAGAAGATCTGCGAGAGGGTGAGGCCCGCGGCCACGATCCGCTCCTCGCGCACGTACATGAGGAGGAAGCGGATCACCCCGTATCCCCCGATGAAGCTCCAGGTGAGAACCCCGGGTCGGGGACGGAGGCGCTCCCGGGCCAGGAGGAGAACGCCGGCGAGGCCGAAGTTCTTCGCCGACTCGTAGAGCTGGACCGGGTGCCTGCATCCCTCCGGCGGGAACGCCATGTACTGGCTCTGCGAATAGTCCACGCAGAAGGGACCGTCGTACGGGGTGCCGTACATCTCGGCGTTCACGAAGTTCGCGATCCGCCCGAACCCGAGGGCTGCCGCCACCGGGGCCGCGATGCGGTCCGTCAGGTCGTACATCCGGATGCCGTGGCGACGCCCGAAGTACCATACCGCCGCCACCACCCCGACGAGCCCACCATGGAAGGCCAGGCCACCCCGCCATACCGCGACCCACGCCGCCGGGTCGAAGCCGTAGCGGTCGAACTCGAAGACGAAGACGTGGAAGAAGCGCGCCCCCACGAGGGCCAGGGCGATGGCCAGGAGGACGAAGTTCTCGGCGTGTTCCTCGGCGAGCCCCCTGATCCGCTTCTGGACCGCCGCCTTCCTCAGCGAGAGGTAGACGAAGAGCATCCCCAGGATGTAGGGGATCGAGTACCACCGGACGCCGAAGCCGTCTCCGATCCGGAAGAGGAAGGGATCGATGTTGTGGACGATGGGATCCAAGCGGGGACCAGGGCGATGGAGGGCGAGGTTTGCCGGGCGGGGCCGGGCGGTCGGGGGCTCCGGCCTCGAAGATCCCCCGGCGACCCCCGTAGTGTGCGGCTAACGGCGGTCCGCGTCCAGATCCGCGAGGGAGGCGACCTCGGCGAAGAAGGCGCGCGAGGCCGTCTCGAAGGCACCCCGCTCCCGGAGTTCGGTGGGGGTCATGGGGAGGACCGCGCGGATCGCCCGCCTGAGTGCCTGGTCGCCGGAGTAGCCGCACGCCACCCCCACGCTCTCCACCGAGTGCCCCGGATCGTCCAGGAGGGCGGCGGCGAAGATGACCCGGAGCCAGAGAATCAGGCGGCGCGGGTTCGGGAGCTGGGACCGCTCGCACCAGCGGAGTAGCGTCGAGGGGGAAAAGCCGAGGGCGTCGGCCAGGTCCCGGGGGAGTCCCCCCTGGAGCACCGTTTCGACGGCGGCCTCGAGGATCGCCCGGCCCCGCCCGGTGAGCTGGAGTGCCTCGTGGTCCGAGAGGAGGCGCCGCATGGGCTGGGCCCGGGCCGACAGGAGTCGCCGACGGATGGCGGGCCCGGTCCGGTCGTCGTCGAGCTGGATGATTTCGGCGATCCCCCAGTCCCCGAGCACCCGGAGCCGTTCGTGGGCGTCGGGCGTCGCATCGAGGGCCGCCACGATGGTGGCCGAGGGGAAGGACCGGAGCAGGTCCTCGAGCTCGCCGGCGACCTGTGCCTCGAGGGACCCGGCGGTGAACCCGGGATCCACGACCACGACGGCGGCGGGGGGAGCCGAGGCGACCCGGTTCCGGAGCTCCCTCCAGTCGGCGGCATCCTCGGCATGGAACCGGTCGGGAGCGGCACTCCGGATGCGGGTCCGCACCCCACGGTCGGGATGCAGGATCAGGAGCGGACGGGCAGTCGATCGCATGGGTGCGCTCCGTCAGGTGGAAGAGAGACGATCGTCAGGCGGGGGACCCCGGTCCAGGAGCTCGACCAGGCGCCCCGTGGCGGCCCGGGCGGCCGGCTCGTCGCCCTTTCCCCCCCGGGCCGCAGCCCCGGCTGCAGAGGCCGCGAGCTCCGCCTCCAGCGCCTCGAGGGAGGGCGCACCGCCGATGCGCCCCCGGCCTGCCGGGTCCCGGGATCCGGCGCGGGAGAGCTCTCCGCTCCGGAGGAGGGCATTGCGTGCGTCGTCCCTGCGTCCCAGGAGGAGGGCGCCCCGCGCCACCCCGGTCCAGGCATCGGCGAGTTCCGGCCCGGGGGGGTGCCGCTCGAGCTCGGCGCGCGCCCCCTCGAACCGTGCATCCTCGCCAAGGCCCCCGGCGGACCAGGCCCGGGCCCCGACCACCGCCGCCCGGAGCACGCGGCTCACCCGGCGTTCAAGGCTTTCCAGGAGTCGCCCGGCGGGCTCGAAGCGTCCGCGGGCGAGCCACGCCAGCGCCACGTCGTGGGCCAGGAAGGGGAGTCCGGGGTAGGAGGCGGCCATGGCCAGCGCCGCGTCGCGGGCGTATCGGTCGGCCTCGCGCCTCCTGCCGGCATTCGTCTCCAGCACGAAGAGCTCCTGGAGGGCCCGGGCCCGGGCCGACATGAAGCCCTGGCGGTTGGCGCGCCGGTAGGCCTTGATCCACGACCGACGGGCTGCCGGAAGGGCACCCCGCTCCGCCATCATCGTGGCATGGTCCATGTAGGCGTCCACGTAGATGTTCCATGCCCGCACGCGCCTCGCGAGCCCGACGGTCCGGTGGAACCAGGCTTCGGCCCGGGAAAGGCTTCCGTTGTCCCGCGCGGTCCGGAGCACGGCGAGGGCCAGCTCCGGGTCGTCGGGGAGAAGGAGCGCCGCAGCCTGGCGGAACTCGAGGGCGGTCCGGGGGAGCCCCACCGCCGCAGCCCAGTCGGCCACCTCCGACGCGGCGTCGGCGAGGGCCTCCGGATCCACCCGGTCGGCGGGGCCCAGGACCCGCGCCAGCGACTCCATGGGGCCGACGAGGGGATGGCCTCCGGTGCCCAGGGTCTCGCGCAACTCGGCGCGGCGTCGGCGGGACGCCCCCGGGTCGAAGAGCCCCGAGCGCTCTTCCTCCGGCGTGAGGGCCCAGAGAAGACAGGAGCGGAGGGACTTCCACGCCGCGATCCCGAGCGGACCGGGAAGGTCGTGAAGGAGGAGCAGGCCTTCGGGGCCCGGCGCGTTTCCGTCCCTGAGCGGGGGCGGAGGGATTCGCCATTGCCGCCGATTCTTCCTCGAACGAGGACGCGCGCTCTTGTTGGGCAAAGGAGCTCCGGCGCGGAGGCATGAGGGGGAGACCGAGGAAAACGTAGTACCGTCGGACCCCGGAGGCCAGCATGTCGTGCACGCCCCGACTTTTCCGGGACGCCCGCCCGTGTTAACTCTCTGACCGCCTCTTCCGGCGGTACGCTGCTCCGCCGGGACTCTCCCCATCCTCGCGAGGAGGAATGCGCGTGAGCGGATCGTCGAGCTCGACCCATCGACGGGGCCTTCCGGGGCTTGCCGACTGGGCCCTGAACGCGGTGGAACGGACCGGAAACCGCCTGCCGGACCCGATCACCCTGTTCGTGCTCTTCATGGCCCTGGTCCTCCTGGTTTCGTGGTTCGCCTACACGCTGGGCGCCTCTGCCGTGCATCCCGGCACCGGCGACGAGATCCGGGCGGTGAACCTCCTCACCGCCGAGAGCATCCAGCGGATCCTCATCGAGATGCCCCGCACCTTCACGGACTTCCCCCCCCTGGGGCTCGTCCTGGTGGTCATGATCGGGATCGGGGTGGCGGAGCGGACCGGCCTCATCGAAACGGCGCTCAAGGCCTTCGTGCGGTCGGTCCCCGGATGGCTCGTGACCATGGCCATCGTCTTCGGAGGGCTCATGTCCTCCCTCGCGGTGGATGCCGGGTACGTGGTCCTCATTCCCCTGGGCGCCGTGATCTTCCACGGAATGGGGCGGCACCCCCTGGCCGGGCTCGCCGCCGCCTTCGCCGGGGTCTCGGCAGGGTTCAGCTCGAACCTGATCCTGACCGCCCTCGATCCCCTCCTGGCCGGCTTCACCGAACCCGCCGCCCAGCTCGTGGATCCGGACTACCGGGTGGATCCGACGGCGAACTGGTGGCTCATGGCCTCCCTCGTTCCCGTCTTCACCCTCGGGGGGACCCTGGTGACGGAGAAGATCCTCGAGCCGCGGCTCGGTGCCTACACCGGGGGCCTCGAGGTGGAGGAGGACGAGCCCCTCACCCGGGAGGAGCGCCGGGGCCTCCTGGCCGCCGGGCTCACCGTGCTCCTGACCCTCGGGGTGGTGGCGTGGTGGGCGATCCCCGCCGACGGGGTCCTCCGCGGACCCGAGGGGGAAATCGCACCCCTCCTCTCGTCGATCGTCGCCCTCATGCTCTTCGTCTTCTTCCTTCCCGGGCTCGTGTACGGGCTCGTGACCGGGAAGATCAGGAGCGACAAGGAGGTGGCGTCCATGACGTCGGAGACCATGTCCTCGATGGGTGCCTACATCGTTCTCGCCTTCGTGGCCGCGCACTTCATTGCCTTCTTCAACTGGTCCAACCTGGGGCTGATCCTCGCCATCAGCGGCGCCGGGGTCCTGCAGGCGGTGAACTTCACCGGGCCCGGGCTCATCGTGGCCTTCATCTTCGTGTCTGCCTTCATCAACCTGTTCATCGGGTCCGCCTCGGCGAAGTGGGCGATCATGGCGCCCGTCTTCGTACCGATGCTGATGTTCCTGGGGTACTCCCCCGAGCTCACCCAGGCCGCATACCGGATCGGAGACTCCTTCACGAACGTGCTGACACCCCTCCTCCCGTACTATCCGCTCGTGATCATCTTCGCGCAGAAGTACGAGAAGGACATCGGGCTCGGCACGATCATTTCCGCCATGCTCCCCTACTCGGTCGTCTTCGCCATGACGGCGATCCCCATGCTCCTCCTCTGGATGTTCATGGGATGGCCGCTGGGCCCGGGAGCCCCGATGGAGTACGTGCTTCCCTGACGGCGCCGGAGGGGTCGGAATTCTGACAGGGGTCTGACATCCTTGCCGGGGGGTCGGATCGGGACGTACTTTCGCACCGATCCAACCCGTCCTCCCTGCTGGAGATCGATCATGACCTTCGACGTTCGACGCGTCGCGGGGATCCGCGCCGCATTCGCGGCTGGAGTCCTCCTCGCGTTCGGGGCCCCTTCCGCCCTCGACGCCCAGAGCCAGGCCATCCTGGCCGAGGGGTACATCGCCCCGCCGGACCACATTGCCGCCCTCGTGGCCTCCGACCGCCACGAGAACACGACCCTCTCGAACCTGAGCCCCGACGGGCGCTTCTTCCTGAGCTCGGAGAGCGAGGGGATGCCGGCACTGGCCCAGCTCGCGCGCCCCCACGTGCGCCTGGCCGGCATCGCCATCGACCCGGCGGCGAGCCGGACCCGCTCCTTCACCACCGGGGCCACCACGGGCCTCGAGCTGATCGATGCGAACACCGGGGCGCGGACCTCGATCCAGGTGCCCTCCGGAGCCCGCGTGTCGGGGGCGAACTGGTCCCCTGACGGGCGCCAGGTGGCCTTCCTGGTCCACACGGACTCGGACACCCACGTGTACGTGGCCGATCCCTCGAACGGGCGTTCCCGCCAGATCACGCGCTCGCCCCTCCTGGCCACCCGGGTCACCGGGATCCAGTGGTCCGGGGACTCCCGCTACATCTTCGCGGTGGTGATCCCCGAGGGTCGGGGCGCCCCCCCGGCGATGCCGGCCCAGCCCCCGTCGCCCCTCGTGCGGGTGAATGCGGATGCGCAGAACCGGCTCCGGACCTATGCGAGCCTCCTCCGGGACCCCCATGACCAGGCGCTCTTCGAGTACCACACGACCGGGCAGCTCGTCCGGATCGAGGTGTCCAACAGGAGGGTGCAGAACATCGGGACGCCGGCCATGATCGAGTCGATCAACGTGTCGCCCGGCGGGGACCTGATCCGCATCCGGACCACGCAGAAGCCCTTCTCCTACATCGTGCCGGCTTCCCAGTTCGGTGACCTGGAGGAGCTCTGGAACCTCGATGCCGAGCCGCTCCACGAGTTCGCCCGCCGCGAGGTTCGCGAAGGGGTCCAGGGCCAGGGCGGCGGCGGTGGCGGTGGCGGGGCGAACGCCCGCCGGTCCATCAGCTGGCGGCCCGACGGCCAGGGGCTCTCCTTCCTCCAGCGCGAGCCCGCGCCGGCCCGCGGGGCCCAGGCCGACACCGCCGCCGGGGGCGCTCCCCAGCAGCAGGGGAACCAGCAGGGGAACGCCAACGACCGGAAGGACCGGGTCATGCAGTGGCTTCCTCCCTTCGGCGACGACGATGCGGTCGTGGTCTACGAGAGCGACAACGAGATCCGGAGTGTCCAGTACTCCGAGGACATGCGGTGGCTCTTCCTCACCGAACGGGTCCGGAACCGGGACATCCTCTACGCGGTGCACCTGGACGACCCCGAGACCCGCTACGACCTGAGCGAAACCGACCCGAACGATTTTCTCGACACCTCCGGGAGCCTCATGACCCGGTCGAACGCGCTCGGGTCCTCGGTGGTCCGGATCTCGACCGATGGCGGCCACGTCTTCCTCTCGGGGACGCAGAACTTCGAGAACCCCGAGGAGAATGGCCCGCGGCCCTTCATCGACCGGGTGGAGATCCGCACCGGCGAGACCGAGCGGATCTTCGAGTCCGCGGAGAACATGTTCGAGCGGGTCACCGCCGTCCTCGACGACGACCTCGAGCGTCTCATCGTGGTGCGGGAATCCCGGACCATGATCCCCGATTCCTGGCTCCTCGACCGGACCACCGGCGAGTACCGGAAGATGACCGACAACGTGGACCATCACCCGGCCGTGACCCAGGCGCGTCGTGAGCGCCTCCGGGTGACCCGGGCCGACGGGTTCAGCTTCATGGTCGACGTGACCCTCCCCGCCGACTACGTGGAGGGGACCCGGCTTCCGGCCATGTTCTGGTTCTACCCCCGGGAGTACACGAACCAGGAGGCGTACGACCGGACGCTCCGGAGCTACAACCCGAACCGCTTTCCCACCGTGGGCGCCCGGTCCATGGAGATCCTCGCGGCCCACGGGTACGCCGTGGTGCAGCCCGACCACCCCATCGTCGGGCCCTCGAACCGGATGAATGACAACTTCATCACCGACCTCCGGCAGAACCACCTGGCGGTCATCGATGCCCTGGACGAGCGGGGGTGGATCGATCGCCGCAGGCTCGCCCTGGGCGGCCACTCGTACGGGGGCTTCGGGACCATCAACGCCATGGTCCACACCCCCTACTTCCGCGCCGGGATCGCGGGTGCGCCGAACTCGAACCGCCTCCTGACCCCCATCGGGTTCCAGGGCGAGGGTCGCCCCCTCTGGGAGGCCCGGGAGACCTACCTGACCATGTCTCCCTTCCTCTACGCCGACCAGCTTTCCGGGGCGCTCCTGATCTACCACGGGGAAGACGACCAGAACGTCGGTACGGCCCCGGACAACTCGTGGCGCCTGATCCACGGACTGAACGGACTCGGGAAGACCGCGGCCCTCTACATGTACCCATTCGAGGACCACGGGCAGGTGGCCCGCGAGACCCTCCTCGACATGTGGGCACGGTGGGTGGCCTGGCTCGACCACTACGTGAAGGACGCGGATCCGAACGTACCGCCGGTGCCGGTCACGGTGGTGGCGGACGAGGACGGAAACGACGGAAACAACGGGGAGCGCCGCCGCTGAGCCCCGGGCACTCCCGTCGCTGAAGGAAAGGGGGCGGGTCCCGCGAGGGGCCCGCCCCCTTTCCTTCCCGTTCAGGGGCGCTCGACCCGCATCACCGGGTAGGGTCCCTCGCGGGCCAGGTGGCGAAAGGCCTCGTAGGTCAGGGCCCCGTGCATGGATCCGGGCTCGAGAAGGACCGCCGCCAGGACTCCGCGAAGCTGCGCCGTGAGGACGAGGACGTCACCCCGGGAGGCGGTATGCCGCCCCCGGGTGCCGGAGACCACCGGGAGGGTCTGCTCCGAGTCCAGGAGCACCGTGCGGAAGCCCTCGATCCGGAGTCGTTCCACCGCAAACGCCTCGTCGAGCTCGAGGGTCCCCACCGCCACCCCGTGCCGGCGGAGGAGGTCGATGAGCCCCTCCTCGGAGGCCGGGACCAGGTACCCCCAGGGGAGCTCCGCGGCGCTCACCTCCCGAACGCCCGGGTACCACCCGTCGATCACCGCCTCCACCGTGTCGCCCACGACCCACGCCCCGTCGTCGCCCCGGTGCACCGCCTCTACCGGGATCCGCAGGGGGGAGGAGGCACGGGTCCGGTCCATGGCCAGGACAAGGCGCCGGGTCTCTCCCGCGATCGCTCGCTCCCGGGCAGCCCGCACCACGCGCCGGATCCCGGCGCCCTCCTCGTGGGCGAACCCGAGGAGCGCCACGAGCCCGAGGCGCTGGGCCTGGGCCCGGCGCTCCATCTCGGCGGCCAGGGGCTCGGACCGCTTCCCCTCGTAGATGAGCGAAAGGGTGTGGAGGAGCGCGAAGCCCTGCCGCCCGTCGTTGGGGTTCGTGGTGGACCAGCGGAGCCGCTCTGGGGTCCCGACCACGTAGTTGTGGGCGGTGAAGCCCTCGGCCTCGAGGGCTCGGAGGATGCGGGGGAGAACGGCCTCCTCGGCGAGGCGGAGGATCCCCGGGTCCGTGTTCAGGTTCGTCGGCAGCCCGACCTGGAGGTCCCACAGGCGAAGCCAGCCCTCCTCGAGCCAGGCATCGGACCACGGGTCGTACTCGTGGACATCCACCGCCACCTCCGGCTCCCACCGGTGGAAGAGGGTGCGAAGCGCCTCCACCTCGGGACCGTCCAGGACCAGGTGGCTCCGGTTCAGGTCCGTGCCCAGGTCGTTCGTGCGCCGATGCACCTCGGCCCCGTCGGGGTTCACCTGGGGCACGAGGAGGAGGTCCACCCCTTCCAGGATGTCGTCGTGGTCGCCCCGGGCGAGCTCCAGCGCGAGCTCGAGTACCCCCTCCTTTCCGGAGGGCTCGTTCCCGTGCTGCTGGGCGTACACGAGGACGAGGGTGCGGTTGTCGCGGTCGCCTCCGAAGGTGCCGAGGCTCACCTCCAGGTACGGGATCGTGCGTCCTCCTGGAGAGGTGCCCAGCTCGCGGAGGGTGATCCGCGGGCTCGTGCCGTCCAGCCGGTCGAGGAACGCCAGCAGCGCTTCGTGCGAGGTCAGGGAGTCGAACTGCGCCTCGGCCAGGGGGGTCTGGGCGGGGAGCCCCGTCCGGCGTTCCGAGGGGGGACCGGAGTCGCGACCGGGGATGATCCCGTCGCATCCCCCGAAAAGGAAGGGGAGGAAGAGGAGGACCGGGAGGGTGACGGGCCTCGGGCGGCGCGGGATCACGGAGGGTCCTCCGGTTCCAGGGCGGGTTCGGGGAGCGGCGCGGGAGGGGTGCACCGGGTGTGGGCGCGGAGGCCAAGGTACCACCCTCGACGGCCGGCGACGAGGGCCCGGACGAGGGCCAGGGCGCGGGAAAGGCGGTCTCGGAGGCGGGCTCAGAGGCGGGCGACGAGGTCGCGGATCTGCTCCGCCAGGCGGCGCTGCTCGGCGAGGAGGCTGCTCCGGACGTCGTTTCGCCCCCGGAGAAGGAGGAAGCGGCGGAGGTCCAGGATCGCCGAGCGCCACCGGGTGCGGATGCGGAGGGTCAGGAGACCGGTCAGGGGAAGAATCGCGAGGAGGGCCACCGCCGGGCGCCACCCGCGGAATTCCAGGGCCAGGGCGGAGAGGACGAGGACCCAGGTGCCGCAGGCCACGGCGGTGGCGAGGACCCGGTAGGTTGCCTGGCGGTCCGGGGTGAGGCGGAAGCGCGGCTCGGATCTTCGGACCACCGTCCACGGCACCCAGAAGACCACCGTCCCCACGAGGGCCAGGGGCAGGGCGAAACCGAAGAAGAGGAGGTTCACGAGGGTCCAGCGCACCGCCACCGAGCTCGACGGGCGGAGGTGGAGGCCGCTCGGGGTAAGGCCCACCCGGTGGAGGACGCGGGCGTGGGCCGAGAGGGCGGCATGGAGGGCATCGAAGGCGGGGCCGCCGGTGGCGCGTGCCCGGTCCAGGGCCTGTGCGGTGCGGCGCATCCGGGCGAGCCAACGCACGGGGTTCCGGTGCCTGCGGCCGAACTCGGCGTGGTGGACCGCCTCGGCCATTTCGACGATGGGGAGGTCTTCCCAGTCGCGGAGGTTCACGGTGACGCGCGAGAGAGCCGCCTCGATCCTGCGGGTGAGTTCGCGGACCGTGGCGGCGGTGGGGCCTTCCGAGGCGAGGTCGGCCCAGCGCACGGGCTTGCCCACGAGAAGAAGGGCCTCGGAGCGGAAGCGCTCGCGTCCGCCGCGGAAGGTGATCCCCACCGGAAGGATGGGAATGGGGGCGCCGATGTGGGCGGCGGTGGCCAGGGCGATCCGGGCGGCACCGGTCCGCAGGGGGGCGAGGGAGGGCTCCGAGTGGGTGATCCCCTCCGGGAACACGCCCACCGCCGCGCCCCCGGCGAGGGCGTCGCGGACGGCGTCGAAGGCCTGGAGGTTCCGGCCCATCTCCTCCGGCTCCTCGCTTCGGCGGTAGACGGGAATGGCCCCCGACCCCCGCACGGCCCAGGCGATCGCCCTCCTGCGGAAGAGGTGGGCCCCGGCCAGGAAGCGGACCGGGCGGTTCGCGGCCACGGCGACGAGGGCCGGGTCGAGGAGGGAGTTCGGGTGGTTCGCGACCAGGAGGACGGGCCCCCCGACCGGGACCTCCGTCCCCACCACCCGCACCTGGAAGTAGGTGCGGGCGATGAAGACGAAGATCCGGTGGAGGTGCCGCCGCCACCACCCGGGGCGGTCGTTGCTCGGGGTGTTCAAGTCCGGGTCAGCGGTCCTCCGCATCCTCGGCGATGGCGGACCCGGCGTGCAGGTTCCCGTGGTGGAGGAGGGCGTTGAAGACGAGGGCGTAGGAACCCTGGGTCCCTCCGCGCCAGAAGGGGTTGAAGGAGAACATGACCACGTGCCCCTGGCCCACGCGGGCGTCGATGAGGGCGGGGGAACCGGTGAGTTCGAGTCCGTTCACGAGTCCGCCGGAAATGAGGAGCTCGTTGGGGTCCGCTGCGAACCGGAAGATGGTGCGGACCTGTGCGGCCTGTCCGCCGCCGCCGCCACCGCCACCACCGAATCCGCCACCCCCGCCACCGCCGCCGCCACCTCCCTCGGCCTGCATCCGGGCCCGGAAGGCCTCGACGCTCTCCGTTCCCCAGTCACGGCCGTGTCCCTGCACGACGTCGTTCTCGTCGATGCCGCCCCGGCCGGAGCGGCGATCCGTGGTGCTCCCGTCGGGGGTGGAGGGGGGGCGCACCGAGGGGCGGGCGCGACCGTCGTTCAGGACGGGGCCACTGTTGAAGTAGACGCCCAGCTCCTCGCCGTATCCCCAGGCGAGGGGACTGCCTGCGTCGGTGCGGCTCGTGCGGAACACCCCGCCCGGTGCCCAGAGCCCCGAGGTGCTCCGGGTCGAGACGCCGGGGGTCATGCCGAAGTGGATCGGGAGGTTCGAGGAGTTCGTGAGGGTCACGAGGGTCCCCCCGGCTTCGACGAAGCGCTGGAGGTTCATGATCCCCTGGAGCTCGAGCCCGCCCCGGATGTCCGGGGAGGAGGCCTGGCGCCCGATGTGGGGCGTGTGCTCCGTGGCCTCCCACGGGATGGGGCGGGAGCCCTGCACGCCGTGGAGAAGCTGAAGCGGGTCATTCACCGAAGGCCCGACCAGGATCACGTCCCAGCGGTCCTTCAGGTTCGGGGTGTCGCGGATCACGTGGACCGAGACGTAGTCGTAGGGGATCCCGTACTCGTCGAGCCCCAGCCGGAGCCACCCCTCGTTCTGGGAGGTGAGCCAGGTGTGCATGAGCGCCACCCGCGGAAGGGCCACCGGGTGGGTTTCCACCGCCGGAAGCTGGGCCACGGCCACCGCCTCGAAGCCGTACTCCCGTCCGGCGGCCTCCAGGGTCTGCCCCAGGTCACGTCCGTTTCCATCCACCGGAATGATGAAGCTCCCGGGGCCGAAGCTGCGCCCGGCGGCGTCGAAGGAGCTGCGGGCCGCCTGCATCCGGAGGTCGGGGTGGGCGAAGCGGAAGGCCGCCAGGTTGTTGTCGGCGTTGTAGCGCACCAGGTAGGCGGTGGTGGCGGCGTCGTCGGCCTCGACGACCCCACCCGGGGCCCGGACCTCGCCCGGGACGAGCTCCATCGAGGCGTCGAGGAGTGCCACGTCGTCGACCCGTACGGTCTTCGCGTTGTAGAGCGGCCCGAAGGTCCACCCCACGTCGTCGTAGGGACGCGGATCGTCCGGGGAGTAGTACTGGCGGTCCAGGAGCATGTCGGCTCCCCGGGAATACGGCTGGTCCATGCGAACCACGTAGCTCCCGGCGGGGAAGCGCTCCCCCCCGGCGGTGAAGGGGCTCGTGGCCCGGTGCACCTCGATGCCGTGGCGCTGGAGGGTCTGGAGGGTGCGGGCCTGCTGCCCCAGGCGGGGATCGTCGCCGGGGAAGACGTACCCGGCGGGTCCTTCCATGCGCGCCTTGGCCACGGAGCGCTTCGACTTGACCCAGAAGTTGTGGAGGTACTCCTCGCGGTTCGTGGCCACCTCGTTCAGCGCGATGAGGAGCGCCGACTGCTGGAGGTTCACGTTGTTCCGGATCGACCAGACCACCTGGCGGAGCGGGGTGTTCGGACGGTGCCACTCCCGGTCCACGTTGGAGTTCAGGATGTAGTCGGAGGCGTTTCGCGCCGCCTGCGTCTCGTAGAAGCGCCCGATCGAGTTGTGGATGTGGGCGACCCAGAACATGTAGTTCGGGGTCCACCCGTCGTAGAAGTCGTGGCTGTAGACACCCGGGACGCCGAAGGCCCCCATGTCGCGGACCTCCCGGTGCGCCAGGCGGTTCCACTCCGAGATCACGATGGGATCGATCCAGGCGTTGTACGGTCCACGCCCCGTCGAGGTGTAGAGGTACGAGGCCGACTCGTGGAGGTCGTGCACCACGATCGGAATGTAGTCCAGGAAGGTCCCGGTGATCGCCCGCGAGAGCGCCAGGTTCAGCTGCATCCCGTCGCGGTTGTTCGAGTGGTAGACGTACTGTCCCCAGTAGAGGGTCCGGGTCGGGTTCGGTCCCTCGGGGTTCAGGCGCGGCGCCATGTGGACGTCCACCTGCTTGTCGCGGCCGTCGGGCTCGACGACGGGGGTGATCATCACGATCAGGTTGTCGCGGATCGCGCGGATGAACTCACCCTCGTCCACCGCAAGCCGGTAGACGAGCTCCATGAGCATTTCGGGGGACCCGGTCTCCGAGGAGTGGATCGAGCCCGTGGCCCAGTACATGGGCTTCACTTCGGAGATGATCCGCGCCGCCTCCTCCTCGGAGGTGACCCGGGGGTCCGAGAGCCGCGCCATGAGGTCCCTGTGGCGGTCCACCTCGGCGATCGTCGCCTCGTCGGAGACGAGGAGAAGGAGGATTTCCCGTCCCTCCTCGGAGGTCCCGATCGTCTTGACGGTGACCCGGGGCGAGGCCTCGGCCACCGCCCGCATGTACCGGTAGATCCCCTCGGTATGGGTCAGCACGTCGCGGGTGCCGCTGATGTACCCGAGTACGTCGAGGGGGGTGGGGACCGTCTCCGAGGCCGGAAGGTGGTCCACGAGGGGGGTCAGGAAGAACGACTCGGTCGTGAACTCGTGGATCCGGTCGGTATAGGCCTGGTCGATGGGCTGGTTCGACCGCTGGGCCTCGAGGTTCGCCGCCGTGACGATCGGCAGGGCGAGGAGGAGGACCGCAAGGGTCCACGGACGTGCCGTACGCATGATCCCGCTCCGTGGCTTCTCGGACCGGGCCCGAACGGGGGACCGGTCCTGGGGGTGTGGGTGAGCGGATCAGGATGGGACGCCCCGGTTGGGGTGTCAATGAACGCGGAGGAGAGAGGGCGCCCCCGAAGGGCTCCGGGGGCGCCCCTCCGCCACCGGCTCACCCCCCGACGAGGGCGCGGATCTGGGGCGGGAGCCCCACCTCCTCGTCGGAGACGTCGGTGATCTCGAAGGAGGAGATGCGGAGCACCTGCTCCTGGCCGGCCACCCGCTGGATGAGGCGGGTCGCCACCATCCGCCCGTCCATCTCCTGGTAGTCGCGGTAGAGCGCGAAGGTGGGAATGTCCCCCATGGGCGAGGCCATGATCGCCTCGGTGGCCACGAGGAGCCCGGTCTCCACCGAGTAGCAATCGTAGGACTGGCGCCCCGAGTTCCAGGAGATCCGGACCCTCCAGCACGACTCCCCGTCGAAGTCGGTGCGCTCGAGGGTCTCGGCGGACTCCCGGGTGGAGGGGTCACGCAGCGAGGCCAGGATGCTGGCCTGCTCCCGCGACTGGGCCAGCGCGGCGCCCTCGAGAAGCTGCGGCCCGGTGACCGGGTTCAGCGACCAGGCCACCTCGCCGTCGAAGCCCTCGGACATGTCACCGATCCCCGGCAGGTTCACGTTCATCCGCATCCGGTTCGGGTAGGCCTGGTACAGGACGAAGGAGCCCTCGAGCCCCATGGCCGCCATGGAGAGGGTGCCCCGGGTGACGCTCGAGGCCCCGCGGTACTGGTCCGCCCCGCCGAGGGCCTCCACGTATGCGGCGATGAGCGACTCGGCGTCGGGCAGGTCCTGGGCCGCAGCGGAGGCCGGGGCGAGGAGCGCTGCCCCGAGAAGGGCCGCCCCGACCCGAACGGGAAGGAGACGGGTGGTGCGAAGGGTTCGCTTGACGTGCGTCATCGGGTGAAACTCCGTTTCGGAGGGTTTGTTCAGGGATGGGAGGAAGGGTCGCCCTGCCCGGCGATCCAGGCGAGCGCGGCCTCGAGGGCCAGGTCCCGGCCCTCCGCGAGTGCGGCACGGCTCGGGAGGACCACCTCGTCGGGAACGACGCCTCTTCCCTCGAGGCGCACGCCCCCGGGGGCGGTGTAGTCGGCGATCACGTGCATGAGGCGGTCGCCGTTCGGAAGGGGAATGATGACGGCGGGGAGGGCCTGCCCCGCCGTGGTCTCGCCGAAGATCCGGGCCCGTCCCAGGGACTGGAGCCCTGCGGCGAAGATCTCCGACGTGCTCGCGGTAAGGGGGTCCACGAGGATTGCCAATGGACCGGCGAAGGGCTCCACCCGCTCGCCGGCCGGATTCACCCGCTGCGGGTTCACGACGAAGCGGAGCGTGGTGTCGCGGGTCCGCATCTCGCCGAGCTCGAGGGGCTCGTCGAGGAAGTGCCCGCCCACCCCCATGGCCATGGCGCCGAGCCCGCCGGGATTTCCGCGCAGGTCGAGGACGATCCCGTCGGCGCCCCGGCTACGTTCCACCGCCGCCGAAAGCTCGGGAACCACCGCCGGGAACCAGGCCGAGAAGCGGATCCAGGCCGCGGTGCCGCCGCCCGGAAGCGCCAGGGGCGCATCCTCGGCCTCCACGGCGAAGGGGGGCAGGTTTCCGAAGCGGACCACCTGCCCCGCGGGGGCGGCGCGGTCCACGGAGAGGGTGCGCCGGACGCCGGCTTCGTCTTCGAAGACCGCTTCGAGTGCATCCCCGGAAGCCCCCTGGAGAAGTGCGAGCGCCAGCATGGGGAGGTAGAGGGCCCGGATTCGCTCGGGCGCCATCCCGACGGCGGTCATGGGGTCGCCCACCCCGGGGGGGAGCGCCGACAGCTCCTGCCCCGCCGCCTCGAGGAGGCGCCACCCCGGGCGGATTCCGGCGGCGTCGGCGGGGCCTCCCTCGCGGACGCGCACCACCACCAGCTCGCCCTCCACGACGCGGAGGTCGATCCCCGGGGTGGCCTGGCCGCCCGGCGTGCCGGCCTCGCCCGCGGCGGCGTCGCCCGAGAGGATGTCGCCGGCCTCGGGTGCGAAGACGGCGAAGTGGGAAAGCCCGAGCCGGGCGACCATGTCGCGGAGGACCGCCCGGAGTTCGTCGTTGGACCCGGCGGCGCGGGCGCGAGGCTCGAGGTCGGCGCGCACTTCCTCCCAGTCGACGCCACCCATGTCGGGGTCGTAGTGGGTGTTCGCGATCCGACTCCACGCCGAGTCGAAGGTCTGGAGCGCCAGCTCGGCACTGAACGCCGGCGGAGGCGTGGGCGCCTGGGCCGCGACCGCGTGCGGGAGCGTGGCGCCCGCCAGCACGAGGGCCGGCAGGGCGAGGGCACGGAGCAGGGCGACGGAGTGCAGGTGCCGGATCGGTGGCATCGCGGGGTGGAGGAAGGGGGGGAGGGGCGCGGGGGAGGTGGAGCGAGGGTGGCCGTGGGGGGACGCCCCCGGGATCTACACCTGAAACTACGATCGGATCGCCCCGAGCCTTCACGAGCTCGAGCCCCCGGGGGTGCGTGGGCCGAGGCGGCGCACTTTCCGATCCGGGGGAGGCGGGGTAGGATGGGTCGGATGAACGGACCCTCGCCACGATCGAACGCCCCGCTCCCCGTCGAGGTCGACGACCTCACCGACGAGGAGCTCGACCGCTACGTGCTCGTGCGGATGCGCCTGGCCGGGATCGACCTTTCGGTCCTCCCCGAAGACGATCCCTCGGCCCCTGCGGACCGCACCCGGATCCTCCGCTCGGCCCGGAGCTTCCTCCGGGGCACGGTGACGGCCCTCGCCGAGCGCGAGCTCGACCCGCAGGCCTTTCCCCCCATGGTGTACCCGGCGGCGCTCCCGCCCGTGAATGCCGCAGGCGGAGACGGGGGGCCATGAGCGCCGGGCCGCAGGACGGTCGGGTGGACCGTCGGGCCTTCCTCCAGCGCATGGGCGCGCTGGGCGCGGTGGCGGCTGCGGGGGGTGGGTGGACCCTCGAAGGGGCGCTGGCCGCAGAGGGTGTGGTGACCGCCGGGGTGGCCGGGGGGCACGCGCCGCCGGCCTCTCCCGGGGCTACCGCGGCGTTCTGGGCCCGGGCCGCCGAGGAGGCCCGGGATCGGGGGATCCACGCCCTCGACCCCGAGGAGCTCACCGGGTGGGAGGCGGGGGTACGCCTGCGCGACGGGAGCCTCACGGTCCCCGAGCTCGTGGAGGCGTGCCTCGCACGGATCGATGCCCTCGACCCGGTGCTCCTCGCCTTCAACACCGTCACCGCGGACGGGGCCCGGGCGAGGGCCCGGGAACTCGCGGGCGCAACGGGTGGGGAGCCCGGGCTCCTCCACGGCCTTCCGGTGGTGGTCAAGGACAACATCTACACCCGCGGGGTTCGCACCACGGCGAACGCCCACATGTTCCGCGACTTCGTTCCGTCGTACGACGCGACCCTGGTAAGGCGGCTCTCGGACGCGGGGTGCGTCGTCCTGGGAAAGTCCCAGATGGGGCCCCTCGCCACTACCCGGGCCACCACCCCCGACGGGGCCGTCACCACGGTGAACGCCTGGGCCCCCGATGACCCCCGGGTGAGTCCCGGCGGCTCGTCGAGCGGCTCGGCGACAGCGGTGGCGGCGCGCCTCGCCCCCCTCTCGGTGGGGACCCAGACCGGGGGCTCGATCACCGTTCCGGCGTCAAGCCAGGGGCTCACCGGGCTCAAGCCCACCATGGGCCGCGTCTCCCTTCGGGGGGTGATCCCCCTCACCTATTCCCGGGATCATCCCGGCCCGCTCGTCCGCGATGCCCGGGATGCGGCGCTCATGCTCCAGGTCATGGCCGGCGCAGACCCGGGCGACCCGCGGACGCTGGGGCTCCCCGGCGTTCCCGACTACCTGGCCGCGGCCACGCCGTACCGGGACGGGGGGAGCGTCCGGATGCGCTGGCCCACCCGGCTCGGGGTGCCGGCGGGGTGGGGCGCCGGGAGCGATCCCAGGGAGCGCCGGCGGGCGGCCTTCCTCGAGGCCCTCGAGCGGGGCGGCGTCGCGCTCGTGGAGCTGAGGACGCCGGACGGGTGGAACGACCTCTCCTCCGGGCTCTTCAACGCCGGCCGCCTTCCCGAGCGGAGCGAACCATTCCTCCCCTGGCTCCGCGAGGACGTTCGCCTCTTCGGGGTGACCCTGTCCTCGTGGATCCAGGGCCTCCTCCTGTCGGGCGATGCCTACATCACGGTCCAGCGGGCCCGCTACGCCCTCCTGCGCCTGACCCTCGACGGGATCTTCGATCACTGTGATGCGGTGATCCAGGGGAACCACGTGCCCTTCGACATGATCGGGCTCCCCCTGATCTCGATTCCGGTGGGGCTGCGGGAGCCGGAGGAAGGAGGGGCGGGCCCGGGAGGGGGCTACGCCGGGGGCCCCCTCCCCGAGTCGGTGATGATCGGGGCGGCCCCCTTCGGCGAGGAGCGGCTCCTTGCGCTTGCGGCCCTCTGGCAGGCCACGACGGACCACCACCGCCGGCGACCCCGGGACCCGGTGGCGGGGGAGGCGCTGATCCCCGTGGGCG
>JBJHCE010000034.1:0-22858 GCA_050485865.1 Gemmatimonadales bacterium | reverse complement strand
ACCCCAGGATCTCGAGCAGGCGGTGGGCCTGGTGGTCCAGCTCCAGGCGGGTCAGCACCTTCTCGTGCCCCACCCCCCGGCGGGGGTCGGCGTTCACGATCTCCACGAGTTCGGCCACCGTGTGGGTACCGTCGCCCACCACGTGTCCGGGGGTCCGCTTCGTCGCGGCCACGAGCCCGCCGTCCACCACCAGGAGCCGGTGATCCGCTCCGGCAATGTAGTTCTCGACGATCACCGAGCGGGAAACGGCCTGCGCCGCATCGAAGGCGGCACGCACTGCATCCTCGGAAGTGAGATGGATCGCCACGGCCCGACCATGGTTCCCGTTGTAGGGCTTCACGACCACCGGGTAGCCGATGCGTCGGGCCGCCCGCGCCGCACCCTCCTGGCTCTGCACGAGCTCCTGCCGGGGCACCGGAAGCCCGAGCTGGTCCAGGATCCGGTTCGTCTCCTCCTTGTCGCCGGCGAGCTCCACCGCAATGTGGGGGGTGCGCCCGGTCACGGTGGCCTGGATCCGCTGCTGATGGCGGCCGTGGCCAAGCTGGACCAGTGAATAGTTGTTGAGCCGCATCCAGGGGATGCCACGGGCCTCGGCGGCATGCACGAGGGAGGCCGTGCTCGGGCCCAGCGCGCGTCGCTGCGCGAAGCGGATGAAGGAGTCCCGTTCGTCTTCCAGCGCCCAGCCGTCGGGAATGATCCCCCCGGGGCGGAGTTCGTCCGGGAGGAGGGACACGAGGAACCGGAGCGCCAGTTCCCCGGCCTCGATCCCCTCGTCCCGCTGCTCGTACTCGTAGACCACGTGGTAGACGCCGGGTTCGCCCGTGCCCCGGGTCTTCCCGAAGGTGACCGGGATCCCCGCGGCGTTCTGGAGCTCGATGGCCACGTGTTCGAGCACGTGTCCGAGCCAGGTCCCCTCGTCTTCGGTCATGCGCCGCACGAACCCCCCCGGCTCTCCGTAGGAGCACCCGTGCTCGTGGAGGCCGGGGAGCGCCTCCAGGAGCCCGTCCACGAAGGCGGGCCCCAGGCGCACGGTGGGCCACTCCTCGAGGGCTCCCAGCTCCAGGGTGAGGCGGATCACCGGGAAATGGGCGTAGAGCGAGGGCCCCACGTAGACCGAACGATCGAGGATGCGCATGGACCGGTTTCCTTCGTGAACGTGGGTGGGTTCCCCTGCTCTAGCGTTTGCCGAGCATGAGCGCGGCCGCCGAGGCTTCGCGGGTGTGCAGGTTGAAGGTGGCGCCCTGGATCAGGACATGGAGGATGACCCCGAGCATCGAGACCGGGTCCCGGGCGTTCGCCTGATCCATCGACGAGAAGGAGACCTTCCCCGCATCCACCACGGTGAGGGTACCGCTTCCCACCACTTCCACGGTCTTGTCCGGGGCAATGAAGGCGGCGGTGTCCTCGTCCAGCCCCAGGCCGATCAGGAAGGGGTTGAAGGCGAGCGCCGTGAGCAGGCGCCCCAGGCGGCCGCGCTGGGTGAAGTGCTGGTCGATGACCACCCGGTTCGTGAGGCCGAGCCCGGGTGCCAGGGTCACCGACCCCGCCTGGGGGCGGCGGTTGTCGTCGCCGAAGGCGATCATGTGCTCGGAAAGGAAGCTCGCGCCGGCGCTCGTCCCGGCCACGTGGCCCCCCCGGGCGTTCATTTCCCGGATGGCCTTGGCCACGCCGGTTCCCCCGATCCCGGTGGCGAGCCGCATCTGGTTCCCCCCGGTCAGGAAGACGCCGTCGGACTCGAGGATCGAGGCGATACGGCCCTCCTCGCCGGCGTCCCTGCGGGTGTCGAAGTCCAGGACCTCCACCGTATCGGCGCCCAGTTCACGGAAGACCGAGGCATAGCGGTCACCCGTGTCCTCGAGGCGGGAGGCGGTGGGGATCACGACGAGCTTCGTGCCGCGCCCCCCGCAGATCTCGACGAAGCGCTCGAGGATCACGGGATTGTGTTCCTTCTCCTCTCCTCCCCCAATGGGGATGATCCACCCCCGGGCCCCGCCGTCGGGCGGTCGTGCGGGGCTCATGCCGCCTCCCCGGGGAAGGGGGCACCTGGGCCCCCTCGCCTTCCGCCCGCTCCGCCCTGCATCCGCCACACCTCCATCGCCATCACGTCGTCTGGTCCTCCGTTCGGGTCGAGCTTCACGCGGGGCCGCAACCCAAGCCCGCGGCAACGGGGCAATATGGGCGTCTTGCCGGAGCGGGAGAAGGTGGGGCCCCGGCCGGTCAGGGTCGACGGAGCGGGGCGACGAGCACCGTCGAGACCTGGAGCTCGTCCATCACGGGTGCGGAAATCGCCTCCCGGCCGATGTCCATGCCCCGAAGCCCCTGCGCGTTCCAGCCCGGGGGGAGGTCCACCGAGTGCCGCGGGATCCCTTCCGGGTCGAGCACGACCCAGCGGGCCATGCCGCCTTCGTCTGCGGGCGGTGCATCGAGGCGGAGCCAGATCCACTCCATCTCGTCCACGACGACCGACCGGAAGAGCGAAGGCGTGCGGAGTTCGGCCCGGTCGGGGAAGCTCCTGGGAAGCTCCCGGAGAAGGGCCTCGGTCTCGGGCTGGAGCGACCCGGATGCGGGCTCGGCGACATCTTCGGTGAAGCGCACGATCCGCTCGAGGGTCCCGTCGGCGCGGATCACCCGGAGCTCCCGGCCGCCTCGGTCGAGGCGGTAGAGCCGGTCCCCGCGCACGGCATCGGTGGGGCCCGTCGAGAGCCGCACGATGGACACCGTCGGCATGGTGAAGGCCTGCCCCGGGGCCGGCGGCGTGGCCCTCCGCTGGATCGTGGCCGGCCCCACCACCGTGTCGAAGTGCACCTGGGCGGCACCGGCGCGGTCGGCCCGGAAGCTCCGCCAGTTCGGAACGCTCAGGAGGAGGTCCTCCTCCTCCTCGCGCTCGGTCCGGAAGCGGTGGCGCACGAAGAGGGTCCCGTCGGAGAAGACCCCGTCGATCTCGGGGCCGATGTCGTGGGCCCACCCGCTCAGGTCGAACCGCCCGGACTGCACGAATTCCCCGGCCCCGTCGAAGAGCGACCAGCGGGCGCTGCGGTCCAGCACGAAGAGGGAGTCTCCGGCGAGGCGCGCGAGTCCCATGACCGCGGTGAACTCGCCGGGGCCGTCTCCCCTCCGGCCGACGCTTCGCAAGTGAACGCCGTCGGGGCCGAAGAAGCGGAGCTGCGAGGCCTGCATGTCGGCGACGACGACGCGCCCGTCGGAGAGGCGGGCGGCGCCGGCCAGCATTCCGAAGAGGTACGCCGGGTCTCCGTCCGAATCACCGGGGTGGCCGATGCGAACGGTGTCGCCCCAGACGACCTCGAGCCCCCCGGGCTCGGGAACCACGAAGGTGTTCACCTCCACGATGTTGACGCCGGCGCTGTCATGTACATGGAGGGGACCTCCCGCCGACCGGGGCCCGTCCGCCCCTCCGCATCCCGCCGCGACGAGCAGGAAGAGGGCCACACAGGGCAGGGCAGGGCGGGACCGCGGTTGCCCCGCCAGGGGAGGGGGCATGCGTGCGTTCATCATGGCGATGCACCGGGCTTAGGGTGGCAGACGGTTCCTCGCGCAATCTCCTCCGGCAGGGACCGGAACCGCAAGGCGGAGGGTGTGGCCGGTTGCCGCAGGCCCGCGGCCACCCGTTTGACACGCCGGCGCGGCTGCACTCCCTTGCACCTTGGGCGCCGCAGTCCGACCCCCACCGCCCAGGACACTCCGACATGCCCGATTCCCTGACCCGCACGACCGAGGTGGCGCGTCCGGTGCGACCGCCCCAGGCATGGGCCACCCTGGCCGTGTCCCTGGCCCTCGTCGCCACTCCCGGTTGCGGCGATACTCGGGGCCCCGGCGGCGACGCGAACCACGACTCCCCATCGAACTGGCCCGCGAGCGCCGAAGGCCTCGATGGGGAGTTTCCAGCCTGCGCAGGCCACCCCCCGGCCTGGCCCCCGACGGTGGACCATGTCGTCGTGTCGGGCGAGGAGGCCCCCTGCGAACTGGACTTCGTCGAGGTCGTCACCCTTCGCCCGGACGACGACGCCTGGCACCCGCGCCCTCCCATCGCGGTCACCCCGGATGGTGGGTTCGTGACCGGCACCTGGCACCATGGGACCCTTGCGCTCTGGACCCCCGATGGCGCCCTTGTTCGGACCTTCGGACAGGGGCCGGGTGACGGGCCCGGAGAGTTCTCGTGGGCAAGCGCCATCCTGGTTGACCGTGACTCGATGATCCATGTCACCTCTGGACCGTTGGTTCATCGGTATACAATCGAGGGTCGGTTCCTGGAGACCTTTCGACTTCCGGTCCCCTCAGGGGTGCGGGAGGCGTCGATCACCGCCGAAGGCCACCTCCTCCTGTCGGCGCTCGCGGTGGACGCGAGCCTCCGGCGAGGCGTCGTACTCTGGACGCCCGGCGGAGCCCGCGTGTACGAAGAGCCCGGCGGCCATATCGGAGACTGGTTCCTTCACACCTATTCGCGGCCCCTTGGCTTGTGGGTGGCGGGGACCTCGAGCTACGAGGTAGTCCACGTTGCCGGTCCGGACGAAGAGCCGGTCTTCCGAATGGTCCGGTCGGTGGACTGGTTTCCCGGGGAGGGCAGAGCCAACCCCCCCAATCTCTACCTACTCGAGGCGGATCCAGCGGGGTTGATCTACACACTCGCGAGCGCGCCCGCCCCGGACGCCCCGCCCGGGCCCCTTCCATCCGCCCGATCCGTCGAGGAGATCCGCGCCCACGTCAACCTCTACCGCGAAAACGTCATCGAGGCCCTTTCGGTGGATGGGCGCCTCATCGCCTCCCGGCGGTACCGGCTCCCCAGCGAGACCCCAACGCCCATCACGCCGGACCGGTGGTACCTCGAGCTTCCGGACCTGGAGCAGACGATCGTGATCCTGGAGCCGGTGCTGAGGCGGCGCTGAGCTGACCGGGGGGACGGACCGAACCGGGTGCGGCGTGTAGGCCCCGGGGCGCCGCTGCGGGAAATCCTAGCAGAGGCCTGGGGGCGCCGCGCATCTTGCCATGTATGGAGCTGAACGTCGTGCTGTTCCCGGCCGCGGAGGGATCCGCGAGTTCTCGCCTGGGCGCGCGGGTGGCCGCCACTGGTGCAACGGTGACCGCAGCCACCGAATGGGCCGATGTGGTTCGGCTTGCTGGCGAATCGGATGGACCGGGGCTGATCCTGGCCGACCACGAGGCACTCCGGGCCGTCTGGCCGCGCGACTCCGATCAGGACATGTTCCGCCCGCCCGCCCGCCCGCCGGAAGGATGGTACGTGGTGAGCGTCCGCACGGCCCGCCTCGTGGAGCCGGAAATCGTTCTCGGCCTGCACCGCTGGGGGGTGCGGGAGCAGCTGAACGAGAGCGATCTCTCGTGCCGACGCTCGCTGGACCGACTCGTGACGCGATCGGTGCTCGGAACACAGGGCGCCCGGATCCGGCGGGCCCTCGTGGGGCTCATCGGGCCCGGGGAGCGAGGCGAGATCGTTTGGGTCACGGATGCGTCGCTCGCCGGTATCGCCCGGAAGGATCGGTCGGTTGCGGGTCTGGCAAGGCGGGTACACATGTCGTGTCCGACGCTCACCCGCGCGATGCGGAGGGCGGGCCTGGTCACTCCCTCGCGGTTCATCCACCGAACAAGGGCGATCCTGGCCGTCCTTCTTCGCCAGGTTCCGGCCAGTCGGAACCGGTCCTGGAGGACGCTCGGCTTCGGTTCGCCGGTGCACGAGTGCAACGCGATCCGAGCGAACCTGGGGCGTCCAAGCGGCGAATGGGCACGGATGCCGGTCGAGGCGGCGGTCCCGGGACTCATCGAGCGTCTCCTCCGGGCGCACGAAGGGGTTCCCGGACACAACCTGATCGAACGAGGTGTCGATTGAGGAGATGAGAGTTCGCGGTAGCCGGGGCCGCGACTCACCTTGGTTCGCACGTCTGGCATCGAGCCGGGCCGATGCCACCTCAAGCACATCACACAGCCCGCCCAGGGAAGGGCAACCGGAGAGTTGCGAATGGAGACACGCGTGCCCGCGCCGGACCCAGCCGGCCGAGGTCGGTGGGGCCCAATCTGTCCGGTGGTGGTGCTCTTGCCGGCGATTCTGGTCGCCTGCAACGATGCGAAAGACCCGGTTGGACCCCTGGACGAGGGTCCCGTGTCGTCACCTCAATGGCCGCTGCTCACCGGTACCCCCGGCCTGCCGATGCTCTTGTCCAACGTGAGCACATTCTCCCAGCCAAACACGCTCCACTGCAGCGTGATCATGGACTCCTTTGAAGAAGTCGTGGGATGGTCGTTCGAGCCGAGTGATCCCGAATGGGTTGGCATGAACATCGAACGCCAGACCAACGTGGGGTCGACGCAATGGACCGGTGACGTGGTCATGTCCGGGACCGTGCGGGTGCATTTCTGGGCTGACCAACCGGCACCCGCCGAGTACCACGTCTCGATCGCGCCGTTGACCGGGGACGCATTCGCCGACCACGCAAGCGATGAAGGGCACGTGCAGGGTTTGGAGGTGTGCATTGTGGACGAAATCGGACTTGCCGCGTCTCGGTACTGTTCAAACCCTTCCGAGAAAAACTTCCTGTTCTCCGAGGGTGCCACCGTAATCTCCAACACGGACGTGGTGGACTGGAGCACATTCCAGTCACGCTTTTCTCCCAACCACATCCAGGATCAAGGTCCCAACCACGGAGTATGGTACTGGGGCGGGCCTCCGATCGAACTCCGCCCCGCATGGGCCATGAACCGGCTCTACACTCCGGCCGCCGACGCCGCCCCTTCGACCGGGCTGCCCGGTTCCTGCAGCGCCCAATCGGACTGGAACACTTACGGAGTGAACAATATGGCCTCAGGATGCGTACCATCGCAGAGCTTCGAGGACTTCTTGGCCTATGTGGCAACTCACGAAGGATTGCACATAACTTACGCACTCAACGCGTTGTCAATGTCGGGAGTTACAGATCTTCATCAGAGACTGAGGAACATCAGGGCTGGTAGTGGTGGTGAACTGATGGGGAAGGTGCAAACTGCGGTCGGCGCGGAGCTTTCGCGAGTTCTATGCGAGGGGTTGAAGAGCCATACGGGCCAAACCCCGCCCCCCGGTTTCGAAATGTGGCGCCCAGGGTCCACTCAATGGCAGTTGGACACGGTTTCCGTCGATGAGTCAGTCCCGAACTGCTGACGACTCGCCACCGGTACCGAGCCTCCGCCGCCTTCACCCGGAAGCGCTCGGGATACACACTCTTAGGGGGTGGAAAATGATCGGACGAGTCTTTACGAAGGGCCTCCTCCTTTCGTTCGGGATGCTGGGGTGGGTTGCCGCCCCGCTCGCCGGCGAACAGAATTTCCAGGACACGGTAAACGCGGTCGAGATCCCGATCGAACACTTCGTCAGGGCGCATGACTGGCGCGTAGTCGTGCACCGTCTCGCAGCCGGGCCGGAGCTCGTCGGGGGCGAGCAGGCCTTCCGGGACCAACTTCTCGCGTTCGAGGATGCCTTCGTCGAGCTTCTCCTCTCCGGAGACACCCCCCCGGGGTATGACGGCTCCGTGGTGGAATACCATGAACAGAGGTTCTGGGCGATCTTCTCGTGGTTCCACCGCGAGGCGCAGGATCGCCCTCGGGTTGTCCCGTTTCCCCAGGTTATTTGGGTCCTCCTTCGCGCTTCCGACGAACTCCTCGCGGCTGGGAACGTGGAGTCTTCGCACCGGGCCTTTGCCATATTCATGGGTGCCGCCGTGAGTCGGGAGCGCGACACGGAGGCGATGAGGGCGGCCATCGAGACGAGGGTACGCGAGCCCACGGAACGCTCCCGACGGGCCCTCGTGCAGATGTCCCTGGGGTTCGGTCCCTCGAACTGGGAGGACTCCCTCCGGCGGCTCTGGGCAGACCGGGAGAGCCTCCCGCATGTCGTTCCGCACCTGCGGGCCCTCGCGGCGCAGCGAGGGTGGTAGGTTTCGGGACGTCGCCCGGGCCCGAGGGCCGGACGTTCACTCGAACGGCGGCGACGGCCGTGTCGGGGTTCTCTGTCCCGTGATGGCGCAGCGCGGTTGATCAGGGTGTACCGGTGCCCTGATGATCGCCGAAGGCTTCGGGTCGGGCAAAGCTCCCTGGGCCTTCTGTGCGTCTGTGCCCTGTCAGCCTGCCAGCCCGAGCCGACTCCGCAAGACGTTGCCGCTTCGCTCGGACCGGGGGCTCACGGGGTGGGGGAAGGATCCACGATCAGACCAGAGACGGTCCATGGACTCGCTCTTCGCTGGCAGACGCGGCTGAGGGGTGCGCTCCCCGCCCACTGCGTCCCCGATGCGACCGACGCCACGGACGAAGGGGGCGGGGTCCGTCTGACCGGATCCGCTTCTCGACCGAGCCGCTGCTGGTCGGAAGCCGGCTCTTCATCGCGTCCCCGATGGGAAGCGTCTTCGGCCTGGACGCCCGAACCGGCGAGCTGCTCTGGTCCTTCTCCCCGGAACTCGAGCGGGGCGCCGGGGCGATCGAGGGATTCGTGTCGCGAGGGCTGGCGCACGTGCACACTCCCTCCCAGGGAAGCGACGACTTCCGTTGCCCGGAGCGGTTGATCGGTACCCTGCCCGATGGTCGGCTGTTCGCGATCTCTCCGGAAACGGGGACCGTCTGTGCTGATTTCGGAGCGAGTGGATTCGTGTTCATCGCGGATCCGCAGATGGAGGGGTTGACCTCCCCGCCCGTCGCGGTGGACTCACTCGTGGTCGTGGGGACGGCCATGTCGGGCTTGTTTGCACCCAGTGGCCGAGCCGGGACCGTTCGGGCGATCCACGTTCGACACGGCCGGCTTATGTGGGTGACCTCCGTTCCGGAGCTGAGATCGCTCTGTGTCTTTCCCGACTGCGACGAGCTCGTCATCCCCCGGAGCCCGGCCGGCGGGAACGCCTGGTCCCCCCTCGAGGCGTCGGAGGAACTCGGGCTCGTCTTCGCGGCCATCGCTTCACTCTCGCCGACCTACCTCCCGCGAGGAGATCAAGGATTCCACAGCGGGGTCCTCGCGCTCACGGCCGATTCCGGTCACGTGGTCTGGCGAAGGTCCCTTCTGCCCCTGGACGTCTGGGACTACGATGCGACGGCTCTCGCCCTCGTGCCCCGGAGGAGGTCCGATCCGAGCGAAGGCCTGGACCTTCTCGTGGGAATCAAGGTGGGGGGCCTGTTCCGGTTCGATGCTTCAACCGGGGCGTGGCGGACGCCCCGGGTGGCCGCGGCCATCGGTCAGGACCGGGAAGCCGGGCGTGCCCTGACGGCGGAGTTTCCGGTGTGGGGAGGCGATACCCTTCGGCCCGGTCGCTTGACGATGGATTCCATCGGGACCTCGAACGCTCAGCACGCTCATTGGTGCCAGGACACCTGGGCGGGTCTCGACCATACGGGCCCGTTTGCGGAGCCGGGGTTCGGAGCCCGTCTTCACTGGCCCGGCCACTATGGCGGTATCTCCTGGGACGGGGTGGCGACAGACGACGAGGGCGCGATCGCGGTGGTCGCGATCAAGCGGATCGCGAGCATCGTAAGCCTGGAACCTTCTGCGGCCCAAGGACCGGATACGATGGGTCCGGGTGGGTCGGCCCGGGGGGATCGCCGCCTCTTCGTCGACCCCTCCGGCCGTCCCTGTACGCCCCCTCCCTTCACGGAATGGATCGCGTTGGATCTTGGTGGCGATTCGGTCTTGTGGCGAAGTTCCCTGACCGAGAATCTGGACTCGCCCTTCGGGAACGCCGCTTTCGGAGGGGCCGCGATCTCTTCCGGCGGGGTGCTCTTCACCGCCGCCACGGCCGAACCGGTCCTGAGGGGTTACCGCGCCATGGACGGAGCGTCGGTCTGGTCCCACGCCCTTCCTGCCACGGGAAATACCGTTCCGATCACCGCCCACGTGGACGGCGAGGAATTCGTGTTCCTTGTCGCAGGGGGGCGAGGGGGGTTCGGGATCCCCGGCGAATGGGTCATGGCCTTCGCCATCGGACCGCCGTGACTCGCCTCCGAGGTCGACCCCGTTCTCCAATGGAACCCGCTTCTCCTTCCCGAAGCACCCCCGCCGGTCGCCGGCGTTCGATGCATCCGCCCCAACCCTGGGTCCGTGAGCAGCCGGATGCCGGTGCAGGCGGAGCCGTCCGGCTCAAGGTTGCCGGCCGGTCGGGGTGCCCCGAAACTTGGGTATGCGCAAGTCCCCCCCTCCCGCCCTCCGCATCGAGCACCTGGACCCGGATCTCGTGCCCGTCTTCCGCGCCATGAGCCCGGCGGAGCGCGTGACGGCCGGACTCGCGGCCACGGACCTGATCCGCGAGAGGCTGCGGGCCACGATCCAGGAAGCGCACCCCGACTGGGACTCCGAGGCGGTGGCCAGAGCGGTCTCTCGCCGGATGACCAATGCTCGCGACTGAGTTCGTGACCGAGCTCGTCCGACGGCTCGAGAACCGGGACCAGGGGGCCGCGGTGACGGCTACCTGAGCCCGTAACGCACCACCCGTTCCACCCCCATCTCGTCACGCACGACCCCGAGCACGACCTGGTCGCCGGCGTGGAGGAGCTGGAACCCGGCCGGGAGCTCGACCCGCACGGCGAGAAGACCGTCGGGGGCGACCACCCACCATGCGGGGGGCGCGTCCGTTTCGGTGGGGACGGCCCTCAGCCAGACCCCGCCGCTTTCCGAGGCGCGAAGGTCGGTGAAGGGAGGCACCCGATCGGTGGCGGAGGTGGCCTCGATGAGCTCGTCGAAGTGGCGCCGCGACTGGGCCCCGGAAAAGTGCACCTCGAATTCGGCAGCGGCGGCCTCGATGGCCGCCGGGGTGCGTCGGCCTCCGAGGTTCGGGTAGCGCCGGATCTCCTCGAGGCGCCCCGCTTCGTCCAGGATGCGAAGCTCCCCTCGGTCCGAGCGCGCGAGGACGATCCGCGCGCCTGCCACCCGCCCGACCGTGACGTTTCCGAAGGGGATGGGAACGTTCGTGGCCAGGACCATCCCCGGCGCCATCTCGGACCGGACGAGGGCCCGGTCGAGCCCCGGAAAGCGCCCGATCGTGTCCGCGAGGACCCCGTCGGTCGCGAGGTGGAGGACGATCGAGTCCGCCCGCGGGAGAATCCCTGCGTCCGACCCGCCGACCCGGTCGACCACGTGCTGCGTGAGGAGGGCCGTGCGGGTCGAGAGGGGATCGGCCTCGGGAGGCCAGCCTCCCCCCACGTCGCGCGCATCGACGGAGGCGTGAACGGTGCCCTCGGGCGAGAAGAACGACAGGCGCATCCGGGACGGGTCCCAGGCAAAGAGGGTATCGGGCCCGACGAGGCCGAGGGAACCCAGTTGCCTGAACTCGGAAGGGCCATCTCCGAGTCCCCCGAAGGCGCGGATGAACCGACCCTCGGCATCGAAGATGCGGATTCGGGCGGTGGCGCCGTCGGCCACCGCGAGCCCTCCGCCCGGGAGGGGCACCGCGCCCCGGATTCTCGAGAAGAGGTAGGGCTCATCGCCCGAGACCTCGCCCACGACGAGGTCGGGCTCCGCCGTCGCGAGATCGATGACCGGAAGCTCGCCCGGATCGCGCGCATCGGTGAGGAGGTGGATCGAGGCGCTGTCCGCGCGTGTGACCCCCGAGGGCGCGCCCCCGGCATCAGGGTCCCCGGCCTCGCAGGCGGACAGGGCGAGGACAGCGGCGACCAGAGCGAGGGGCACGTCAGGGCGGCGTGCGTTCCTGGGCGGATCCGGCGTGATGGGCATCATCCCCGAACATCATGCCCCGTGGGCCCTTGACCCGCAAGCAGGCGAGGTCGACATCAAGGAAACAAGAAGTGTCCTGTAAACGAGGCCGGCATGATCAACCTCAAGGACATTCGTCCGCTCTCCGACATTCAGCGGAACACGCGCGCCTCCGTCGAGCGCCTGAAGGAGACCGGGCGCCCGGAGGTGCTCACGATCCATGGGCAGGCCGGGCTCGTGGTTCAGCATGCCGACGCCTACCAGCGGCTCCTCGACCTCGCGGCCCATTCGGCGGCGATCGTGGGAATCCAGAGGGGTCTGCAGGGGATCCATGCCGGAACCGGTGAGGACGCCGAGGAAGCATTCGCATCTCTTGCACGCGAGGTCGGGATCCCGGAGCAGGAGTGCAGGAGTAGTGTTCAGGGTCAGGGTGAGATCTCGCGCCCATGACTTGCCCCGGGTTCCGGCGCCGCGGCTTTTTGCTCGCGGGCTCAGGTCTCTCTACATTGCGACATGCCCTCGACCTCGCTGACCCGTGATCAGGCGATCCGTCGCATTATGGCCGCCGAAGCTGAGATCCGCGCGCTCGGAGTACATCGGCTCGCGCTGTTCGGCTCGGTGCTTCGTGGTGATGCCCGATCCGACAGTGACGTCGACCTCCTCGTCGAGTTCTCGCCGCAGGCCAAGACGTTCGATCGATTCCTCGATCTCGCCGAGCTGCTCGAAGAGCGCCTCGAACGTCGCGTGGAACTTGTCACGACGGAGGCACTGTCACCCTTCATCGGCCCAAGGATTCTCACGGAGGCCGAGGATGTCCTTCGAGCCGCGTGACTATCTCCGTCACATCCTCGCCGAGTCGGACTATCCGCTGGAGACCAGTGAAGGACTGACGTTCGCGGAATTCGACTCCGACGAGACCCTCCGACGCGCGTTCGTCCGAAGCCTGGAAGTGATCGGGGAGGCATCGAAGAAGGTCCCGCAAGGCTATCGCGACCTGCATCCGGGAATCGAATGGCGCTCCATGGCGGGGATGCGCGACCGTCTGATCCACGCCTACATGGGCGTCGACTACGAGCTGGTCTGGGACGTGATCCGGAATCGCATTCCCGAGCTGAAGAAGCAGGTCGGAGCGGCGCTCGAGGAGTAGGGGGCGAAGGGTCGCACTTGGTTTCCGAGGTGAGGCCTCGCTTCAGCCGCCGGACGGCCGACCGTGGGGGGACAAGGTCTCAGGCACCCACGAGCACCGCGGGAACGACGGCGATGCCATCGTCCCCGCGGTAGGCGTGCGTGCCGGTCGTGATGACCGCGGCATCCAGAAGGTCATCGCCGATCTCACCGCGCAGCCAGTGAAGGTGCCGTACATCGTCGTCACTGACGGTCCGGGCGAGCTTCACCTCGAGGGCGACCACCCGCTGGTCTGGACGCACGACGATCAGGTCGACTTCGTGACGCCCGTTCTTCGTTCGCAGGTGACGAACCTCCGCCTCCCACGCCTGTGCACAGACCCGGATGCTCTGCGTGACCAGCGATTCGAAGAGGTGGCCGAGCAGGGTGCCGTCTCTGGGAATGTCCATGCCGGCATCGTCCCCTCGCAGGAGTGCTTCGGCCGTGACGCCGAGGAGTGATGCGGCCAACGCGGGATCGGCGAGTTGGTGCTTGTCGGGGCGCGTGAGGCGTGCGATCGGGTTGCGTGAGGGTAGCCAGGCCCGCACAGGATCCATGAGCCACAAGCGCTCCAGTGCAGATCGGTAGGCCAGAACGCTGTCTCGGCTGGGCTTCGTGCCTTCCCCCGATGTCGCCGCGTCTCGAACGGTCTCAAGTGTCGCCGTGGTGGAGGAAGCCGCCGCATGGGCCCTCATCCAGCGGAGCAGAAGCTCCGGATCCCGGACGGCGTAACCCAGCTCCCGGAAGTCCTTGTCCACCACACGGCTGATGTAGCTCTCCAACTGGGCTCGCAGGGCGCGTCCACTCAGGTTGCGGACGGCGGGGAAGCCGGAAGCGATGATTTCCCGGGTGTAGTCACGCAGCGTGAATGGCGACTGACCGGTCACCTCGGGCCGCTCGCCCCGGAGCATGGCACCCAGGCTGAGGGTGGGGTGGGCAAGCCGGCGCTCGGCGAGGCTCAGCGGCCGCATCCGAACCCGGATGATCCGACCGGCACCCGAGTGTGTGGCGGGCGTGTCGGGACTCGCCGAGCCCGTGAGGAGAAACCGGTTGGGTCCCGGATCAAGGTCCACGGCGCAACGAACAGAATCCCAGGAGGATGGGACGCGCTGCCATTCATCGATGAGGATCGGGGCCGGACCCATGAGGAGGCGGGCGGGGTCGGCCGCGGCAATTTCCCGCTGGGCGGGATCATCCAATTCGTGCACGGTCCGCGCGCGCAAGGAGATGCGCGGCCCGAGTGAACTGCTCCCGCCCGAGGAGCGCGGGATGGCGCTTCCTCGCCACGATCCCCATCGTGCCCGAGGCGTCGGGGCGACCGATTCCCCCGGGGCTTGCCGGAGTTCGACGCCCGGAAGCGCCAGGATGGCCGACCCCGCGGAAAGGGCTCCTATGCCGGCTCCGCCGTAGAAATCGCCCCGACGTAGACCGCAAGGGCCACGAGGGACCCGCCGATCAGCACGGTGGGTGTGACCGGCTGGCTCAGCATCACCACCCCGAGCACGACCGCCACGACCGGCATCGCCGTGATGGCGTAGGTCGTGGCCGAGGCGGTCCAGCGCCGGATGACGTAGAGAAACAGCTGGAACAGGCCCACGGAGCCCACCACGACCAGCCACCCCAGGGCGATCCAGGTATCGGAATCCCGAGGCAGTGCCCAGCGCTCGCCCAGGAGGAGAGAACCGGCAACCAGGAGGATCGTTCCGGAGGCCATGCCGATGGCGTTCATGGTCAGCGGATGCACGTTGCGGAGCGACCTGGCGGCGACGCTGGAGGCGGCGGCGGCGATGGAGCCGAGAACGGCCGCGACCAGGTAGGCGGGACCGAGATCACCGCCCAGCGTGTCCAGGGACAGGACCGCGATGCCGGCGACGGCCAGCCCCCCTCCCACGAACCCGCGCAGTGAAGGACGCTCCTGGCCGAACAGGACGGCGATGATCAGCGTGAACAGGGGCACCGTCGCCATGATCACGGCCACGGTCCCCGCGGCCAGGCCGACCAGGGCGTAGTAGAGAAAGGCGTACGCGCCCCCGAAACCCAGGATGCCATATACCGCCGCGCCCACGGCGTCCCGCCCTCGGGCCAGCGGAACGCCGGTGACCCGCATGAGGAGGAGGAACAGCACGGCCGAGAGCCCGAAACGCAGGCCGGCTCCGAACAGGGGCGGAAGCTCCATGTTGCTGAAGCTGACCGCCACGAAATTGGCGCCCCCGATCAGCACGGTGGCGCCGAACGCCAGGTAGGTGCCGGTGTCAGCCTGCTGCGCCATGACAAGCCCTGGAGAGCCGAGGTGGTCGTCGAACCTTAGGACCCGTTCCGGCGCCATGGTAGCTCACCACGGCTCAGGTGCCCAGAGGGGGGCGTCCCGCCGGGTTGGAAAGGTTGTACTCGAGCAAGCACCGGCCCCAGGTCGTCGCCCGGATCACCGCGGCCCAGGACCGAACGGCGTCAGGAGATCGTCGGACCAGGTTGCGGGGGGCACCTCACCCCGACCTCCTCGCGGGCGCCGGGCGAACCATGGCCAACCGAACGTCGACCCACCGTTCAACCCCCTACCGTTGTCGGCGAGGGCCGTCCCTTGGACGAGGGTCTCCTCGCCGTGCTCGTCACCGTGGCGTCGGAGGACTGGCAGGACGCGCGGATAATGCTCGACACCCTGAACCTGACAGATGCAGGGGAACCCCGGAGCCTTCCGGGATCCCGCCAGCAAAGGGTTGACACGATCCTGGACATCTTCGACATCCGGACGGGCCTGTTGCTGGCGCGAACGAGGATTCCGTCCACCGCGACCTTCAGCAAGAACGGGTTGATCTACCAGATCCGGGTGAGCGAGCTGGGCGTCTTCGGTGTGGAGGCCTTCGAGATCGAGTTCGAACGCCCTCCGGAGTCTCGGTTGGATCCCGGCCCCGTGAACTGAGGACTTTCCAGTCGTTTCCGGAAGCCACCAGGCCATGCCGGTCCCTCGCCCTGGGCGCGACCGAGGAGCCCTCAATCCTCACGGTATCCGTAGGTCGTGAAGGGGTTCAGGACCTGCCTCTCCCACATGTGGTCCCGTTCCGCACGGGTCAGCGTCGCCGCGTCGGCTGCCTCATCCCACTGCGTTCGAATGACGTGGAGCTGGCCGTCAATGATCTCCCTGGCTTCTCGCGCGGAGAGGTCGTAGAACCCCGCCACCTCCAGGCATGCGGCCACTTGGGACAACCGTTGTCCATCGGGCCCGAACGCCATGGCCTGCGCGGCCTCTTCGCCGGTGCGGACCTGCGGGCAGACGTCATAGGCAGGGGTGAGTTCGAGCCCATCCTCCCCATCGCAGAAGGCCGCGTGGTTCCGGGCATGGTCGTCCGTGTTGCCGACCAGGATATTGAACACGATCCTCGAGAACAGCTCCCGCAGCGTGTCGCCCCGAGTCGCTGATCTCGCCCGGAACTCGTCCGCGAGGCCGGTATAGGTAACGTACCGGGCATTCATTTCGGACTCCTTCGCGATCGTGAGCGCCGAAACGAATCCCCGCCTGGTTCCACCCGGACCTCGGTCGAACCGATCGACCAGGAGCACTTCGCGCCCGGCGACCCGGACCAGCTCGGTGCCGGCCACGTTCAGTCCGACGCGCCGGGCCAGTTCCATCGCGACCGCCTCCGCCTTCATGACCGGATAGTTGTCCGTGATGGACGAGAACTTGGCGATCAGGTGCCGCTCCCCATGAACGAGCGTCGCCTTGGGGCGTGCTCCGCCGACCGAGGACCCCGCCTCGAGTGCCTCGAGCAGTTCGTTGCTGATCGGTGCGCCCCTCTCCACGGCTGACGCGCCCTGCTGGAGCTGTTCCAGTGTTGCATCGTGGGTCCTCGGCACGTACTCCGTGGCACTGGCCTGGAAGTCGAGCGCACCAGGACGGTCCGATCCCGACCCGAGCAGGTAGTCCAGAAGGGGGACGGCCCCTGGGTCCCGATCCCGGATGTCCCGCGTGCTCAGGAGCCCTCTCATGATGACACGCTGCCCCCAGGCGTCGGGCCCGGCATCCCGAATGACGCCGGCCACGTCGAGGCCTGCCGGCGGCGCCTGCCTCCCCCGCCTGAGCGGAAGCTCCGGGGCGTGGAGGGCACGGGCATCCTCTCGCCCGAGGTAGCTCTGGCCGTAGGCGAACGTGAGAAGTCTCGAGCCGGCGTGCTCTTCAAGCTTGCCGGCGGGAATGGGGCTCGTCGCTCCCGGAAGCCACGCCCAGACGTAGGCGCTCCGCGTCCTAGAAGTCATCGTCAAGCCCTTCGTCACCGATGGGCGTGACCCGTGCGGGGAGAAGCGCGATCCGGTCTTCGATGTGCTCGGCGAGGCGTTCCAGATCCGAGTCGAAGAGTGGGACCCCCACGGCAACCGCTGCATCCAGGACGCTGCCGATCGCCACGCGGGGGTCGCCCCGCTCGATCTTCCTGAGCGTGGGAGGCGAAACGTTGATCTGTTCGGCGAGGCGCACGACGGTCCACCGGCGGCGCGTGCGCGCGGCGCTGATCTGCGCACCGAGAATCCGGAGGACGTGGCGGGTCTTCGAGGTCGGGGTTCGGGTGGCCATGGGTCAAGCAAGGGAAGCAGAATTACGATAGCGGGCACTAACAAAACTATATTTTCGCACACCCCCCCGGCAAGGTGTGAGCCGAAACCCCTGGGGGGACCCCCAACCCCGGCCCTGGGTCCCTGCGCTCACGCGGTCGCCCTGCGCGGGGTTCCTTCGCGTCTGATCCCCGTTGCGGCTAGATTGCCCGGGAAGGGTCGTACGGACGGGTTGGTGAAATGGGCCGGCCCGGAAATCGACAGGGCCGGCTCGATTCGAAACCGGGTGGGTACGCTACGGGCGGGGTCCGCTTCACTTGGAGGTCGACGATGCTTCAGGCGTACGTCAGGGGCGCGCTGGGTCGCGCGCACTACGAGATCCTCGAGGACGACGGGAGCTACTACGGGGAGATCCCCGGCTTCGAGGGCGTCTACGCGAACGCGGTTTCGTTGGAAGAGTGCCGCGGGGAGCTCGAGGAGGTCCTCGAGGAGTGGGTCCTTTTTCGGGTTTCCCGGAACCTGCCCCTCCCGACGGTGGACGGAATCGATCTCACCGTGCGCAAGGTCGGCTGAGTGCCGTCGTTCGGGCCGACAAGCCGTCGAGATCTGGTCGCCACCTTTCGCAGCCTGGGGTTCGATGGGCCCTTTTCAGGCGGCAAGCACGAGTTCATGGTACGAGGCGACGTGACGGTCCGGATTCACGATCCGCACCGGGGCGACGTCGGGACCGCACTTCTCGCAAGAATCCTTCGGCAGGCCGGGATCAGCAAGAACCAGTGGGAGGAGGCCTGACGGCCGACCGCTCCTGGATCCGGGCGCGAAATTCTTTCCAGGCCACAACCCCGCCCATCGCGCCCTGCCCCCGTAAAGGTGGTCCACGCCGCGCGGCATCTCGAAGACCGCCAGCTCCAGGCGTTCATGCGGTCGCTTCTGCCCTGAGACCTGGTTCGGCGTCGGGCCGCTATCCGGGGCGGACGATTCGGTAGCGCACGACGCTCACGAGGCCGAGCGCATCGGTCTCCGTGACGTACAGGTGCGACTCCGACGCGTCCTGCACCCTCGAGCGCTCCGGGAGGAGCACGCGGGCGGCGGGCGAGCCGTCCGGGGCGAGGACGAGGGCGTCACGCCCTCCGGAGGCCTCTCGGAGGGTGAGCCAGACCGTCCCGTCGAGCGCCGCCACGAGGCCCTCGACGGGGTCGTGGACGGCGGGAATTCTCTCGCCCGCCAGTTCGACGAAACGGCGCGCTCTGCCCCCGTCCACCTCCGTGGAAGCCCCGAGACGCTCCGCCATGGCCGAGAGCGCGCTGTCGGCGGCGGCCCTGGAAACCGGATGGCCCTCGAAGGGGAAGCTCCGGTGGAAGACGGTGTCCCCGTCCGCACGGACGAGGGTCACCTCGAAGGTGCCGTCGGTCCGGCTCTGATCCGCCTCCACGAAGGCGATGCGGCTCCCGTTGGAAGAGAAGGCGGGCGGGGGTCGATTCGCGAAGGGGACCGTGTTCGAGAGGCCGTCGATCGTGACCATGCGGCGTTCGGCGAAGAGGTCCGGGGGCGTCAGGACCACCCTCGCACTCTGGTCCTCCGAGAGCGACACGAGAACCGGGGGAAGGGGTGCGCCGCCGGCCCGGCGGGTCTCCGACTGGATGTACCCGGTTCCGAGGACCGCTCCGCCTGGGGCGGCGGATAGCGGGACGAAGATGGAGAGCTGAATCGTATCCGAGCCGGAAGCGTCCTCTGCCGCGGTCGCCTCGAAAGGGAAGGGGAGGGTCCGCGTCCGGAGCACCGCTCCGTCGAGTCCCACCCAGGTGTACCGACGGGTTCTCACGTCTTCGATCACCAGGGTGTCCGCGAGCCACGTGAGTCCTCCGACAAGCGTGAACTCACCGGGGCCTTCGCCCCGGCGACCGATCGTGGCAGCACGGCGCCCCTCGGGGTCGTGGAGGCGGACCTGGGACTCCTGGGGGAGGGAAACGGCGATCCAACCGTTCGCCCCGACACGGATCGTGCGCACGAGGGAGAAGTCCTCGGCGTCGGCATCGAGACGGAGATCTTCCACCAGTGACCACCGCGGCAGCTCGGACACGGGCTCGTGGGCCCCGTCGCGCGCGTCGGTGCACCCCGCCTGTGCCAGGAGGAGCGCGGATGTTGCGGCGGCCGTGCGGGCGGAGCGCATCAGTTCGGCTCCGACCGATCGAGGCGGTAGACGCGGACCCTGCCGACACCAAGCTCGTCGCGTGCGATCCCGACCAGATGGTGCTCGGAGACCTCCGTGACCTGGAAGTCCGCGGGCACGTCCAGATGGCCGAGGAAGAGGCCGTCCGGATCGAAGATGCCCCACCTGCGGCCCGGGTCCCACGGGAGCGTGAATCGCTCGACCCAGACATACCCGAGTGGGTCGGCGAGCAGCTCCACGTACGCGGGGTATCGATCGGGCATCACGTACTCGGCGGCCTCCACGAGGGCCCGCCTCGACGAGTCGGCGGAGGAGAGCTCGGTGCCTCGATAGAACGACACGAAGGCATCGTCGATCACAAGATCCGCGTCCGGGCCCCGGTAGAGCTTCATGAGCGAGCCCTCGGGAGTGCGTACCTCGACCTGGAGCCGTTCCGCGCCGCCGATGTAGAGTCGATCATCCGTTCCCGCGAAGGCCACCGAACGACTGAAGGGATGCGGTCCGCTCCCGGTGCGATACGCCAAGCGCTCCGAGGAGATGTAGGTCCCGAGCGTGATCGTCGAGTCCCCCGGCAGAAAGAGCCGCCAGAGCTCCGCGGTCTGCCTGTGGAAGTGGAACTCCTGGCCGGGCGGCGGGCGCTGAAGCTCGCCCCACCCCACCGCCAGGATGGAACCGTCCGGAAGGCACCGCGCCCGATAGGGGGGGCTGCCGGCCTCCGGTGTCGTCAGGGGAAAGGTGTCGCCGACCGTGCCGTCCGGAGAGAGCTTCGTCACCCGGCGCTGCTGCCAGTCGTAGGTCAGGAGGCCGGCCCCGCACCGCGCCAGCCACGAGAAGCTCGCGAACTCGCCCGGGCCTTCACCTCTTCGGCCGAAGCGCCGGAGGAACTCGCCGCTTCCCGAAAAGAACCGGATGTCCGCGGACTGCGCATCCGCCACCGCGATCCGGCCGTCGTCGAGCCGCACGGCGCCCACCGGATCCCCGAAGAGGTACGGCTCCGCCCCGTCGAGTTCTCCGATCTCGACCTCGAGGGAGAGTCGCCAGGGCGTACCGGAATCGTCCCAGGGCGGTCGCGCGGTCGTGACGACCTCCACGCCCGCGCTGTCCGACACGGCGAACGAGGGCTCCGGAGGACCGTCCGGTGAGCACGCGGCGGCCATGAGCGCCACGGGGATGAGGAGTCGGCGGGATCGCATCGCTCGGTTTCCGGGTCAGGGACCGGTGGACCGCAAGGTACGGATGGGTGGCAGGGTACGAAAGACGTCGCGCACACGGCAACGGTCCTGCGAGGGGATGAAACGGCGGATGCCTGCGGCCTGCACCCGGAACCCGGGCAGGGGGGATCCACGCAAGCGTTCATTTGTCCACCGAAGCGTGGGAACTCCTGGCATCTGTCCGATCTCCTGGACTGGCTCGAGGACCACCAGGGCTACCCCGTTGACCCGATCCTCAAGGCCGTATCCTGGGAGGCGCGGCGGCTGAACCCCTCGCTCCGCGCGGCAGTCTCTTCATGATTCCATTCGAGCGGGGTCACCTTGGCTCCCGCAACAACTCCGATTTCACCGATCCTGCCATGCCTGGGGAAGGCCCATGCGGACATTGCCCGGTAAAGCCGTCCCCGTGAGATTCCCTGCATGACCAAGCATGCCCTGCTCTCCGAGATCCTGAGACTCCCGCCCGACGAGCGTGTCCAGTTCCTGGGTGATGCGTGGGATGCGATCGCCTCGAGCCCTGCGGACGTTCCCGTGCCGGAGTGGCATCTGACGGAGCTTGAGAGGCGACTCGCTGAGCCATCGCCACGGTACGTCCCGTGGGCGGAAGTCCGCGAGCGTCTGAAAGGGTCGCCCTAGCGTGGACGTCCGCTTCCGACAGGAGGCGGTTTCCGACGTTGTGCTGGCCCGGGAATGGTATGAAGAGCAGCGCCCTGGTCTTGGGGCGGACTTCGTTCGCTCGCTCGAAGACGCCGTGGACGTGATCGCCGAGTTCCCGGAAGCGTTCCCCGAGATCGCCGTGGGGCATCGACGCGCCATTCTCAGGCGTTTTCCATATTTTCTCTACTACCGCATCGACCGCGACGGGGTGGAGGTGCTGGCCTGCCTCCACGGCGCTCGCTCTCCGACCACCTGGCGTTCGCGGGGGTGAGGCCCGTGGGAGCGGTCAGGTCTCCTTGCGGCCGCCGCGAGATCCCACACCCCTCGGGCGGTACGCCGGTGCAGCGGTGGCGCCCGACCAGCGGCGAACGGTCTGGGAGCAGGAAGGGACTGGGGCATGAGCCGACATCTCCCAACCCACCGGGAGTCCGAGGGCCGGACCATGGCGGAATCAGCCTGGCGCCCCATGTCTGTGGATGACCCGATCCCCGGCCCTGAACCCAGCTGGATTGAGATCCCGGTGCACGACGAGGCGACTGCGGGCGCCAGGCCGCGAGGATCGCAACTCAGCTCTGCCACGAAAAAAGGAGCAAGGCGCTTGGTGAGTGCTCACTCCCCCAGCATCCCCCCCAGCTCGTCCACCGGCTCCCCGAGGCTCCAGGGGCGGGCTCGTCCACCGGCTCCCGGAGCGAGCAAGAGCCGAACCCTCCCAGGGTTCCGGGTCCGCCGGTCGGTGCGGTTGCGGCTTGCCATGGCCACCCACGCCAAGTAGGATTTTTCATGATCGTGCCGCGCTATTCCGAACTTCTCCAACTCAGCCCTGCCGAGCGAATTCAGCTGGCGCAGGACCTCTGGGACAGTATCCCGGAGGATCCGGAACTGCTTGTGTTGGCGGAGTCACAGATCGCCGAGCTGGACCGGCGGCAGGCCGAGCACGAGCGCGATCCTTCGACGGCCGCGGCGTGGGAGGATGTTCGCGCTCGGCTGCGAGAGCGCTTCGGCGGGTGAGCCCTGGGTTAGTGGTTCGCCCGGAAGTCGAGGCAGAACTCTCCGAAGCAGCAGAGTGGTACGAGGTGCGCGCTCCCGGTCTTGCCGCCGAGTTCCTGCGAGCTGTTGATGCGTGCATCGCTTCCGTTGTGCGCGATCCGTTCCAGTATCCCGTCGTGCACGAGGAGAAGCGCCGTGCGCTCGTTCGCCGTTTCCCTTACGCCCTGATCTACGTAGCGACCGAGCAAGAGGTTGTGGTCCTTGCTTGCCTGCATGGCCGCCGAGGGATAGGGATAGGAAATCCAAACGCCCTCTGAGGGGCGGAGGCAAGGTGGGGCGTGGCGTCTGGCCGAGCAAGGTGCCGAAGAGTCGGGGATGGCGGGGGCGGCCGTGAGCCCGGGAGGCGATGGAAGGCAGGCGAAGCCGGAGGTGGAGGAAGCGCCATGGGAA
>JBJHCE010000033.1:0-22859 GCA_050485865.1 Gemmatimonadales bacterium | reverse complement strand
CGGGTGAAGCCCCCTGCGGCGTTCGTGTCCACCTCGTGCACCCGGCCGTGCTGGCCGATCCTCTGCCCGAAGTCCTCGGCGATCTCGGCCAGGCGCTCGTAGTTGTACCCGAGAAAGGTGATCGTGTAGTTGGGGGCTGCGCCCCCGCCGGCCCCCCCGAAGGAGGGGCCCTGGCCCACGACCCGCACGTTGGCCCCGGTGAAGGTCACCGCCTCGGCCCTCAGCCGCTCCTCGATGACGAGGGGGATCGCGGTGTGCTCGTACTCGAGGGGAAAGTCGATCCGGATCTGCGCCCGGACGCCGGTTACGTTCGTCGTGTACTTCTCGATCTCGGGCATCCCGTCGAGGCGGTCCTCGAAGTACCGGGCCATGTCGTCGACCCGCTCCAGGTCGGCGCCCCGGGGAAAGTCGATGTAGACGAGGACGATCGAGCGCTGCTGGCCGGCTCCGCCGCCCCAGAGCTGGCCCCGGCTCACCCGGTCGTCGAAGACGGTCCACGCGGCCCAGAAACAGACGGCGGTGACGGCCACGGTGGCCCAGGGAAAGCGGAGGGTGGCGGAGAGGAGCCCCTCGTAGAACTGGATGTAGAGGGGAGCCCTGCCCACTTCGCCGCCCTCCGGGCCGGCCCCGAGCCCCGACACCGGCGACGGCCGGGTCGGGCGCGTGCCGAGGAGGCGGGCGGCAAGCCCGGGAATGAAGGTGAAGGCCACGAAGATGGAGGCTACCAGGGTGAGCCCCACCACGATGGCCAGGGGCAGGTACATGATCCGCATCTCCCCCCGGAGGTACACGAAGGGAACGAGGACGATGAGGGTCGTGAGGGTTGAGGCGACGATGGGGAGGACCACGTCCTTCGCGCCCTTCTCCGCCGCGAACTCGGGGGTGTCTCCCTCCTGCCACCGGCGGTAGATGTTCTCCAGGACCACGATGGAGTTGTCCACGATGAGCCCGAAGCCCAGCGCGAGCCCCATGAGCGTCATGAGGTTCAGGGTGAGCCCGCCGAAGTAGATCAGGTTCAGCGTGATCAGGATCGAGAACGCGATGGTGGCGAAGACGATCCCGGCGGTACGGAAGGACCGGAGGAAGGCCAGGAGGACCAGGAAGATCACCACGGCGGCGAAGCCTGCCCGGGTCCTCAGGTCCGTCATTTCCCGGTTGATGTCCTCGCTCTGGTCGTCGATCAGGAGCACCTCGGACCCGGGGGGGTGGATCCGGGCAAGCTCGTCCATGCGCCCCTTCACCGCTTCCGCGAGCCGCACGGTGTTGACCCCCACCTCCTTCTGGATCGTGAAGCGGACGGTGGGAAGCCCGTTCACCCGGAAGTGGGCACTTGGCTCCTCGAAGGTGTCCCGGATCTCGGCCACGTCGTCGACCCGCACGGTGACGGCGCCAGGAACGGGGCTCGACACGGGAAGGACGGCATCCCGGATGTCACGGGCGGTGGCGGGACGCGAGCGGATCGTCATGGCCCACTCCCGGTCCTCGTCCCGGATGGCGCCGGCGTCGCGGACGATCTCGAGCTCGGTGATGGCCCGCTGTACGTCTTCCGGCCTGAGCCCCAGTGCGGCGATGCGCTGCGGGTCGAGCTGCACCTCGAGGAGCCGGGCCCGGGCCCCCTCGATCACGATCTCCGACACCCCCGGGATCTGCTGGATCTCGGTGGCCACCTCGTCTTCAAGGTGGGCGCGGAGGGCCTCCAGGAGGAACGGGCCGGTGAGCGTGTAGGACAGGAAGGGACGCTCGGCCTGCCGCCGGAACTCCGGCGGAATCCACGACGATACGCGCAAGGGTTGGACCCCGGGGGGAAGCTCCTCCTCCAGGTTCGCGATCCGCTCCGACAGCTCGAGGCGGACGAAGTCCATGTCGGTGCCCCGGGCGAACTCGATGTCGATGTTCGCGGATCCCTCGCGGCTCACGGAGGTGAGGCGCTCCACCCCGTTGATCTGCTGGATCGAAGCCTCCACCGGCGAGGTGGCGAAGGCCTCCACCGTCTCCGGAGAAGCGCCGGGCCAGCTGACCTGCACGTTCAGCCGGGGGAACTCGGTGTTCGGAAGGAGCTCCACCGGCACGCCCTGCCAGGCGGCGACCCCGAGGAGCGCCACCGAGGTGTAGGCCATGGCCACCGCCACGGGCCGCCGGATCGAGAGGCGGATCATGGGCCGGGCTCCGGTGCGGCGGGCGACGCGGGGGGCGAGGCGGAGAGCCTCGCCTCCTCCGGCTGGACGCGTCCCCGGATCCGGGCCGCCTCGCCCATGATCGAGAGGCGCGCCGACTCCACCAGGTGGAAGAGGACCGGAACCACGATCAGGGTGAGGAGCGTGGCCAGGATGAGCCCCCCGATGACCGCAATGGCAAGGGGCGCACGGAGGTCCGCCCCGCGCCCGATCCCGAGGGCCATGGGGGTGAGCCCGAGCACCGTCGTGACCGTGGTCATGATGATGGGGCGGAGGCGCACGCGCCCGGCCTCGAGAATGGCGTCCCGGAGTTCCGAGCCCCGGGCCCGGGCCTGCACGATGAAGTCCACCTTCACGATGGAGTCGTTCACCACGATTCCCACGAGGATCACGATCCCGATGAGCGACATGGTGTTCAGCCCCTGTCCCGTGAGGAGCAGGGCCAGGATCGCCCCGATGAGCGCCAGGGGGACCGCGGCGAGGATCGTTCCCGGGTGCAGGAAGGACTCGAACTGCGCCGCCAGGATCATGTAGACGAGAATGAGGGCAAGCCCGAAGGCGAAGGCCAGGTCCCGGAAGGACCGGCGCATCTCCTCGTTCTCGCCGCCCACCTCGACCCTGACGTTCCGGGGCACCGCGATCCCGGCGAGGGTCGACTCCACCTCGGTGATCGCCCGGTCGAGCCCCCCGCTCCGAACGTCGGCGAGGACGGCCACGACCCTTCCCTGCTCTTCCCGGCGGACCTCGGCCGGGGCCCGCACGTTCTCCACCGTGATGAGCTGCCGGAGGGGCACCCCGCCCACACGGAGCCGGTCCAGGGTGGCGGCGCTGAAGCGCTCCTCGTCGGGGAGGCGGACGATGACCGGCACCTTCCGGTCGAACGCCACGTACTCGGTGGCCGGGATTCCTCGCATGGCCTGGTCCACGGTGTTCGCCACCGCGGCGGATTGGAGCCCGAAACGGGCGATCTCGTCGCGGAGGACCTGCACCTCCACCTGGGGCTGCCCCCGCTCCGAGCCCACGCGCACGTTCATGACCCTCGACGCACCCTGGAGTGCGGCCACCACCTGGTCGGCGTAGTCGAAGGTCTCGTCCAGGTTCTGCCCCCGGATCCGGACCGCGATGTCCGCGTCGGTGCCGCCCAGGATCTGGCCGAGGGCGGTGGCCTGCCCGGTCTGGATCGTGACCAGCCCCTCGGCGCCGGCGCGGGCCAGGGGCCCGGAGAGCCGCTCCACCACCGGGTAGGTGGCGGACCCTTCGCGAACCCGGACCTGGAAGCGGGCGGTGTGGAGCCCCGTGGCGTCGTCGGCCTGGGCGAGCCGCCGGACGTCGCGCCCCACCGTGCCGAACACCGCCTCCACGTCATCGTCGCCGAGGAGGATCTCCTCGAGGGCGATGGCCACCTGGTGGGTGCGGTCGAGGGCCGTCCCCTCGGGGAGCTCGAGCCCCACCTCGAAGGCGCCCTGGTCCACCCTCGGGAGGAGATCCCGGTCCAGGACCCATCCACCGAGGAGCGCCAGGCTGAACGCTCCCGCCGCCCCGAGGAGCACCACGCCCCGGTGGTCCAGGGACCAGTCCAGCGCCTGGTGGTAGCGCCGGGCAAACGTGTCGAAGCCCCGGTCGAAGGTGCGAAGCGGGGGGCCGAAGACCACCGAGGCGCCCTTCGAGATCCCGTCACCCCAGAAGCGGAAGAGCTCCCGGAGCACGCTCCACGCACCCCGGAGGACCCAGCCGGGAAAACGCCAGGCCAGGCTCAGCCCCCATCCCACGCTGCGGAGCTTCCCCTCGGGACGGGGTCCCCGGCGGAGCGGCCCCGGCCCCCGGATCTCCGGTCGGGCCCCGATCCGGAAGCGGGCCGCCACGGTGGGGAGAAGGGTGAGCGCCACCGCGAGGGAAGCGAGGAGGGAGAAGGCCACCGCCAGGGAGAGGTCGCGGAAGAGCTCCCCCGCCACCCCCTCCACGTAGATGATGGGGCCGAACACCGAGATCGTCGTCAGGGTCGAGGCGGTGATCGCACCCGAGACCTCCTCCGCCCCCCGCGCCGACCCGTCCAGTGCCTCGGCCCCCTCCTCCCGGTGCCGGAAGATGTTTTCGAGGACGATGATCGAGTTGTCCACGAGCATTCCGACCCCGAGGGCGAGCCCGCCGAGCGACATGATGTTGAGCGACACCCCGAAGGCGTCCATCAGGGAGAAGGTTCCCACCACCGAAATGGGAATGGCGAGCGCCACCGCCACCGGGTACCGGGGCTCCCGGAGGAAGAGGAAAAGGACCAGGAAGGCGAGCATTCCTCCGAGGATCAGGGCGTCCACCACGTTGTCGATGGAGTCGGCAATGAACCCCGCCTGCGAGGTGGCCACGTCGATGGTGACCTCGGGGAACTCCTCCTGGAGGAGCATCACGACCTCTTCCACCATCCGCGCCACCTGCACGGTGTTCGCCCCGCTCTCCTTGAAGACCAGGAGCCCCACCGCCTCTCGCCCGTTGTAGCGGGCCAGGACCTCGCGGTCGGCGAATCCGTCTGCCACCCGCCCCACGTCGCGAACCCGGATGACCCGGACCCCCCCGTCGGAGGTCCGGGGCTGGGCCACCACCACGTCGTTGATCTCGTCGACGGTCCGGAACTCCCCGATCGTCCTCAGGGGGAAGCGGGTCCGCCCCTCCAGGATCGTCCCCCCGGCGCTCGCCCGGTTCGCCTGGTCGAGCGCGTTGGCCACCTGCTGCATTCCCAGGTTGCTCGCCTGGAGAATCTCGAGGTCCACCTCGACCACGATTTCCCGGTCGAGCCCCCCCGAGACCTGCGCCTGCGCCACCCCGTCGAGCTGCTCAAGGCGCCGCCGGAAGACGTGCTCCGCCAGTTCCTTCGTCTCCCAGAGGTCGTCGCCGGCCACCGAGAGGGTCATGATGGGCTCGGAGTCCGGATCCACCCTCAGGATCTGGGGCCGCGTCGCCGTTGCGGGAAGGCCCTGCCGAACCTGGTCCAGGCGCTCCCGGACGTTCAGCATGGCGAAGTCCATGTTCGTTCCCCACCCGAACCGGAGCGTCACGAGGCTCACCCCGTCGCGCGAGACGGAGGTGATCCGCTCAAGCCCCGGGGTCGAGGCCACCTGTGCCTCCACCCGTTCCGTCACGAGCCGCTCCACCTCGGTGGACGAGGTCTGGGGCATCGACGTGTAGATGACGAGCCGGGGGTAGCTCACGTCCGGGAGGAGGTCGATGGGGAGCCGGGTGAAGGAGATCACCCCGAGGAGCACCACCGCCAGGAAGAACATGGAGACGGCGACGGGGCGCCGCACCGAGAGCCTCGAGAGGGACACGGGTCAGCTCCCCGGAACCGGGCGCCCGAGGGCCCGCTCGAGGTTGATCCGCGCCCGTTCGAAGGCGTACGCCGACTGGAGGGCGGACCGCTGCGCCTGGGCCGCAGCCTCCGAGGCGTTCTGGAGTTCCAGGTAACTCGACCTCCCGAGCTGGTAGGCCTGGAGCTGGAGCCCCCGGCGCTCCTCGGCGAGTTCTGCCCTCCGTTCCTGGGTGATGAGCGTGCCGTACGCCCGCCGGAGCTCCTCCACGAGGGAGCGTACCTCGCTTTCCACCTCGAAGCCGGCCTGCCGGAGCGACTCCTGCTGGTTCCGCGACTGGATCCGGGCCCGGTTCGTGTTGTTCCGGATGTTGAAGTACTGCCCCAGGTCCGGAAAGGAGAGCTGGAGCTGGATGTTCCTGCTCCAGTCTCCCTCTGGGTTCGGAACGAGGAAGGCGCTCCCCCCACCGATGTCGAACTCCTGACGGGCCGTGTTCATCGAGAGGCTCACCACCGGGAGCCACTGGGCCCGCCGGGTGGTGATGTCCCGCTCCGCGTTCCGGAGCTGGACCCGGGCCTGCTCCATCCGGGGGCTCCGCACCGCCGCGTCCGCCACGAGCGCCTCCTCGTCCAGGACCACCGGATCGAAGGTGGAAAGGGGCTCGGGCACGAGCTCGAGGGGCCCCAGGTCCCCGTCTCCGATCAGGTTCCGGAGCGCCCGCATGGCCTGCGCCACCTCGGTCCGCGCCACTTCGAGCTGGTTCTCCCGTTCCACCAGGTCGAGTTCGGCCGAAAGGAGGTCCATCCGGTTCCGTCGGGCGAGGCGGTAGAGCCGGTGCGTCACCTCCAGGTTCTGCTCGGCGTTCCCGAGGAGCTCCTCCTCGAGCTCGAGGGTCACCTGGCGCTCCTGGGCGTCGAGAAACGCCCGGGCCACGTCCGCGCGGAGGGTCCTGACCGTGGTCAGCGCCCCGATCTCCCGGAGCTCGGCCTGGGCCGCCGTCTGCCTCAGGTTCAGCACATTCCGGAGGTCGAGCTGGAACGACACCCCGAAGCGCTGCGTCGAGTTGGAGCTCTGCACCATCCGCGCCTCCGGGTCGTCGATGGGGTTCCCGAAGGGGTCGAAGCCCACCGACTGGAGGTTCCAGGCCAGCCCCGTGGAAAGCGCCGTGACCTGGGGGGTGGGCAAGAGCGTCAGCCACGCATCGGACCGATCGATCCGGTTTAGCTCGAGATCGTTCAGCGTCTGCCGGTACCCCGGGTTCGACCGCTCGGCAAGCCGGAGCGCCTCCTCCAGGGTAAGCCGCACCGGGTCTCCCTGCTGGGCCTCCACCCCTCCCGCCCCCACCATCCCGCCCGCCAGGACCCCCGCAGCCAGGAGGAGCGCCCGCCCCACCCCGCGCCCCGTCATCGACCCGGCCTCCCCCCTGCCACCGCCACGTTCTCCACGAGGCGGATCCGGACCTGGTGCGCCAGCGTATGGTGGCCGTCCACGAGAACGATCTCTCCGGGCCGGAGCGACTGGGTCTCGGGGTGGTCCACGATCTCCACGTGGGTCTGGTTCCGGAGCCCGGGGGTCACGTAGCGCCACTCGGCGGTTCCGTTCCCCTCCTCGTCCACCCCCAGGGCCATGAAGACCATGGGGCGGCGCTGCTCTCCCCGGTCCAGGAGGGCCTCGCGGGGGACCATGACCCGGTCCAGGTACGACCGGGCGTCAATCGTGGCCTCGGCCCACATTCCCGGGCGGATCCGCTCGTCGGTGTTCGGAAGCACGATCGTGACCCGGGCGCTCCGGGCATCCAGGTCCAGCAGGGGGTTCACCGACTCCACCCGTCCGGCAAAGGTCTCGCCCGGGAAGGCCGAGAACCGGACCCGTGCCGCGCGCCCCGCGTCGATGAACACCACGTCGGACTCGCCCACGTTCACCTCCACCTTGATGGGGGTGATCTGGGCCAGGGTCAGCACCTCGGCCCCGTTCCCCAGGTAGGCACCCTCCACCGCCCTCAGGTCGGCGATTCGACCGGCGAAGGGAGCCCGGACCTCGGTGTTCGCCATGGTGAGTTCGGCCCGCAAGAGGTTCACCTCGGCCTGCTCGAGCCCCGAGGCCACGCGGATGATCCGTTCGAGCTCCCGCCGCGACTCCTCGTCGGGGAGAATGTCGCCCGAAAAGAGCATCCGCTCCTCGAAGTCCGCCTGCGCCTGCACGAGCCCGGCCCGGGCCTGCGCGTACTCCAGCGAGGCCTCGAGGGTGTCGAGGCGCACGAGGACGTCGCCCGCCTCCACCCGCTGGTTCTCGCGCACCCGCACTTCCATCACGATCCCCGCGCTCCGGCTCGCCACCGTGCTCTTCCGGTAGGCCTCGGCATGCCCGGAGGCCACCACCGGAATCCAGAAGGTGTCCTGAACCACCTCGGCGCCCTCCACCACCACGGCGCCCCCGAACTGGAGCGCCGACTCCACCTCCACCCCCTCGGTATCCGGAAGGTCGGGGCGGGCCTGCGCGGTGGGCCCTTCGTCGGTCAGGACCCGCCAGGCCACGGCGCCGGCCACGACGGCCAGGATCAGGAATACGGTGAGGAGGCTGAGCAGGGTGCGCGACGTCTTCATCGAGGAGCCCGGGTGTGGGGAGTCGGCGGGGTGGATACCGCGCGGCGCGAGCGCTTCATTGGATGCGACGGTGGTGGGATGCAGGGGGAGGCGGGGACGTTGCCCCGGGTCCGCCGAAGGGCATCGTGAGGCCGCGGCCCGGAAAAGTCAACGAAGGCCATCGTCGGCGCGCGGTGGCGGCCGCCCCGGGGCGTCCCGAACACGCCGCATCCTGCTAACTTCTACGACATGACCTCAGCAAAGCTTCAGCGGATGCTCCGCACCGCCCTGCCGGCAGGGGTTCTGGCCGCGTTTCTCGCGGGGTGCGATGCGGGCGAGGAGTGGTCACCCCTCGACGGCCCCTGGGACCCGAACGACCCCCTGGCCCAGGTGATCCTGGCGCCCCCGGAGCCCGGGGATCCCATCGACCAGGAGATGGCGGACGCCGGCGAGCACTGGTACCGGGTGCGCGGGTGCCTCGCCTGCCACCGGGTGGACGGGGTGGACGTGGCGGGCCCCTACCTGGACGGGGTGACGGTGCGGCGAGAGTACGACTGGTTCCGGGGGATGGTGCTTCGCCCGGACTCCATGCTCCGGGTGGATCCGGTGGCCCGGGAGCTCCTGGAGATCTACCGGGTTCCCATGCCGGTCCAGGGGGTCGACGACCTCCACGTGCGGGCCATCTGGGAGTACCTGCGCCGGATCGACGAGGGCCGGGGTCAGGCCTCCACGCCGCTCCCGTAGCGCCGGGCCACGTACGAATCGAGGATCGTCTTGAACTCCTCGACGAGCCCTTCGCCCTTCAGCGTGGTGTAGTGCTCCCCGTCGACGTAGACCGGGGCCTTGGGCTCCTCGAAGGTGCCCGGCAGGGAAATCCCGATGTCGGAATGCCTGGACTCGCCGGGCCCGTTCACCACGCATCCCATGACCGCCACCGAGAGCTCCTCGACACCCGGGTAACGCTCCCGCCACTCGGGCATGCGGGCGCGGAGGTAGCCCTGGATGTCCTGGGCCATCTCCTGGAAGAAGGTGGAGGTGGTGCGGCCGCAGCCGGGGCAGGAGGTTACCTGGGGCTCGAAGCTCCGGATGCCGAGGGACTGGAGGATCTGCTGGCCGACACGCACCTCCTCGGTCCGGTCTCCCCGGGGCTCGGGGGTGAGGGAGATGCGGATCGTGTCGCCGATCCCCTCGATGAGGAGGGGGGCGAGGGCGGCGGTGGAGGCCACGATCCCCTTGGCCCCCATCCCCGCCTCGGTGAGCCCCAGGTGGAGGGGGTACGGGGTGCCTCCGTCGTCCAGGCGCGCGGCGAGCTCCCGGTAGACCGCCACGAGCTCGGCCACTTCCGAGACCTTGGCCGAAATGAGGATCCGGTCGCGGCCGAGCCCGGTGGATTCGGCGAGGGCGGCGGAGCGCACGGCGCTTTCGACAATGGCGTCGCGGAGCACGGCCGGGGCCTCCTTCGGCTCGGGGAGCCGGGCGTTCCGGTCCATGAGCTCGGTGAGGAGGTCCTGGTCGAGGGAGCCCCAGTTCACCCCGATCCGGACGGGCTTGTCATTCTCCGCGGCGATCCGGACGATCTTCTGGAAGTTCTCGTCGCGGCGCTTCGTGCCCACGTTGCCGGGATTGATCCGGTACTTGGCCAGCGCGCGGGCGCACCCGGGGACCCGGTCCAGGAGGAGGTGCCCGTTGTAGTGGAAGTCGCCGATGATGGGGGTCGTGACGCCCTGGTCCCGGAGGCGGGCGACGATCTCGGGGACCGCCTTCGCGGCATCGTCGTTGTTCACCGTGACGCGCACGAGCTCGCTTCCGGCAGAGGCGAGGGCGGCGACCTGCGCCACGGTCCCCGCGACGTCGGCGGTGTCGGTGTTCGTCATGGACTGGACCACCACGGGGTGGTCGCTTCCGACGGGTACGCCGCCCACGTTCACGGTGACGGTGTGCCGACGCTTCCAGTGGCTCAAGGGGTTCTCCCGCGCCGCCTCGGGCGCGCTGGGGCCCCTTGGGGGGGCCGGGTCCAGGTGGGGTGCCCGGACCCGCAGGATGCGGCCCGGGGCGATCGAATCTACACGAGCCCCCGAACCCCTCCAAGGTTCCGGAAGGAGGGGGTGGGCCGGTGCGGGCGGCAGGGAGCCGGATGCCGCCGGACTGGCGTGAACCGGGCGCCGTGCCCCATACTTCCTCGCCATACGGTCATGTTTCGAATGCGTGCGTCCTTCCCTGCGACCACCCGGGAGCGCGGTAGGCAGTGTCGCTCGCGGGTGCACCCGATCCCAGAGGAACCCTGTATGGATTTCCGATTCGCCCGTTCCGCTCCCCTCGGCCTCCTCCTGGCCCCCCTCGTGCTCCTCTCGGGATGCGGAGGCGATGCACCGCCCGCCGAGGATGCCGCCGACGCCGACGCCCCCCCGGCGGTGGAGGCGGCGCCCTCGCCCATGGACACGATGATCCACGTGACCATCGCCCTTGCCGAGATGAACGAGTCCGGGGTTTCGGGCGAAGCCATGGCCATGCACTCGGATGACGCCGTCGTGGTGATCCTGGAGCTCGAGGGACTCCCTGGAGAGGGTCAGTACAACGCCCACATCCACGAGGGGAGCTGTGCCGAGGGGGGCCCCGTGCTCGTGGCGCTGAACCCCGTGGCCGGGCTCGCCGACGGAACCGGAACCTCGACCACGACGCTCGAGGCCGACGACCTGGACGCCGGGGACTCCCACTTCATCATGGTGCATGGCGAGGGGGGCACACCCATCTCCTGTGGCAACATGGAGGGCCACGGGGAGCACTGAGGCCGGGCCGGCCCAGCGCATGTCCCGGAGCGTCTCGATGTCCTTCCGCCCCCCGCGGCCGGTGCGCGCCTTCGTGGCCACCGTTACCCTCCTCTCGGGGGTCACGGCCGCGGCGGGGCACGCGGTCCACCCCCACGGCGGTGACCACGGCGCCTACGCCGACGCCCCGCACCCGGACATGAAGGTGGACCGGGAGGCACGCACCGTGACGGTGTTGGCGGAGGCGCGCCCCGAGGCCTTCTCGCAGTCCCTCCCCCCCGACCACCAGTACCACGGACTCGTGCATGCCGAGGGGGGAGCCGCGGGGAAGTCCCTCTTCGTGACCTCGGTTCCGGACACCTCGGTGGCCCGGGCGCTCCGGGAGCTCGGGGCGGAGGACCGGGGCGGAGTCCCCCTGGCCGCCTGGACCCTCCGATGGGTGCCCCTCGTCCCCCAGCCTGCGGCCAGGGTCGACGGAACTCCCCTCGAGGTGTGGGTACGCTGGGGAGACGACGACCCGGTTCGCCTGGCCGAGCTTCTTCGAGACCCCGGGGGCGCGGGGCTGGACTTCCGTTTCGGCGGGAACGAGGAGCACGACCACCATTGGGACTCCGGATGCATCCTCTGTCTCTTTTCCTGCCCGGGCGGGGTCGTTTCGAACGCCGCCTACACGATACGCGACCACCAGCGGGGCGTGACCCTCTTCGAGCCCGACACACGCATGCCCCCCGAGGGTACGCGGGTCGAGATCATCTTCTCCTTCCGCGGGTCGGGGTAAGTGGCCGGTCCCCGCGGTCCGATCTCCATCCATAGCCGCCGAGTCCCATGACCCAGGTCCGCATCACCGTTTCCCGCACCGGCTCCCTCAAGGTCGAGGGCCCCTTCGAGCTCGTGGACCACGAGGGGAACCCGATCCCCACCCGCGACGACGGAAAGCCCACCTTCCTCTGTCGCTGCGGGGCTTCGACGAGGAAGCCCTTCTGCGACGGGACGCACTCGAAGATCGGGTTTCTCGCCGGCGACGTGGCGGTGGCGGCGCTGAAGGAGGCCGGCGAAGGGTGAGCGAGCGGCCCCGCTTCTTCGAGCAGGTCAACCGGTACTTCGACCGGGCGGCGGGGCTCCTCAGCGTCCCTCCCGGGATCCTGGACCAGGTCCGGGCGTGCAACGCGGTCTACCACCTGAGCTTCCCGCTCCGCCGGGATGACGGGTCGGTGGAGGTCATCCATGGCTGGCGGGCCCACCACTCGCAGCACCGGCTCCCGGTGAAGGGAGGAATCCGGCTTTCCGAGCACGCCTCGGAAGACGAGGTGACGGCCCTCGCGGCCCTCATGACCTACAAGTGCGCCCTCCTGGACATCCCGTACGGTGGGGCCAAGGGGGGGATCCGCGTCCGGAAGGAGGACTACTCGGAAGCGGAGCTCGAGCGGATCGTGCGCCGCTTCACCTACGAACTCGTGCAGCGGAACTGCATCGGCCCCGGGGTGGACGTCCCCGGCCCGGACATGGGGGTGGGGGAGCGCGAGATCGCCTGGATCGCCGACACCTACATCCAGCTCTCCCATGGCGAGGTGAGCGCCCAGGGCGCCGTCACCGGAAAGCCCGTGAGCCAGGGCGGGGTCCGGGGGCGGGTCGAGGCCACGGGGCGCGGGGTGTACTTCGGGATCCGCGAGGCCCTCTCGAACGCCGACGACATGGAGCGGCACGGGCTCTCCACCGGCGTCGACGGGAAAACCGTGGTGATCCAGGGGCTCGGGAACGTGGGGTACCACGCGGGGCGGTTCCTCTCGGAGGCCGGGGCCCGGGTGGTGGGCATCGTCGAGCGCGAGGGCGCGATCTACCGGGCCGGAGGACTCGACGTGGAGACGGTCCACCGGCACCGGGCCGACGGGGGCTCGATCCTCGACCTGGATGCCGACGAGAAGCTCGAGGGCCCGGACGGGCCCGCCGGGCTCGAGTGGGCGTGCGACATCCTCCTCCCCGCGGCGCTCGAGAACGTGATCCACGAGGACAACGCGCCCCGCATCCAGGCGAAGGTGATCGCCGAGGGGGCGAACGGCCCCACCACCGCCGACGCCGACGAGATCCTCCGGGAGAAGGGCGTGCTCCAGATCCCGGACATGTACCTCAATGCCGGCGGCGTCACCGTCTCCTACTTCGAGTGGATCAAGAACCTCTCGAACATCCGCTTCGGCCGAATGGGGCGCCGCTTCGAGGCCATGTCGAACGACCGGATCCTCCGGGCCGTCGAGGACCTGACCGGAAAGAGCTTCAACGGCGACACGATCCGGGAGCTCGCCGTGGGTGCAGGTGAGGAGGACCTGGTGAACTCGGGGCTCGAGGAGACGATGGTCTCCGGGTACCAGCAGATGCGCGAGATGGCGCTCTTCCACGGCACCGACCTCCGGTGCGCCGCCATGGCCGCCGCCATCGGGAAGGTGGCCCTGGCGTACCGGGAGCGGGGCATCTTTCCCTGACCTTCGGCAACCTCCGGCGACCTCCGGGCTCCCGCCCCGAGCCTCCCGCGGAACCCGTCCGGCTCCCCCGGGGTCTCTCCACCTTCAGAACCCCATCCCGAACCTCATTGGAGGAGCGTGGTGCGTCGTCCGGGGCGCGCCCGCCCCGCTCAAGGAGTCGAGCCCGATGCCCTTCGCATTGCACACGTCCCCTCCCCGCCGGGGAACGGGGCTCTCCGCCCTCGCCCTCGTAGCCCTGGCCGCCTGCGCCGACCCGGCCCCCATGGCGGCCCAGGACGGCACCTCCCACGCCGCGGAGGACCACTCCTTCCGCGTCGTCACCGTGGCCGAGGGACTCATCCACCCCTGGGGAATGGCCTTTCTCCCGAACGGGGACCTCCTCGTGACCGAGCGTCCGGGCCGCCTCCGGATCATCCAGGACGGCGTCCTCGCCCCCGATCCCATCGGCGGGGTTCCCGAGGTCCGTGCCCAGGGCCAGGGCGGACTCCTCGACATCGCGCTCCACCCCGACTTCGAGAACAACCGCCTCGTCTACCTGAGCTACTCGAAGCCCCGGGCCGGGGGCGACGAGGGTACCACCGCCGTCGCCCGCGGCGTGTTCGACGGTTCGAGCCTCACGAACGTGGAGGATGTCTTCGTGGCCGAAGCCTGGAGCCGGGCCGGCCAGCACTTCGGGTCCCGCCTGGCCTTCGACCGCGACGGCTACCTCTTCGTCACCGTGGGAGACCGGGGCGCCTCGCCCATGACGAGCAGCCCCGAGGCGCATCCCGCCCAGACCACGAACAATCACGTGGGCTCGATCCTCCGCCTTCATGACGACGGCAGCGTGCCCTCCGACAACCCCTTCGTGGGGCAGGAGGGCTACCTCCCCGAAATCTGGGCCTACGGCTCCCGGAACGCCCAGGGAATGATCATCCACCCCGAGACGAACGTGGTGTGGATCAACGAGCATGGCCCCCAGGGAGGCGACGAGGTGAACGTCGTTCACCCCGGCCGGAACTTCGGCTGGCCCGTGGTAGGCGAGGGGGTCCAGTACGGGGGCGCGGTAATCCATGACGACGCCTCGGGCCCGGGCTTCACGGACCCCGTCCACGTCTGGATCCCGAGCATCGCCACCTCGGGGAAGCTCTACTACACGGGAAGCGCCTTCCCCGCCTGGCAGGGGAGCCTCTTCGTGGGCGGCCTCGCCGGGCAGCAGCTCGCCCGCCTCACCCTCGACGGCGAAACGGTGACCGGCGAGGAGACCCTCCTCCGGGGCGAGGTGGGGCGCATCCGCGACATCCGCCAGGGCCCGGACGGCTTCATCTACCTGGCCATCGATCACCGCCAGGGCGGCGCCACTCCCATCGTCAGGCTGGAGCCCGTCGGGAACTGACCGCACCAGGGTGTCCTTTCCGGGGATGCCACGAACGCCGAAGCCGCCGACGGGACGGGTGCCCGCCGGCGGCTTCGGTCGTTCGGGGGCACGGGCCCCGGGAGGTTACCGGCGGGGCCGGTTCTGCTCCTGCTCCCGGTTCAGCTCCACGATGTCGGCGGACCAGCGGGTGTCTCCCATCAGGTGCCGGACGAAGTACTCGGCGCGCTGCCAGAACCAGTAGTTGCTCATGTTCCCGTAGCCGTGGCGCTGGCCCACGTACACGAAGAAGTCGAAGCGCTTGTTCGCCCGGATGAGGGCCTCCGCCATCCGGAAGGTCCCCACGTGATGCACGTTGTTGTCCACGTCACCGGTGGTGAGGAGGAGGTGTCCCTTCAGGTTGTGGGCCAGGTCCGAGTTCCGGTCGATGGAGTACTCGAAGGTCACGTTCCCGTCGGCGTCGACCTTTTCCGTGATCCCGTGGTGCTTCTCCGACCAGTTCTGGTTGTAGACGTCGTTGTTGTGGTTCCCGGCCGAGGAGACCGCCACCTTGAAGAAGTCCGGGTAGACGAGCATGGCGGCGGTGGACATGAAGCCCCCGCCCGAATGGCCGTAGATCCCGACCCGCTCGATGTCGACGAAGGAGTGGCGGTCGGCGAGCTGCTCGATGGCGACCTTCTTGTCGGCGAGCCCGTAGTCCCGGAGGTTCCCGTAGCCGTAGTTGTGGTACCACTTGGAGCGGTCCGGATGCCCCCCCCGGTTCCCCACCGTGATCACGATCATCCCGAACTGGGCCAGCGCCTGCTCCGAGGCGTTCGTCGAGAACGACTTGGACACCGACTCGGTCTGGGGGCCCGGGTACACGTAGGCCACGATCGGATAGACCTTCTCGGGATCGAAGTCGTAGGGCTTGTACATGACCCCATAGATGTCGGTGATCCCGTCGGCAGCCTTCACGTGGAAGGGCTCGGGAAACTGGTAACCGGCGCCCAGGAGCTGGGAGAAGTCGGCCTCCTCCAGGTCCATGATCTTCCGGCCCGACGCGTCGTGGAGCGCCGAGGCCGGCGTCATGTCGACCCGGGAGTAGTTGTTCACGAAGAACCGGGTGGTGGGCGAAAGGTTCGAGCGGTGATCGAAATCGCCCGGGTTCAGGAGCTGGAGCCCCGAACCGTCCAGCCGGACCCGGTAGAGGTGCTGGTAGTACGGGTCCTCGCCCTCCTCCCGGGCATTGGCCCGGAGGTAGACCCATCCCCGTTCCTCGTCGATGTCGGCCACCCCGCTCACGTGCCAGGGGCCTTCCGTGAGGCGGGCCACGACGCGCCCGTCGGGGGCGATGCGGTAGAGGTGGGCCCAGCCGTCGCGCTCGGACCACCAGATGAGGTCACCGTTCGCAAGGCGCCGGGGCGTCTGGTGCTCCACGTAGGTGTTCAGACGCTCTTCGATGATCACCTCCACCTCGAGGGTAGCCGGGTTCACCCGCATCACGTCGACGCGGTGCTGGTCCCGGCTCCGGCGCCAGAAGAGGAGCTCGTCGGGGCTCTCGGAAATCCAGACGCTTCCCGGCGGATCCTCCGGCGTCCGGTCCGGCGGCGACGGCGCGCTCCAGAGCCCCATCCGCTGGTCCTTCCAGGGATCGTCGTCGACCTTCGCCATCTCCCGGCTCTCCATGTCGAAGATGAGGAGCTCGACCTGGGTCACGTCCTCCTCGCCCGGCATGTCGTACTTGTAGCTCTCGAGCTGGGGCCGTCCGCTTCCCGAGACGTGGACCACCCACAGATCCGCCACGTGGCGCCGGTCCGACCGCGTCATGGCGAAGCGCCGGCCGTCGGGGGACCAGGTGATCCCCGGCGACTGGCGCTTCAGGTGCTCCTGCCGGGTCTGGACATCGGTCTGCCCGCGTCCCTGGTTCCCGTAGCTGTAATCCAGCTCCCCGTCGGTGGTAAGCTGGATCTCCTCCACCTCCACCCGGTTCTCGGCGCGCTCGAGTTCGTTCCCGGAAAGTCCCCGGCGGGCGTCGACGATCCGCATGTAGTCGTCGTACGACATCATCCAGAGGTTGAACTCCCGGCTGAAGACGACCCACTGGCGGTCCGGTGAGACGCTGGCCCACCCGGGATGCCGGTCCGGCGCCTCGTAGTCCTCGAGCTCGGTCAGTTCCCCGGTCCGGGTATCCAGGTGGAAGTAGTGGACCTTCCGCTGGGTGCGGGTCTGGGGGGGAGCGGTCACCTGCTCCTCCTCTTCCTCCCGCTCCACGTCGTCCTGCCGCTGCTGCTGCTGTCGACGGATCTCCACCTCTTCATCCTGCGACGAGAGCACCTCGAACTGGAGAATGTGCTCACTGATGAAGCGGAGGTTCCGGACAGGAATGTTCTGGCCATCCCAGGGGTCGCGGGTGATCTCGGTGAGGCGGGCGGCGAGCCAGTCGTTGTCGAAGAGCTCGGTCCGGGTGCCCCGGGCCGGGTCCACGAGCATCCACCGGCTCCCGTCCGAGGTGCGCCACTCGTACCAGAAGCGGTCGCCGGCCTCGATCCAGGTCGGGTTGACCGAGGTCGAGTAGAGGAGCGAGTTGATGCGGTACGGGGCCCAGCGGGCGGCGAGCTGGTAGTTCGCGGATCCCTCGCCGCCGACCCACCCCGGTACGGGCGCATGGGGGGCGCGGAGGGAGGAGGGCATCTGGGCATCGGCGGGCGCAACGCCCAGCGCGAGGATGCCCAGCAGTGCGGCGGAGAGGAGTGGCGAGCGCCGGAGGCGAGCGTGCATGACGACTTCCCTGTCACGGTGAGACCGGTACACGGGACTCGGCCATGCCACCTCCGGGAATCCCCGGAGCGACCGCGTGAGGATGCGCAGGGGACTCCGGAAGCGGTCCAGGGAAGACCCGCGCGGAACGGAGATGACCCCCACAAGGGCACACCGCGGCCGGTTTCGCAAGGGTGGGCGGTCTCCGGAGCGCCGGGTGGCCCCTTCCCTCCCGACACCCGGGTCGCGTTCCCGCTGTGTACTACCGGGGCCGGTTCGCCGACGGCATCTCGCGCCACTCCTCCGAGGGGAAGAGGCGGCGGGGATCGAGGTCGGGGGCGTCCACGACCAGGAACTCCCCGGCGGCGTTCGCGAAGAAGCGCGTACCGGTGGCATCGAGGCGCACCTCCCGCCCGGTATGGGGGTCGACCCTCCGGTCCAGCCCCGCGAGGGCGTCGGCCACGGACTGGGCCCCGCGCCAGTCGGCTTCCGTCCGCTCCCGCCACCCCGACATCTGGATCTCGCCCACTTCGCGAAAGGAGTTGGCCAGGATCTGCGACCGCTCGGCGGCGCCGCGCACGGCGATCTCGGTGAGCTTCCGGTCGATCTCCTGGATGGCTCGCTGCCATCCAGGGTTGAAGCGCACCGTGCTGAGGATCGTGGCCGCCATGGAGACGGCCCGCTCCGGGGCCCCCGCCGGGGCCCGCACCACGAGCGGGGTCGTCGTCAGGACCATCCGGAACCCGGGCACCCACGGGGACGGCGCCGGGTGTTCCGTAACGAAGTAGAAGACCAGGATCATCTCTTCGTGCCGCCCGTCAGGGGTACGGGTGACTACCGCGGTGCCAGAGGGCGTCGTCCGCCCGCCGATCATGGCGTCCTGGGCCGACCGGGCCTGCGCCTGCTGCCGGACCTCTGCGGGAAGGTCGGTGATCTCCTCCACCTCGACGATCCGGTTTCCGGGGCTCACGATGGGAACGAGGACGCGTTCCACGAACTCGCGGTTCGACTGAACCTCCCCCAGGTGGCAGTACCCGGTGGGTGCCACCCCCTGGCCCTGGAAGGTGTCCGGCCAGTTCGAGACCAGGATGGCGGGGCGGGATCCCACCGCCGCCGACCCGTCGGGGCTCGTCGCATCCCAGAAAACCCCCGCGTGGTCGCCGGAGCAGAACCCACCCTCCCCCTTCCAGGTCACCCGCGATTCGAAACGCCACCCGTCGGGCACGAGGACCGAGACCGCCTCCACCGGTTGTCCGAACCCGCTCCGGTCGATCACCGTGTGGGGGCGGAGCCGGGTGACCCCGGCCGGGGTTCCGGAAGGCCCACCGGAGGCCCGCGTGGCTGCGGCGGACTCGCCACCCCACCCCGCGCCGGGCGAGCCCTCGTCGAACGCCGGGGATTCCGGGGATGCGGGGCCGGGCGCCGGGAGTGCGCCATCGCCCCCGCCCCGGAGGTCGTCGATCACCGCGTACACGCCGACGATCCCCCCCACCATGAGGACCAGGATCCAGTCCCTCCGACTCAGTCCCCAGGTCTTCATGGCCAGGCCTCCCTGTTCGGTTCACGACCCGGTTCACGGGTCCGGGATCCGGGCGCGGCACGGCACCGGCCCACTTCCGTGAACGCGCGAAGAGCAGGCACGGCGGATCACGAGGGGGCGGGGAACGGAGCGGAAACGAACGGCTCGCCATGGACAGTCGGGCGTGCACTCGCCCAAAGTGTTGGGTCCCTGTCCCGCCGCCACCCTCCCGCGACCCTTCCGGATCCATGACGCCACCCCCTTCCCTCCCCTCATCCGGAATACCCGGCGCATCCGTGGGCCAGGTAGGGCCCGGGCCCCGTGTGGAGCTCCTCGTGGGGTACTACCTCTTGGGAACACTGGTCTTCGTGGCGCTGGACCTCCTCTTCGGGGCGCAGCTGCGCGCCCCTGGCCTCGGGGAGGCGGGGGGGCGGTGGGGCTATTACGCGGCGCTGCTCGTCCTGGGCGGCGTGGCGCTCCGGAACCCCCGGCTCGCGCCCTGGATCGGGATGGGGGAGAGCCTCGTGAACCTCGTCCTCGTGTTCCTTTCGGTCCTTCTTCCCATCTGGTCCCTCCCCGAGGTCCTCGGGGCCGGGGGCGAGCCCGCCGACGCGGTGATGGGCCCGGCGCAGCTCCTGGGCGTGGCCCTGGCCGGGGTGGTCCTCATCGTCGGGCTGTACGAGGCGGCCCGGCAGCACGTGCGGTCCTGACGGGTGCAATGGGATCCGTTCCCCGCCCGCAACTGGGAATCCGGATGAGCTCCCCAGGCACCGGCCGGTCAGCGTGCCGTCGAATCCCCCGTGCGGATCTCGACCACGCCGAACCAGGCACGGGTCCCGTAGAGGCGACCCGCCTCGGAGCCCCTGATGGCCCGAATCATGAGGGACGAGGCGGGCTCGCTACCGGGGGACGGGAGCCAGTCCGGAGGTCGCTCCGCCGGGCGGTCCGTGGCTCGTCGACGCGCCATCGCGATGAACCCCGGCGGAGGAGGGTGCCTCCCCCCGGGAGAGGAGAACCGCCCCGCCCTCCCCTGCCCCGCCCCATCGGGCCCGGGCCGTGTCGGGGGGAAGGGAGCCCACCTCGCGCACTCCGAGCGCCGGGTCCCCGCGCAGGACCGCGTCGAACCCTCCGTCCAGGATCAACCCATCCGGCACGTGGAGCGTCGGGGCGGGCGTGGCATCGGCCCGGCGCGAATCCTCGCCCGAGGATGCGCATCCCCCGACCACGACTCCGAGGGTGCAGGCCGCGACGAGGGCCCACCTGGACCCGTGCGGGGCCAACCCTGCCCTGCCGATCGTTCGTGGATGCATGCTCCCGGCCCTCCGCGTGGTGATCGCCCTCGCCCCCCCTTCCTTGGGGCAAGGTGCCGCCGGGGGGTGCGTGGGGCGAGCGGATCGGATGCGGCACCGGGGCGCGGAGGGCTCAGGCCTCGGGCACGCAGGCCCACCTGGTCCGGCAGGCTCTGCTCCGCGCCCGGCATGGGATGGAGGGCACACCGAGGCCACGGCATCGAGTCCGGGGGCTCCGGCCAGGAGAGGCACGGGCAGCGGGGCCGGGAAACGGGACGCCCGAACCGGGGCGTGCAGTTGTCATTACATGTCATTACAATTTACATGGCTGCATCGAGGCGGCGGCGGTCTCGAAACGTGGAAGGTCACGCTCGGCAGGGCCCATGGGTCCGGCCGGTCGCCAGGGCCCGGGGGCCAGAGGAGGGGACGGAGTCGTAGCTCAGGCCTTCCAGTCGTCGGACAAGGACTGATCGAACTCGTACTCCGGGATGGGCTCAGGAGCGGCGAGATCGAAGGTCGGGGACTGGTCGAAGTGGAGCTCGGCCTGCGGAGGGCCACGGGCGGGGGACACCCGGGGCGGCCGATGCGGGAGGTCGAGATGGAGGAGGATGCGCTCCACGGTGGACGGGAGGGTGATGAACGAGATGATCCGCATCTCGCCAGCGCAGGCGGGGCACAGGAGCGGGAGCACTTCGTAGATCCGGGCCAGGAGCTCGGCCCAGCGCATGCGGCTCGATCGTGCTCGCGGCGTGGCGCCGGTCGAACTCGGCTCATCAGAGCGGTCCGCTGGAGCCACGGGGTGGGACGCGAGACCGGGTGAGGAGCGAGACTCCACGCCGGCCGGAATCTCTTCGGGCTCGGGCCGCCCATCGAGACCACGGCGGACCTCAGGCGCGCGTTGGGAGCCAGGACTCCGTGGTAGCGATGGCGATGGATGCGCGGCGGCGGGACGAGCCGGGCCAGGCGGTCGAGCAGTTGATCTCCCACGCTGCGAGGAACCAGGTGCGCAGGGGCTTCCGGGTCCGGTGGAGAATCGTCCCGGCAATAACCGATGTGTGCGCCTGGCACCCCCGACAGCCGAGCACCCCTCGCGACGACCGCCATGGGGGACCGCGCTCACCGCATCGGGGGCAGATGAAGCCGTGCGGCCAACGCACCCCTTCCAGATACGCCAAGCAGCTTCCCTCGTCAGGAAAGAACTCGTCGAAATCGAGCCGGTCCCGGAGGTAGTCCACTCCAGGCTTCAGTTCCGAGGCTCCGGATCCCATCACCCCAAGATGTAGGGGTCACTTGGGTTAAGCAAATACCCCGTTGAGACGATTTGGAGTTCTTTTGGGAATACCGCGCGAAGGCTATCCAAAACAGGCGCCAGCATTTGGAAAAACCACATCGATAGTCTACGGAAAACGAGACCTTTCCTGAACATCGAAGGAGAGAAACGCACGGAAAGGCACCTTCACGGCCCCTGGATGCCGATGGCACCCTCTCTCCGGGTAGGCCTCGACCCCCGAGGCCCGCCTAAGCGCCCCTGGGGGCCTCTGAGGGCGCCTCCGCGATCGAAGGATCTCATGGTCCTGCCCTGAAGCCCCCTGCCCGGGGAAACGGGACTTCGCCTGCAGGCCGACGAAGAGATCCGGCGTTCATCCAAGTCTGACAGACCCCGAGGGTCATCCCCCGGCTGGACCAAGTCCGGGCGTCCGGAAGATCCTTTCGAACCGGACCATGCTCCAGCCTTCAGCGCCAAGGCGGACGATGGCGTGCGCCGTCTCGACGCCCACCCTTTGGGTTCCGTCGTCCAGGACTGCTCCGATGAAACCGTCTGGGCCGTGGCGATGGATTTGCACGAGAACATCGGAGGCTCCCCGTACCTCGGCGCTCGCCCTGATGACCTCAATCCCGTCGTCCCATCGGCAGACGGCCTGCGGCGCGGGACCCCTTGGGGTGCATCGCGGGGCCGCGCGATCCGTGACGCCCAGAGATCCGTCCAGACGGGAGGCGAGGGCCTCTGTCCTGGCAGCTTCGCTACCCCGGGCCGCCGCCGAGACCATCGAGACATTGTACGCAGGTGTCAGGAGGAACTGGTCCGGAAAATCGAGTTCCGGCATCTTCCGCATGTGCGCAATCACGAAATTGATCGCTCGGGCCTGGTCTTCAGAGGTCAGCCGATCCTGGCCGCTGAGGGCGGGAGGGAAGGCGAACAGGAACGCGAGGAGGAGGAGTCGAGTCATCACGAAAACTCCGGTACCGGCTTGGCTTGGCACGAGCGATGGACAGGAGTTTCAAACGCCCTCTTGCGGGCGGAGGCAAGGTAGGGCGCGGGGTCTGGCCGAGCAAGCTCTCGAAGAGTCGGGGATGCCGGGCTCGGCCGTGAGCCCGGGGGGGGGCCGGAGAGCAGCCGAAGCGGCGGAGGACGAACGCGCCATGGGAACTGGGGCCCGAGGGATGGTGCGATGGGCGGTGGGAGACGGTCTGGTGGCACAGGAGCGGGGGGCACGCGAACGCGATCGAGGGGTTCCTCAGGCCTCCCAGTCCTGGGGAGCGGACTGATCGAACTCGTACTCCGGGATGGGCTCAGGAGCGGCGAGATCGAAGGTCGGGGACTGGTCGAAGTGGAGCTCGGCCTGCGGAGGGCCACGGGCGGGGGACACCCGGGGCGGCCGATGCGGG
>JBJHCE010000032.1:0-24200 GCA_050485865.1 Gemmatimonadales bacterium | reverse complement strand
CCCCTTGGGGGTGAGAGTCCTTCCGCGCCCGGATACACGAAGCGCCCGCGAGCCTGGACTGGCCCGCGAGCGCTGACGTGTCTTGGAAGCGGAGGCGGAGGGACTCGAACCCCCAAGGGCTTGCGCCCGCCGCATTTCGAGTGCGGTGCCTTACCAGTTAGACTACGCCTCCATTCCTTGCTTCAGGATCGTCGGTCCCAGCCGTTTTCGTCGAGAATCCGGCGCCGAAAGGGGCCGGACAGTCCCTACCCGATCGGGGCGCCCGGATGAGCCTCGGCGGTTGCCTCGGCAGACCCTGGGCGCCCGACGCATGGTGACACACAATCAATCGGGGCGCCCGGATTCGAACCGGGGACCTCTGCGACCCGAACGCAGCGCTCTACCGGACTGAGCCACGCCCCGCTGTTCTTTCCATGCCCTGCCTGCTTGCTGTCTTCCCGCAATCCGAACGAGGTGGGATCCGCTCCGGTCCATTCCGCGAATCCCTACCCCGAGAACCGTTCGCGAGGCCTTGCGGCCACGACCAAGCGGACGGGGTGGGATTCGAACCCACGCGGGCTTGCACCCACACGATTTCCAATCGTGCGCCTTAAGCCACTCGGCCACCCGTCCTGATGCTGTCCGTGTTCGATGCCGAGTCAGGGAAACGAAAGAGGGTGGAACGACCAAGGTCGCTCCACCCTGCAACCTGCTCCGCCAATCCCGCCCGACGCGGGCTCGGCGCCCTTCGTCGTGTACAAGCGGAGGGGGTGGGATTCGAACCCACGCGGGCCTTTCGGCCCAACGCCTTAGCAGGGCGCCGCCTTAAGCCACTCGGCCACCCCTCCGGGGAATTGCCCCTCCTGGGTTCGAACCAGGACTCTCCTGATCCAGAGTCAGGCGTGTTGCCAATTACACCAAGGGGCAAGGATCCTTCTTCGGCCAATGTTGCACAGGCCTGCCGTGAGGTCAAACCCCGCCACTGCGGAACCCGACCGAGAGCCACCAGTCGGACTTGAACCGACGACCCCGTCATTACGAATGACGTGCTCTACCAGCTGAGCTATGGTGGCGAAGCAATGGAGCCGAGGGGAATCGAACCCCTGACCTCTGCAGTGCGATTGCAGCGCTCTCCCATCTGAGCTACGGCCCCGCTGGCGGAACTGTCACCGCCTGGAAGCGAACCCGGAAGGCGCTTCTCGCGGAATTCATGGGCGCAAGAGGATTCGAACCTCTGACCTCTACGATGTCAACGTAGCGCTCTAACCAACTGAGCTATGCGCCCAGGACCGGCCATCTCCCGCGTGCCGGAAGGCAAGTCGAACATGCGCCCGGGAGGACTTGAACCCCCAACCTCTTGATCCGTAGTCAAGCGCTCTATCCAATTGAGCTACGGGCGCCTGCCCCAGCGTATCCACACCGGGTCCACTCCGAGGGAGCGGCTTTCCTGATGCCCACGACAGGACTCGAACCTGTACGCCGTTTCCGGCACTGGTCCCTCAAACCAGCCTGTCTACCAATTCCAGCACGTGGGCGTGCCTCCTGCAAACGATCGGACCGCTTGGCGCAGACGCGCCATGCTCGGGGAGGGACTCGAACCCTCACGGGGTTTCCCCCACAGGATCCTGAATCCTGCGCGTCTACCAATTCCGCCACCCGAGCTCCAGAAATCCTGGAGTGGAGCCGAGGGGAATCGAACCCCTGACCTCTTGAATGCCATTCAAGCGCTCTCCCAACTGAGCTACGGCCCCAAACCTCAACCGACGACCCTGGTTTTCAAACAACCCTCGTGCATCTCAAGCGGGGCTGACGGGACTCGAACCCGCGGCCTCCGGTGTGACAGACCGGCACTCTAACCAACTGAGCTACAGCCCCTGAACCGCATTTCCAGCAAACACTCACGCCCTCACGGAGAATCGAACTCCGACCTGAGCCTTGAAAGGGCCCTGTCCTGACCGTTAGACGATGAGGGCATTCATCATTTCGTCCGACCCGGCCGGGCCCGAGCCTCGGACCGCAGACTTGGCGGCCACCCTGCCTTCACAGGCCCGGAGGGACTCGAACCCCCAACCGCCGGTTTTGGAGACCGGTGCTCTACCAATTGAGCTACGGACCTTCAACCCTGACGATGGCCCCGGAGCCTCATCATCGGACCTTTCAAGTGGCCAGGGGCGGAATCGAACCGCCGACACCACGATTTTCAGTCGTGTGCTCTACCAACTGAGCTACCTGGCCAAAAAAACCGCCCGAGCCGTTCCGGGCGCGGGCGGGGGAGCCTCCTGGCCGAGCGATCCGACCGCTACCGCCGCTCGTCCCCCGTCCGCACGTCCGGGCGAGACCAGGTATCGGCCTCGAGCCATCCCGGCACCGCATCCCCCGGCAGTTCCGGGCGCGAGTCCCGGTTCAGCGATTCGGAGGGCTGCGGCATCCGTACCTTCCTTGCCGTTTCAGGTCCTCCGGAGCGCAAACGGCTCTCCGTGAGGAGCGTTAACGTGGAAACGCCGCCAATGGCGGCGTTCCACCCTTCGAAATAGCGGGGGCAGGATTCGAACCTGCGACCTTCGGGTTATGAGCCCGACGAGCTACCAGACTGCTCCACCCCGCAACAGGACCCCAAGTATAGACGGGCCTCCTGAGGGTGTCAACCCTGAAAAGCGCCCGCGTCCGGAATGTCCCCAGGTACCGGTTCGGGAGCGAACGTCCGGTGCGCTCATCCACCCCCCGTTGCAACGTTTTGGCCCTCGGACTCGTCGTAGAGTATAATTCGGGGCTCCGACCCGATCACGATGCCCGCTGGAGCCCGGACCCGCGCCGGGTCGCCGGCGTTCACCCCATCCTCACCGTGCCATGGCCAGCACCGCCCTCTCACGCCTCAGCCGAGTCACCTTTCAGCCCCTAGCCACGGACCCGGTCATCCGCTCCGCGGTGCTCGCAGGGATGGATCGGAGCGTCCCCGGCCTCATCGCGGGTCTCGAGGCGGAGGCCGTGCACACATGGTCCGCCGAGGATGCCTCGGAAGCGATCCTCCTGGCGGGCCGGGTCGAACCCGAGGTCGTCCTCCTCGGCGATCACCTGGACTCGGACCTCTCCCGGCTCCTTTCGGCGCTGCGGCACGTGTCCCCCCGCGCACGCGTCCTCTACCTCCTCTCGGAGGTGGATCCGCGCCGGGCGGCGGCGCTCGTGGAGGCCGGCGTGGATGACGTCCTCGCGCCCCCGCACAACGCCGGGGGGATCCTCCTGAGGGCGCTGATCGGTCCGATGCTCCTGGACCGGGCGTCCGGTGCGACGGGTCCGAGGCGGGGATCCCGGATCGTCGTGGATCGATTCTCCCGGACCGTGCTCGGGTCGGACCGCCCGAACGCGCTCACGGCCAGGGAATTCGATCTTCTCGAGCGCCTCCTCCAGGCCCAGGGGCGAGTGGTCTCCCGCGAGACCCTGCTCGCCGACATCTGGGGCGAGGACCAGGACAACGAGGCCGTGCTCGACGCCACGGTCCACCGACTCCGCCGCAAGCTCGAACAGGACCACTCGGCGCCCCGTCTCCTCGTGACCATCCGGGGTGTGGGCTACCGCCTCGAAGCCTCGCGGGTCGCGATCTCCTCGAACTGATCCGATCAGGCTTGAGGCAAAGGGGGCCGGGGGTTAGCTTCACCGGTCTCGGGACGTGGCGCAGCCCGGTAGCGCACCTGAATGGGGTTCAGGGGGTCGCCGGTTCGAATCCGGCCGTCCCGACTCAAGACCGAGGTCAGCAGTAGCATACGGCCGGATCAGCTGAGGCGAAGCCGAGGCTCATCCGGCCGTCCCGACTCAAGACCGAGGTCAGCAGTAGCATACGGCCGGATCAGCTGAGGCGAAGCCGAGGCTCATCCGGCCGTCCCGACTCGTGGTTGAAAACCGGGAAACCGATACGGCCGGATCAGCTGAGGCGAAGCCGAGGCTCATCCGGCCGTCCCGACTCAAGACCGAGGTCAGCAGTAGCATACGGCCGGGTCAGTCGAGGCGAACCCTCGATTGGCCCGGCCGTTTTGGTTCTCGTTGCCCCGGCCTGCGGCCAACCTTACCTTGGCGCCCGATCAAACCCCGCCGAACAAGGAGCACCGCGAGCCGTGGAAGCGTCCGAAATGCGTCGTCCGGGCCTCCGTGACATCGATGCGTGGGGGGTGACCCACACCGGCAGGGTCCGCCGCCGGAACCAGGACCACTTCTTCGTGGGATTCCTGGCCCACGGACGGTGGTTCGACACCACCGCCCTCACCGAGAGCGACCGAGCGGCTCTGGCCGAGGAGCCTCTCGCAACCCTGGGGATCGTCGCCGACGGGGTCGGAAGCACCGAAGGGGGCGCGGAGGCCGCCCGGACCGCGGTGGACCGGCTCCGCGACGAGGTGGCCGCTTCCTTTCCTGAGGCAGAGCGGGCGGAGGGGAACGACCCGGAGATCTTCGCTCGGCTCCTGAACGAGGCCGCCCTCCGCTGCCACGAGAGCCTCCTCGTTCGGACTCGGGAGGAAGGGGAGCAGCGACGATTCGCGACCACCCTGACTCTCTTCCTCGGCCTCTGGCCCCACGCCTTCCTCCTTCAGATCGGGGATTCCCGGGGGTATGTGTTCCGGGACGGAACGCTGACCCAGGTGAGCCAGGACCAGACGGTGGCCGAGGAACTCGTGCACCAGGGCGTCCTGCGACGGGAGGATGCCGAGCGGACCCGCTGGTCCAACGTGCTCTCGAGCGCGATGGGAAGCGAAATGGCCGCACCGGTCGTCACGCGCCTCGTGCGGGACCGGGGCACGGTCGTCCTCCTCTGCAGCGATGGTCTCACGAAGCATGTCGACGATGCGCGGATCGCCGCGCGGCTCGCGGCGATGACGTCCGCGCGGGATGTGACCGAGCAGCTTCTCGGCGACGCCCTCGACGCCGGCGGTACCGACAACGTGACCATCGTGATCGGTCGCACCCATCTGCCGAGCACGTCGTGACCCCTCCTCCCGCCGGTCAGGCGGCCGCCGAGGAGAGCCGCAGGGCCAAGGCCGCACTCGAGGCTGCGCTCGGCACGGAGTACGAGATCCGACACGAGCTGGGCACGGGGAGCGTGGCCCGGGTCTTCCTTGCCCGGGACCGGCAGCTGGGGAGACTCGTGGCGATCAAGATGCTCCTCCCCGGGCCCGCCGAGGACGAGACAACGCGCAAGCGGTTCGAGCGGGAGGCCCGCGCCTCGGCATCTCTCCAGCACCCGAGCGTCGTCGACGTCTACCGGTACGGCCGACTCCCGGACGACACGCCGTATCTGGTGATGCGGTTCGTGAAGGGCCGCACGATGGAGGACCGGCTCGCTGCGGAGGGCCCGCTCGGCGTCGACAACGCCCGCAGGGTACTCGGGAGCGTGGCCTCCGCCCTCGCCGCCGCCCATGCCCGGGGGATCGTCCACCGCGACGTCCGCCCCGGGAACGTGCTCTGGGACGAGGGGCGGAGCGAGGCCCTCCTTTCCGACTTCGGGATCGCCGCGATCCTGGCCACCGCCGACGAAGGGGGAGCCCGGCTCACCGTGGCCGGGCAGACCGTCGGGGACCCCGGGTACCAGGCGCCGGAACAGCTCCTCGAGGAGCCGGTCTCGGAACTCGCGGACATTTACGCCTTCGGGATCACCGCCTTCGAGCTCCTGACCGGAGAGAAGCCCTGGCCCGAGGGGGGCTCTGCGGCTGCGATCATCCGGGCCCGCCTCACCACGGAGCCCCGCTCCCTCAGTTCCGTCCGGCCCGATGTCGACCCTGGCTTCTCGGACCTGGTCCGGCGCTGCCTCGCCCGGGAGCCCCGACACCGCCCGAGCGCAGCCGACCTGGTGCGTTTCATGGAGGACGGCGGCGAGGAAGCGGGTTTGCACCCGTCGGTGAACCGTGAACCCGCCGACCTGAACGAACTCGTCAAGCGACGGGTCCCCCAGGTCATCCTGATTGCCGTGGGAATCGGATGGGGACTCATGACCGTGGTGGACCAGCTCGTCAGCCGGAACATCCTCCCGGACGTGGCCTATCGGCTCTCGCTTGTCTTCGCGGTGAGCGGGATCACCGCTTCCACCGTCATCGCCTGGTTCCACGGCAAGACCGGAAGGCAGGAAGCACCCTTAGTCGAGTACGTGCTCCTGGGACTCATCGCCCTCGGATTCCTGGCCGCAAGCACCTGGGTCGTGCTCGCGTAGCGTCCGGGGATCGGCGGAGCGGAGGAACGGTCCACCCCCGCCACGGGTTGAACGCGTGGAGAACCACGCACCACCTCCGGCGCACCCCTCCCCTTGCCGCACACGGCCCCGACCCCGGAACTTTCCGGGAAGCCGCATCTCCCGTCGCACCGCACCCTGGACCCCGGACCCCGGACCCCCGATGCATGACCGCACGATCCCCACGGTGCGCCCGGCGCTCCTCCTCGTCGCCTGCTCCCTCGCTCTTGCGGGGTGCGACCGGTCCGCCACCGACGTGGTGGATCCCGTCGACCCGTACGCGGCGGAATGTTCTTCCGCGAACACCGTGACGCTGGCGGTGGGGGCTTCCTCCTTCCGGACCGGAGCCCAGGCGGGGGTCTTCTGCATCCAGGGCGCCCAGGGCGCGGAGTTCGTCCTGGTCCCCATGGTCCTGGACTCGGTGGCCGGATCAAGCCGAACGGTGCGCCTCACCGCCGAGGGCACGAGGGCCATCGGGCCCGGGAGCACTCCCTCGCCCTTCGTGTCCGGGATGACCACTCCAGGGCACGCGGCGCTCCTTGCCCCGGGGGGAGGGCGCGACCCCGAGGTGGACCACGCCTTCCACCACGAGCTGCGCCGCCGCGAGCATGCCGAGCTCTCCGCGCACGTGACCTCCGCGGCATCCGGAGGCGCCCGCTGGACGATCCCGGCCCACGCGATGACGGAGGCGGAGGCCCCTTCCGTCGGCGCCCTCCTGACGCTGAACACCCAGGCACGGGAAGCCTGTTCGAACCCGATCATGCGGACGGGAGAGGTCATGGCCGTCTCGAACGGGGCCATCGTGGTCGCCGACACGGCGCGCCCCGCCCAGGGGCTCACCACCGCCGACTTCCAGAAGCTGGCGTCGGACTTCGATGCCCTCGTGGCACCCCTGATCCAGGAGTACTTCGGGTCCTTCACCGACCTCGACGGGAACGCCCGGACGATCCTCTTCTTCACCCCCGAGGTGAACCGCCTCGCCGAGCCGAACTCGAACCGGATCGTGGGCGGGTTCTTCTTCGCCCGGGATCTCTTCCCCCTCCAGACCGGTGGGGGACTCGCTGCCTGCGCCACCTCGAACGTGGCCGAAATCATCTACCTGGCGGTGCCGGATCCCCAGGGCTCGATCAACGGAAACGCCTATCCCCTGGAGTTCGTGAAGCGCGCGAGCCTGTCGTGGATCACCCACGAGATGCAGCACCTGGTGAACGCGGCCCGGCGGCTGCACATCATCCGGCTGGGGCAGCAGTGGGCCGAAGAGGTCTGGCTGAACGAGGCCCTCTCCCACCTCTCGGAGGAGATCCTCTTCTTCCGTGACTCCGGGCTCTCCCCCCGGTCGAACCTGAGCCTCCAGGCCCTCCAGCAGAGCGGGCCCGCGGCCATCGACGCGGTGAACGCGCACCACCTGGGGAACCTCCTCCTCTTCCGGCGCTTCCTCGAGTCTCCGGAGCGGCATGCCCCCTACGACTCCGTCGACAACCTGGAGGGACGCGGCGCGGCGCAGCAGTTCTTCCGATACGCCACGGACCGGCGCACCGGAAGCGATGCCTCCTTCACCCGGGCCCTCACCGACGGCCCCCAGCGTGGCTGGGCGAACCTGGCGGCGCAGGTCGGGGGCGCCGAGACGCTTCGCACCTGGCTCGCCGACTGGGCGGTGGCCATCTATGCCGACGAGCGCGTCCCCTCCCTCCCCTCCCAGCACCGGCTCCAGAGCTGGAGCCACCCCTCCTTCTTCGCTGCGCTCGGCTCCGAGACCTACCCGATTTCCACCCGCACCCTCACCCCTGCCGCCCCGGTCCAGGTCAGTCTCCGCTCCGGGGGCGCGATCTATGCCCGCTTCGCCGTGGATGCCCCCCAGGTGGCTCGCGTCGAGATCCGTGTGGGCACCGGAAATCCTCCACCCGAGCTCCGCGCCACCCTCCTTCGCACCCGCTGACCCGGACCCGACGTTGCCCACCTCCTCGCCCGAGGCCGCGCGCTTCCCCCTCGACGTGGCGGCCATCGACACCGGGTCGAACGCCATCCGTTTCCTCGCCGCCCGCTTCTCCTCCGCCGGCCGCTGGACCCCCCTCGAAGAGGAGCGGGTCCCGGTGCGCCTCGGACACCAGGTCTTCCTCCGAGGGCGCCTCGCGCCTGAGGCGATGGATGCGGCGGTGCGGGCCTTCGTCCACTTCCGGGAACGGATGGATGCGCTCGGGATCGGGCATGTGCGTGCCGTGGCGACCAGTGCCGTTCGGGAGGCCCGGAACGGCGCGATCCTGACGGAGCGCATCCTCCGGGAGTCGGAGATCCGCCTCGAGATCATCACCGGAGTCGAGGAAGCACGCCTCGTTCACACGGCGGTGGGGTCGCGCATCGAGCTGGAAGGAGGCCAGTGGATCCTCGTGGACCTGGGAGGCGGAAGCGTCGAGGTCTCACTCGTGGATGACGCGGGGATGCTCTGGAGCGAGTCCCACACGATGGGATCGGTCCGCCTCCTCGAGGAGGTCTCGGAGGGAACCCACGACCCGGGACGCCTCCGGACCCTCCTCGAGGAGTATGTCTCGATTCTGAGGATCCCGGCGCCGGCTCAGTACTGGACTCCGAGCGGCCTCATCGCCACCGGCGGAAACATCGAGGCCCTCGCCCGACTCGCGGCGGCGCCCTCCGACGACCGGGGGGTGGGCACCCTTCCGGTCCGGGACCTGGAAGCGGCGATCCAGCTCCTCACCCGCCTCTCGTACCGGGAACGGATGGACCAGCTCGGACTCCGGGAGGACCGGGCAGACGTGATCCTTCCCGCGGCCCTCGTCTACCTCCGCGTGGCGCGACTCGCCGGGGTGGACCGGATCCTGGTCCCCCATGTGGGGGTGCGCGAAGGCGTGGTTCTGGACCTGGCCGGCCACCTGGCCTCGCCGGGATCCGCAGGCGCCCGTGAGACCTCCCAGCGGGTCCAGTCGGCGATCTCGCTCGGGAGGCGCTTCATGTTCGACGAGGCCCACGCGGTGCAGGTGGCTCGGCTCTCCCTCCTCCTCTTCGATCGGCTGGAGAAGCTCCACGGAATGGGGGCGCGGGACCGCGAGCTCCTCCATGCGGCGGCACTCCTCCACGACATCGGGACCTTCATCGGGCACAAGCGGCACCACAAGCACTCACTCTACCTGATCTCCCGGTCCGAGCTCCCGGGGCTCACCCCCGACGAGAACCTCGTGGTGGCGAACGTCGCCCGGTACCACCGGAAGGGGCACCCCCAGCCCCACCACGCCGAGTACATGCGGCTCCCGCCGCAGGACCGCGTGCGCGTGGACCAGCTGGCGTCCATCCTCCGCATCGCGGACGCCCTCGACCGCCAGCACCTCCAGCGCGTGCACGACGTGGAGGTGAACGTGCGCGGCCTCGACCTGGTCCTGTCGCTTCGGGGAGAGGGCGACCTACTCCTCGAGCGGTGGGCCGTCCGAAAGAAGAAGGGACTTTTCGAGGAGACCTACGGTTTCTCGGTCCAGATAGCACCCGCTTGACCCGTTCATTGCCCGGACTTCCTGCACCCCAATGCAGCACCATTGACGACATTGCCGTCACCTCGCACATTTCAGGCTCTCCCACCTCATCCAACCCCCGATGCGGCGATCCTTTCGGGCGCCGCCGGACCCAGCCGGAGCAGCCCATGGCCAAGAATGAGCAGAAGGTGATGGAGTTCGTGACGAAGGAGCTTCAGGCAAATCCGAAGCAGACCACGACCGAACTCTTCGAGAAGGCGAAGAAGGTGGACACCGGAGTGGGGAAGCTCTCGCTCCGCCAGTTCAACGCGCGCTTCCCTCTCCAGATCAAGCGGAAGCAGAGCCTGGCCGCCGGAGGCACCCGGCGCCGTGCTTCCCGCAGCCGGCGGGGCGGAGTCAGGGGTCGGGAGGCCCAGCGCCTGGCCGTGCGGGACGTGTTCCTCAAGTTCGCCACCGATCTCTCTTCGGCGGAGGAGCGGAAGGACCTCGTGACCGTCCTGGCCAAGGTGGACCAGTACGTGAACGATGCCATGAAGGCCGCCGGGCGCTGACCCTCCGGGAGGGTCCTTCCGGAAGCCGGAAGCGCGATGCACGAAGCCCCCCGTCCCGACCGGGACGGGGGGCTTCGTTTCGGTACGCTCCGCATCCCGGAACGAGAATGCCCGGGCGGGAGACGGTCAACCCGGCGAGAGGCGCCTCGAAAGCGTGGAGAGTTCCCGTACCACCACGGTGAGGGCGGCGAGACCGACCCGCTCCTCGGCCTCCACCTCCTTCACGAGCTCCAGGTAGTGTTCGACGGCGCCGGCGTCGGTGGCGGTCAGCGCCTCCACCGCCGCCTCCACGGAGCCCGCCGAGGCCCGGGCATCGAGGACGATTCCGGCCAGGATCTGGTGGGCCCGTGTAAGGTCCGAAGCGAGCCCCTGGGCGGCGCGCTGTTCCCACCGGTTGTCCCCCGCGGCCTCGAAGAGCGCGCTCCGGAGCCAGGGGATCCGGAAAAGGGCCGACACCCGGTAGAAGGTCTGCGCCACGTCGATGGGATCGGCCCCCGAGGTCCGGTGCACCCGGAGGATCTCGAGGAGCTGGTCCAGGAAGCGCAGCGTCACGAGGCGCCGGGCCGTGCCCTCCTCGGCACCGTCGGCCTGCATTTCCTCGGCGAGGCGCTCGAAGATCCGGCGGTCCTCGCCGGTGACGAGGTCGGGGAAGGCAACCCGGAGCCGCTCGAGCCCCAGGCGGTGCTCCACCGCCGCCGCCGTGGTCTCCTGCTCCGCGAACTCGGGGCTCGAGAGGAGCCATCGAGTGGTGCGGTCCATGACCCGCGAGAGTCCGCGGATCCACCGGTACGTCACGGCAAGGGGCATCCGGGTTCGACCCATTCGGAGCCGCTCCATGAGCTCCACGAGCCCGGTGAGCTCCGCCGCCACGAGCCATGCCCGGGCGACCTCGGCCGGGGAGCGACCCATCCCCCGGCTCACCCGGTACACGAAGCCCGCCCCCATCACGTCGACCAGGTCCCCGGCGAGCTGGCTCGCCACGATCTCCCGCCGCAGGCGGTGACGCTCAAGGCGCGCCTCTCCGACGACCTCGAGAGCCCGCGGGGGGAAGTAGTCCCTGAGGAAGCGGTAGGCCGCCGGGTCTTCCGGAACGGAGCTCTGGAGGAGGTGGCTCGTCAGGTGGAGCTTGGCGTACGCCAGGAGCACCGAGAGCTCGGGCCGGGTGAACCCCTTCCCCTCCTCCTGGCGGTCGGCCAGGTCCTCCCAGCTCGGGAGGTTTTCTCCCGCCCGGTCCAGCATGCCGACCCGCTCGAGCCCCGAAATGAGGTCGCGCAGGTCGTCCAGCCCCTCTGCGGACCGGAGAAGGTCCAGCGAGACCGCGAGCCCCTGGTCCTCGTTGTCCCGGAGCACGAGCTCCGCCACCGGGTCCTGGAGCTCCCGGAGGAGGGCGTTCCGGTCGGCGGTTCCGAGGTCGCCGTCATCGGTGGCCAGGCGGAGGAGGATCTTGAGGTTCACCTCCCGGTCCGAGAGGTCCACCCCGCCCGAGTTGTCGATGGCGTCGGTGTTGATGTGACCGCCGGCGAGGGCGTACTCGATGCGGCCCCGCTGGGTGAAGCCCAGGTTTCCACCTTCGCCCACGACCTGGCACCGGAGCTCCGAGGCGCTCACGCGCACCGCATCGTTCGCCGCATCGCCCGCCTGGGAGTGGGTCTCGGCGGTGGCCTTCACGTAGGTCCCGATCCCCCCGTTCCAGAGGAGCTCAACCGGGGCCATCAGGATGTGCCGGATCAGGGTCTCGCCGTCGAAGGGGCCTTCGGCGGTGATCCCGAGCGCCTCCCGAGCCTCCGGGGTGAGTTCGATCTCCTTGGAGCCCCGGGGCACGATCATCGCCCCCTCCGACAGGAGGTCCCGATCGTAGTCCTGCCAGCTCGACCGACCGAGGGCGAAAAGCCGCTCCCGCTCCCGGTAGCTCGTGGCCGGGTCCGGGTCGGGATCCACGAAGATGTCCCGGTGGTCAAAGGCGGCGATGAGCCGGATCTGCCGGGAGAGGAGCATCCCGTTTCCGAAGACGTCGCCAGACATGTCCCCGATCCCCACCACGGTGAAGGGCTCGGTCTGGATGTCCTTCCCCATCTCGAGGAAGTGGCGCCGGACGCATTCCCAGGCACCCCGCGCCGTGATCCCGACCTCCTTGTGGTCGTAACCGTTCGAGCCCCCCGACGCGAAGGCGTCACCCAGCCAGAATCCGTACTCCTCGGCGACGCCGTTCGCCACGTCGGAGAACTTGGCGGTCCCCTTGTCCGCCGCCACCACCAGGTAGGGGTCCGGGTCGTCCCAGCAGACCACCCCTTCCGGTGGAACCGTTTCGCCCGCCTCGAGGTTGTCGGTCAGGTCCAGGAGCCCCCGGATCAGGGTCTTGTACTGCTCCCGCGCCTCGTCGGCCATCTCCTCGGGGGGGAGGGCCCGGAGGGTCACGAATCCCCCCTTCGACCCTGCGGGAACGATCACGGCGTTCTTCACCATCTGGGTCTTCACGAGACCCAGGACCTCGGTGCGGAAGTCATCGGGGCGATCGGACCAGCGGATCCCGCCCCGTGCAACCTTGGCCCCCCGGAGGTGGATTCCCTCCATCCGCGAGGAGCGGACCCAGACCTCGTAGCGGAGCCGGCTCCGCTCGCCGCCCTCGATGAGGGAAGCATCGAACTTGAGGGAGATGTACGGAACCCCGCCCGAGCGTCGGGTGGGGATGGCACCGCCGCCGCGGTAGAAGTTCGTGCGGAGTGTCGCGCGAACGAGGCCCTGGAGACGCCGGAGCGCCCGGTCCTCGGCCAGGGCGGTCACGGACCCGAGCGCCTCGTTGAATCGGGTGAGGACCCGCGCCTCGATCTCCTTCCTCGCCTCCATGTCCGCCGCCGCCGCCGGGTCGAATCGGACACGGAAGAGCTCGAAAAGGACGGCCGCGATCTCCGGATGGTGGGTGAGCGCCACCGGAAGGGAGAGTCGACTGGGCACAGCCCCGGCCTGGAAGGCGAAGGAAGCGTAGGTCCGGAGCACGTCCACCTCGCGCCAGGAGAGCCCGGCCGTGAGGACGAGCACGTTCAGCGAGCTGTTCGAGGCATCCCCCCTGCGCACGGCGAGGATCGTCTCGGAGAGGCGGCTCCCCGCCTCCTCGATGGGAATCGGCGAGTGGTCCGGTCGCTGCACCAGGAAGGAGTACAGGAAGAACTCCTCTCCCTCTCCCGGCCGGATCTCGAAGGGCGCCACCGAAATGACCCGGAGCCCGCAGTTCTCCAGGATCGGCATGAACTCCGAAAGGACGAGCCGGGTCCCCTTCAGGTGAACCTTGAGCTCCGTGACCGCCTCCCCCTCGGCCACGCCTGCGGCGGCCTCCGGGTTCCGGAAGGTGACGGCGATGTCCCGCCCACCGCTCCGCATCGACTCGAGGGCCTGGATGTCGACGATCGCCACGTCGGGCTCGGTTGCCGCCCGGTACTCGGCGGAGAAGGCCTCTGCGTAGTCCGACGCGAGGCGCCTCGCCTCTTCGGGCGCGTGCTTCCGGTCGATCCGCTCCCGGACCCGATCCGTCCAGGACCGGGTGAGGCCGGTCACGGTGGCTTCGAGCTCCTCGGCGGTGACGGCGTCGAGGCGATCGTCCGGAGCCGCAATGTAGAAATGGAGGCGGGCCTGGTCGCCCTCACCCAGCGCAAGGTGGTAGTTCAGGACCTCGCCGTCGAAGACGTCGACCAGTGCCTCCTCGATCCGCTTCCGGACCGCGCCGGAAAAGCGCTCCTTGGCGAGGATCACCATGACCGAGACGCCCCGGTGGAGGGGGTCCCGCCGGAGCCCCACCCGCACCTCGTCGGAGTCGAAGGTGGTGAGCACGGTGCGCACGTCGGCACCGATCTCCTCCGTGGAGGTGATGAAGAGCTCCTCCTTCGGAAGACTGTTGAAGATCGTGTGGATCTCCTTGAAGTCGTGCGAGCCCTCCGCCACCCCGGACTCCTCCAGGATCCGGTCGAGCTTCTTCCGGAGGATGGGGATCCGGTCCGCCTTCTCCGAGTAGGCGCCCGAGGTGAAGAGGCCGATGAAGCGGCTCTCTCCGACGACCCTTCCCTCGCGGTCGAGGCGCTTGATCCCGATGTAGTCCATCCGGGAGCGGCGATGCACGGTGGAGGTGGCGTTCGTCTTCGAGATGATGAGAAGGGGCCCCTCCTCGAGGAGCTTCCGCTGGGAGGCCGGAAGGTCCTCCAACGGCACCGGACGCGAGTAGGTCGACGCCTCCTCGGAACGTAGAAGGCCAAGCCCCGAGCCCTCCTCCACCGTCACCGAGGGCACACCGTCCACCTCCACCACGTCGTAGCCCCGGTACCCCAGGAAGACGAATCCGCCGGCGCGAAGCCAATCGAGGAAGGCCTGGATCTCGCTGACCTCGTCCCTGCGGTCGGGGAAATCGGAAGCTACCCGGTCGAGGGTCTCGATCGTCCCGTCGAGGGCCTCCCGCATCGCGTCGAAGTCGTCGGTGACGCGGACCACGTCCTCGAGCCGGCGCACGAGCTCGTCCCGGAGCCGGGCCAGCCGGGTGGAATCGGTGACCCGGGTGATCTCGCAGTAGACGAGCGATTCCCGCGTACCACCCTCCCGTGAGGGCCGAAGCTCCTGGATCTCCCCCTCGTCGTCGCGCGCGACGCGCACCACCGGGTAGATGTACGCCTCGATGGAGAGCCCCTCCGAGTGGAGGAACTCCCGGATCGAGTCCACGATGAAGGGACGCTCCGAGAGGTTCGTGCGAATCACCGTGACCGGTGCAAACCACCCCTCGGTATCGACGTCGGGGTTCACGACCTCCACGTCCACCCGGTCTGGGCGCGCCCGGCGGAGGAACCGGAAGTTCTCGAGCACCATCCGGGCCAGGGGGGCCGCGCTCCGCTCCGCCAGGAACCCGGGGGGCGCCTTCGTCAGGAAGAGCTCGGCGAATCGCTGGGCCAGGGGGGCTTCGTCGGGGCTCGAGATCCGCTCGATCTCGCGGGCCACGGCTTCGAACTCGAGCGCCTCCTGGCGGAGCTTCTCCACCGCGGCTTCCGTCGTGTCACTCATGGGTAGCGAACCAGGGGGGTGGGGCCTGGGGAAGGGCCCGTGCGGGACCGGGAAAGCCCGGGCCTCGGAAGGCCGGGACCCGGGTTCCGGTGGGTGAACCTACGGGGGCAGGAATGATGGCAGGAATCGTACCATCGGGCACGGTGGGAGTAAAGGCCCGAACCCCCCCGATCCCGGGCTCCCGAACGCCCCTCCCGGCATTTCCCCGCCCCTCGGCTCCGCATAGGTTACCCCATGCGATTCCTCCACCTGGCCGACGTGCACCTCGACACCCTCTTCGTGGGACGAAGCGAGGAACTCCGCAGGCGGCTCCGGGAGGCCTCGCGGGAGGCGCTGAGCCGGGGACTCGCCCTTGCCCGGGAGCGGGGACTCGACGCCGTGCTCCTGGCCGGCGACCTCTTCGATTCCGAGCGCCTTTCCCTGGCCACCGAGCGCTTCCTCACGGGGGAGTTCGAGGCCATGGAGGCGGCGGGGATCCCCGTCTTCCATGCCGCCGGGAACCACGATCCCTCCGGCGGGGGTGGGCGGGTCGGGGCCTTCCGCTGGCCCGAAGGGGTGCATCGCTTTCGCGGCCCCGAGCCTGAAACGGTGGCCGTTCGCCGGGGCGACCGGGTCGTGGGGACGGTCACCGGCGCGGGGCACGAAGGCCCCCACGAGCACCGGGACCTCTCCCGGGCCTTCCGCCCTCCGCAAGACCGCGCGGCCCCGGCGGTGGCGCTCCTCCACACCCAGGTGGGCGGTGCCTCGGGAGACGTGGCCCACGACCGCTACGCCCCCTCCGAGCTCCCCTTCCTGAGGGAGGCGGGCTTCGACTACTGGGCCCTGGGGCACATCCACCTGCGGCAGGAGCTCTCCTCCCTTCCCGGCATCCACTTTCCCGGGAACACGCAGGGACGTTCCCCCCGGGAGACCGGCGCCAAGGGCGGTCTCGTGGTGGAGCTTCCCGGGCGGGGCGTGGCCCCCACGGTGGAATTCGTCCCGCTCGCGCCCATCCGCTGGGAGCTCCTGTCCGTGGGGGGGCTCGCCGACGCCAGGGGGGTTCAGACCCTGGTGGACGCGGTCGAACGGCAGTGGAACGAGGTGCGTTCGGGGGATGCAGGGCTTCCGGGCACCGGGTGGATCGTCCGGCTCGAGCTCGAGGGCCCTTCCCCCCTTCACCGCCTCCTCCGGGACCCGGTGGAACTCGAGGCGCTGGGGGAGGAGGTGGCGGCGCGGATCGGGGCCCTCGAGGTGGAGGTCCGGGCCCGCGGGGTCCGGCCGGCGCTCGACCTCGAGGCCTCGCGTGAGCGCCAGGACGCGGCGGGCGAGGCCCTTCGCCTGGCGCTGGAGCTCGCCCGGGAGGGGGGGGTGTCGCCGGCCTCCGCCCTCGGAATCGACGCCTCCGACCTCGCGGGAGCCCCGGCGGAGGGTGCGGGAGACCCGGAGGCGCTGGACCGGTACCTGCGGTCCCTTCTCGACGGGGGCGCCCTCGAGCTCCTGGCCCGCTTCCAGGAGGAAGGGGCGTCGTGAGGATCGAGCGCCTGCGGGTCTCCGCATTCGGCCCCCTGCGCGGACTCGACACCGGCCCGGGACCCCTCCCGGGGTTCGTCGTGGTGCTGGGGCCGAACGAGGCAGGAAAATCCAGCCTCCTGGAAGCGGTCCGGGCCCTGAACTACGGCATCTACCCGGCCTCGCGCGACCGCAACCCCTGGAACCCATGGGACGGGACCGAGGGGTCGATCGAGGGGTGGATCCGGTCCGGCGACGGGCGGCGAATCCACGTGCACCGGAGGATCCTGGCCACCCCCTGGGCCCGGATCCGGGAGCTGGACGCGGACTCCGAGGACGGGGCGGAGGGCGAGGGCGAGGCCCGGGATCTCCGCAACGACCATGTCCCCTTCGTGGACCACGTTCCCCAGGCGATCCATGACCAGGTGCACACCGTGACCCTCCCGGAGCTCATGGCCCTGCAGGAGGGACCGGCGTGGCAGACGATCCGGGACCGGATCATTGCCGGAATGGGGACCCGCGACCTCGCGCCCCCCCGGGTCGTGGCCAAGGCGCTCGAGGACGAAGCCCACGCCCTCTGGCGACCGACGCGGCAGGGGAAGCCGCTGGACCGGGAGCTCGAGGCCCGGCTCCGGGTTCGGTCCACGGACCTGAAGGCCGCCCGGGACCGGGACCGGGCCCTTCGGGAGGCCCGGGAGGCGCTGGAGCGGGTCCAGGGGCGCCTCGGGGAACTCCGCCGGGAGCGCGGCCTCCTCGACGGGGTGGTCCGGAGGGAGCGGGAGCTCCGCCCCCTGGAGGGACGGATCCGCCACCTGGACGAGGTTGCGGCGCGGCGCGGGGACCCTGCCGCCCTCGCCGGGCTCCCCCGGGACCCCCGGGCGCGGTGGGAGGAGCTGGAAAAGGCGGTGCTCGAGTCGGAGCGGGCGCTGGAGGAGGCCACGGCGGCCGTCGAGGCTCTCGGGGGCCCCGACGCGGACGACCCGTCCGGGGCCCGGGATCCGGTCCTCGAGGCCGCGGCGACCCTCGAGGGCCTCGGCGCCGAGGCCCGGGGCGCCGACGACGCCCGGGACCGGACCCTGCGCCTCCGGGAGGAGCTCCGCCGCGCCGACGCGCGGGTCCGGGAAGGGGGGGCGCCCCTCCTCGAGGAAGGGGCCGTCGCCGAAGCGGAAGGAGCCCTCGAGGCGCTCACCTCGACCCTTTCGGCACTCCCCCTCGAACGGGTCCGGTCCCTCCTCCTGAGGCAGGAGGACGGGGCTCGCCGGGTGGCACAGGTCGACGAGCTCGTGGCGGACCACCGCCGCAGGGAGCCCCCGGATCCCGCCCCGCCCCGTCCGGCTTCCACGGTCCGGGTCCTCGTGGGGACCGGGGTTCTCCTCGCCCTCGTGGCCCTCGCGGTCCTCCTGGCGGGAACCGGAGACCCCAGGGTCGCCTGGGCGGCCCTCCTGGCCGGGCTCGTGGTGGCCGGGGTGGGCGGATGGCTCGCCCTCGGCGACCGGCGCACCCTGGAAGCGGCCCGGGCGCGCCGGGAGGGATGGGAGGCCCGGGGGCGGGAGCTCGAGGCCCGGATCGCCGAACTCCAGGGAGAGTCCGGGAGGGTCCGGACCGAGCTCCTTGCCCTGCTCCAGGGGATCCCGCTCCGGCCGGACCGCCTCGCCTCCGCCGGTGAAGGGCTCGCCTCCGAGCTCGGTCGGCTCCTGGACGCGCTCCGGGACCGGGCCCGCGCCGCCGAGGCCCTCGCCTCGGAGGAGGATCGCGTCCACCGCTTTCACGATCGGGTGACCGAGGCTGCGGCCGCCCTGGGTCTCCCCGGGCCGGACCCGGAGCTTCCCCCCTCTGCCCGGGTGGCTCCCCTCCTCGATCGACTCGCCCGGGCCCGCGAAGCCCGGAAGGAGGAGGAGGAGCAGGTGCGCCGGAGGGCGGCCGCGGTGGAGGAGCAGTCCCGGGCAGCGCGGCGGGCATCGGAGGAGCGGGAACGGAGGGGCGCCTTCCTGGCCCTCCTCCGGGAGGTGGACGGGAACGAGCCCGGAAACACGGGGGAGGACCCGGCCACCGCACTCATTCCCAGGATCGAGGCGCGTCTCGAGGCCGCCGGGGAGCACCGCCATCTCCGGTCGCGGATCGAGGCGGAGCACGGGCCCCTGGACGAGCTCCGGTCCGCCGTGGCCGGGCTCCACGGGGAGCAGGCGGACGCGGACTCGGGCTCCACCCACTCCACCGAACGCCTGGCCGACGCCGAGGCCCGCCTCGAGGCCCTCGAGGAGGAGATCGAGGAGGCCGCGCGGGAGGAGTCCCGGCAGCGCACCCTCCTCGAGGCCGGCCGCGACGGGGAGACGGCCGACCTCGTGGAGAGCGGGATCGAGGCGATCCGCGAGGCCCGACGCGAGGCCCGGGAAGAGCGGGACCGCCTCTGGGTCCTCTCCCGCCTCGTGTCGGTGGCGGAGCGGCGCTTCCGCGAGGCCCACCAGCCCGAGCTCGTCCGCCGCGCCGAGGCCCACCTCGGCGCCCTCACGGGGGGGCGCTACGACACCCTGGTCCTGGGCGAGCCCGACGACCCCGACGCCCTGGCGGTCCGGGGGCCCCACCTCGAGGAGTCGCTGAGGGTGGAGGCGCCCCTTTCCACCGGAACCCGGGAGCAGACCTGGTTTGCCCTCCGCCTCGCCGTGGTGGAGCTCGTGGAAGCTGGGGGCGACCCCCTCCCCCTCGTGCTCGACGAGGTGCTCGTGAACTGGGACCCGGACCGCCGTGGGGCCGCCCTCGAGATGCTCGCGCACCTCTCCCGCTCGCGGCAGATCTTCCTCCTGACCTGCCACCCCCGCTTCGCCAGGGAGGCGGAGGCCCGGGGCGCCCGCGTCCTGGAGCTCCCGGCCCCCGGAGGGGCGCCATGACGACGGCCCCGCCCCGGCCCGACGGCCTCTTCGTCGAGACCATGGGCCCCGAAGGCGCCCCGCCCCTCGTGCTCGTGCACGGCTTCGGAGCCTCGAACCACTCGTGGCGGAAGTGGGTCCCGGACCTTTCCCGAGACCACCGCCTCCACCTGGTGGAGCTGGCGGGCTTCGGCCGCGCCCCCGCCCCCGCAGGCGGGGACTACACGCCTCACGCGCAGGGAGCCCGCGTGGCGGAGCTCCTGGCCACGATCGAGGCCCCCGTCCCCCCGGTCCTCGTGGGGCACTCGCTGGGGGGAGCGGTGATCCTCGTGGCTGCCCTCCGTCTCCTCGAAGGCGCCCGCACCGCAGGCGCCCCCGATCCGCTCCGGGGGCTCGTCGTGGTGAGCGGCGCCGTCTTCCCCCTGGACTTTCCCCGCTATATGGCCCTCGCCCGGAGACCCCTCCTGGGCGACCTGATCCTGGCGGGCGCCCCACCCCGCTGGGCGCTCCGGATGGGGCTCCGCGGGATCGTGGGCGACCCCGCCACCGTCGACGCCGAGCAGGTGGAAGGATACCGGGCCCCCCTCGCGGATCCGGCGCGCCGCCAGTCGATCCTCCGCGCCGCCCGCGCCCTCCGCCCGGAGGAGGACGCGGCCCGCCTCGTCCCGCACTACGGCCGCCTCACCCCGCCTCTCCTGGCCCTCTGGGGAGACCGGGACCCGGTGATCCCCCCCGCCTTCGCCGGCCGCCTCGCCGCCGCCGTTCCCCGGGGGCGCGCCGTCCTCCTTCCCGGGGTGGGGCACCTGGTCCCCGAAGAGGCGCCCCGGCCCTCCCTCGCGGCGCTCCGGGAATTCCTCGGGTAGGGCCACGGTTCACACTCCTTGTGGCCGAGGAGCTTCGGCGGTGCGGGCGAAGCGGACGAACGCGGCGAACATGACGTCGCGCATCTCGTTGCGCGAAGAGATGCTGGGAACGTCCTTCCACCTGAGGAGGAGAGGTTCGAACGCGTTGCGGCGGCGGCACATCACCTTCTCTTGACGTAGGGAATGGCGTCAGGGCCCACAGGGGGCCCGCGTCCGCCCGCGACCCGTCAGCCCCTCCTCCAACGCCTGAACCGCTGGCCCGGCCCCCCCGGTGCGAATCGCCGATCAGCGGGATCCCCATGGCCACGGGTGCCTCCTGAGCGTCTGAAGCTCGACCTCGTCCGTCTCGACCACGTAGACCGAGGACGGCCCGAATCCCACGATCGCCTCGTTCGCCGGAAGCGACAGAACGGCCTCGAGCGTGCCCTCGCGGTTGATGAGGTCGTAGCGGTTCTCCTGAACCCGAAGCTCGGGGGTTCGCCGGACGACGAGGCGGCCTTCCGGGGTTGCGAACGCTCCGGGCGTCCCTGGCCCGGCCATCCGCAGGGTGGAAAGCCGCAGGAAGGGAGGGACGTGAGGGGGGAAGTCCCGTCCGGCGAGCTCACCGCGTGAACAGGGCTCCCCGACGCCCCCCCGGAACGGGTAGAGCCTGAGGGCCAGGCACTGCTCTTCGGGCGAGGACAGGGACCGCAGGGCGGACGGCAGGGGTCGCCCCTGGATCCACGCCCCGGTCGGCGTTCTCCACGCCACGCGGTAGGGGGCGTGATGAAGGATGGCGATCCATCCGTCCGGGTACGGAACCACGAGGTCTCCGCCGGACACCGGGCTGCATCCCCCGATCTGGGCACCCCCGGGTGCGCCATCCCTGAACGTGCTCATGCAGAACGAGCGGTTCCCCGGCCCGGCGATCACGGCGAGCGTATCGAGGCGTGCCCCGGGCTCCTCCCGCCAGTGGCCGGCCATCATCAGCACGGCGACCGAGTCCGCGTTGTGCGGGGCCAGCGCCAGACCGGGCATGCCCTCGAGTGCGCTGTACCGGTGGGTACGAAGGCCGACAATCCGCTCGCCTCCGACGATCCCCTGGAACTCCATGCCCACGGTTTCCGTAGGGACCCGCTGAACCCCCCAGGTGTCCACGAACTCGGGCCCGTCGAGAATGAGCCACCTGCGGTTTGCCCCGTCGATGACGATCGAGGAATCCCCGGTGAGGGGGGCGATCCTGGTCGGAACCCCGTATTCCCCGGGCCCCTGCCCCCGTCGCCCGATCTGGGTCACGGAGCCCTGGTCCAGGTCGAGGAGGACCAGGCTTCGCTCGACCCGATCCGTGAGCAGCAACCGCCCATCGGAAAGCTCCCGCACTGCGAGGATCGAGGTGAACGTCTGGCCTGCCACCGCGTTCGGGGGGAGCGCTTCGAGGATCGGCGGGGCCTGCGCGCGAACGAAGGACGGCGCGCAGAGGGAGGTGAGCCACAGGAGGGCGGCGAAGATCAGGGATCGGTGGCGCAAGAGCCCAGGGTGGTCGGTCATGGCGATCCCCTCCTCATCTCGAGGGAGCGAACGTTCCTCGCTGGTTCCGTACGCTGTCGACCACGGCCGCAAGGTTCTCGTACGGGGTGGGGTGGATGACCCAGCCATTTATTACCACGGTCGGCGTGCCCCGAATCCCATGTTGGCGAACCAGCTCCAACCCCTGCTCTACTCTCGAAAGGGGCCGCTCTTCCCCGGCGCATCGTTCGAACGCATCAACGTCCGCAATTCCTGCTTGTTTCGCAAACTCGGACCAAGGCTGCGCGCCCACCAACGAATGTTCGGAAAACACGGCGTCAAGAAACTCCCAGAGACGGTTCTCGCTGTCGGCGCACTCAGCGGCTCTGGCACCGGATAGCGCGTGTGGGTGTCTTGTGGTAATGGGCGAATGAACGACGTAGTACGCAAGCTCCTCCCCCAGGTCATCACGAAGTACTCGAAGTGCCTCGTGGAACAACTTGCAGAAGGGGCATTCAAGATCGAGGAACTCCGCAACCTTGATCGGTGCTCCGGGCAGACCCACCAACATTGCAGCCTCCCTGACGGCCTCCCAGTCCCTCGCGTCCAGTTGGTATGACTCCGCATTGGCGACGGAGAATCCGGGAGGCGGACCGGGAGGGGGTGCTGTCCAGAAGGCCTGCTTCACGGCCGCAAGGGTGATGGCTACCGCGCAAACGAGGAGGACAGGAGTCGCGGCCTGTTGGACGAAACCGGAGCCACGCGAGTGGCGAGGGCGACCGTTCGATTGCTCCATACTTCTCCCCCTGAGGATCCGGAATCGACTACGGGCGAGCGCAGCGACGAACTTGGCACTCCCACCACTCTTGGCTAGGCCCGGGGCGCCGACGCACACTCGGTCCTTGAGTGGTCACTCGGTAGCCGCGCTTTTCCCCGCGACGCTCGGGGCACCCGCCGCCCCGAAGCCCGCAGTGCATTCAGGGGAATGGGCCATCCCTAGTGCGGCGTCCCCGTTCTGCATTCCCAAGACCAGTAGGTTGGCACGGGGCAGTCGAAGATCGGTTCGAAATCACAACCCCACTGGTGCGAAACACACCCAAGCCCGCAGCCCCACCCGCACGCCGAGTCGCGGTAGGACTCCACCGGGCAGTCCCCAAGCGGCTCGGTGTAACAGATTCCGCATCCGCTACAGGATTGCTGGGCCGGTGCGCTAGCCTGGAGGGTCTGAGCCCCGGCACCCGTGTACAGGACAACCCCCCCCATGGCGATCACCGCCAGCGCCTGGACCATCAAGGCGTGTTGCCTCATGCTTCTCCTCCGCGCACGATACGATTCAGGCGATCCGGGCGGTGGGCCCCAACGCGCCCCGCCGGAGCAGACACCGGAGACTTTCCCCATCCTGTGTCGCCAGCAAAGCACGCCAGCTCGTCGGGCAGCGACGGGGCTGCTATTCCTGCGACGCGGTGCCGGAGCCGGCTACCAGGAAGATCGGGAACTGGTATCCACGACATGGAAGCCCCTTTGCCGGTGTTCTTGGGTGTCCCGACAAAGCAGGATCCATCCCGGGACCCCGATTATACGGTATCCCGTCAAGCAAAAAAAAACAAGAAGAACGTTTTGGCGGAATCGGTGTGCACACGCGGCGGCAGCGACCAGGGCGGAACCCTGAGCCCTTCGCGCAAGTGTCCCGGAGAGTCCGAAGCTCTTGTCCCCGGGACACTGGAGCGGGCATCGTCGGGGTGGCGCGTCAGTGAGCGGAGGAGGATGAATCCGCTGCGTGGCCCTCCAGGTGCGTCGGCTGTATCCCGACGGGCGGGATGCTCCGCGACGTGAGGGAACCCGGAGGACTCCTCCCTGTCAGGAGACCGGCGAGGAAACTTTCATCGGGCTGAATGCCCATGAGCCGGGTGGCGCACCGGGGGTCACCACGGCAGGCGGGAAGCCAGTCGGAACCCATGCGATGGCGACGAACGTACGGTACCCGATCGAAGGGGTCCCCCCCGGAGCAGCCGCAGGATCCACGACCTCGTCCGCCTCCGCACGGCGAAGCAACACCTCCCGACGACTTCGAGCGCATCTGTATCTCCTGCAGGCGCCCCGGCTCCACCCTGGAGCTCTCGCGCCGATCCCGGCGAGACCCCATGGCATCTCACGCTCGGCTTCGAACCGCCCCGCCAACCCTCCACGCCGGGGGGCGCCGGAAGCGCTCCCTGACCAGGGTCCAGAGCATCCGCATCCCCACCCGGACCGACATG
>JBJHCE010000031.1:0-24244 GCA_050485865.1 Gemmatimonadales bacterium | reverse complement strand
AACGGCATCCCCTCCGCCTCTGGTGCCGCCGCTCGATTGCGGCGTACCTTGGGGTCCATGATCCGATTGATCCTGCTGTTCGTCCTGCTCGCCGCGGCCTGCGCCGACCCGCAACCCGCTCCGACGGCCGCGGTACCCCCACCTCCCAAAATCGCCGGCGAACTCGAAGCCCTCTACCCCGACCACAGGGTCTCAGGGCTCGAGGACCGGACCTTCGCGCCGGAGACCTGGTGGGAGGTGGTGATTCCGCTGGTGGAGGGTTCGCGCGGGGCGGACGGAGGTCCCGCGTGGCGCATGGAGGAGATCGGGACGAGCGCCGAGGGGCGCCCCCTCAGGCTCCTGAGCTTCGGCGAGGGGGACACCCACGTCCTCCTCTGGTCCCAGATGCACGGCGACGAGAGCACGGCGTCGATGGCCCTCGCGGACCTCGTGCACTTCCTCGGGAGCCGCCCGGAGCACCCCCTGGTGGAGACCCTCCGAAGCGAGCTCCAGGTGCACTTCTTTCCCGTCATGAACCCCGACGGGGCGGCGCGCTTCCAGCGCCGGAACGCCCAGGGGGTGGATCTGAACCGCGATGCCCGGGCGCTTGCGACTCCGGAGGGGCAGGCGCTCAAGGCGCTCCAGGAGCGCTTTGAGCCCGCCTTCGGCTTCAACCTCCACGACCAGGCGGTGGGGACCCGGGTGGGGCGCACCGACCGGGGCACGGCGATCGCACTCCTGGCCCCCCCCTACAACGCGGCGCGCGAGGTGAACGAGGTGCGCCGGCGCGCCATGGAGGTTTCGGCGGTGATCCGCTCGGCCCTCGAGCCCCGCATCGAGGGGTACATGGCCCGCTGGGACGACACCTTCAACCCACGGGCCTTCGGTGACCTGATGACCGCCTGGGGGGTGAGCACGATCCTCATCGAATCCGGCGGCTGGGAGGACGACCCGCAGAAGCAGTTCCTCCGGGAGCTGAACTTCGTGGCGCTCGGCACGGCGCTCGAGGCCATTGCCCTCGGCACCCATGCGGACGCCCCGGTGGCGATCTACGAGGAGCTCCCGCAGAACGGGCGGCGCTTCGGCGACCTCCTCCTTCGGGGAGTCACGATGCACGCCCCCGGGGTGATGCCCCTCACCGGCGACGTACTCGTGAATTTCGACCACCCGCTGGCGGAGCTGGGCGGGCGCTTCGCCGAGTTCGGCGACCTGGCCGAGACCGAGGCCCGGGAGGTGCTCGACCTTGTCGGACTCCACCTCTTTACCGATTCCCTCTTCGTGGGAGCCCCGGCCCGCTTCCACGTGGCCCGGGATGCGGAGGGGCGGGAGGTGGTCTGGCGGGTCGACGTGGACGTCGATCCGGCGAACCGGAGGCCCTGAGCCCCCGGCGGCCCGCTCCCGGGGTCAAGCTCCGGGGATTCAGCTCCCCAGGTGGTGGAGCTCGATCCGGAGGGTGGCCCGCGCCGTGCCCGGGGTCGTGGTCGTGGTTGGGGTCGTGGTCGGGAGCTGCTCCGCCACCACGCCGCCCTCCTCCATGCGCATCTGATCCCGTTGGTTCCCGGGTACGGCTGCGATGCCCAGGAGCGCTTCCACGAGGCGGGGCCCCTTCCAGATGTCGGAGGTGGCCACGACCCGTGCCGTTGCCGAGACCGTGGCGGGGGCGGACGCCGCGGGCCGTTCCGGGGCGGGCGCTGCGGTCGCCCGATCCGTCGCGGAATCCCGGTCCTGGGCAAGCGCACACACCCCCCCGGGCACCCAGAGGGCGACGAGGACGAGGTGCAACGAAAGGATCCAGGGGCGGCGCATGGGAGGGCTCCGGTCGGGGGTTTCCACACCTCCTGTATGTGCACGGGCCGTACCACGTCCGGATCTGCGGCGTAACTCACTGTGCAGCAACACTATAGCGGCCACGACGACCGGCGTCGGACACCCTGGTGACTGTACGCTTTCGCGACACCGTGGCCTCGCTCACCCCGGAAACATCTGACGCGAGAACCCCTCCCCGTGCAGTGTATCGTTTCCGTGCACATGACTCACTTCGATACACTTCTGGCACCCTCCTTGCCCAGTTCCGGTGCGACCCTGCCCCGGGTGGTTTTCGGGGCCAGACGCACCTTCGATGGAGTCCCGATCGCCATGCGCAAGCTACTTCCCCTCTTCGCCGCCGCCGCGGTGCTCTCCCTTCCCGCTCTCGGTGCCGCGCAGGTGTCGGAGTCGGTGCAGGCCTCCGCGAACGTCCTCACCCCCCTCACCGTGACCGCCGGTGAAGACCTCCGCTTCGGTGACGTGTTCCCGGGGCTGAACCTGGAGGTCCTCCCCACCGATGCCTCCCGCCGCGGCGGGTTCAGCGTGGCCGGTGCCGCAGGACAGCAGGTGAGCCTCGCCTTTGCGCTCCCGTCGACGCTGAGCGGACCCGGCGGCGCGACGCTTCCCATCGTCTTCAGCGCCACGAGCGCCCGGTGGGAGAATGGCGCGAGCTCCGAGAGCTTCGATCCGGATGGCGGCACGAACGCGAACCTCTCCGGAGCGGGCTCCGTGGGGGTCTTCATCGGGGGCGAAGTCCAGCCCGCCGTGAGCCAGGTCGAGGGCGCCTACTCGGGGACCATTACCCTGACCGTGGCCTACACCGGAAGTTGAGCACCCGGGCATGGCGCGCGGGAGCCCCGGTGGCCGCCCTCCTCCTCGCCCTCTGCGCGGGGGCGGAGGCGGTCGCCGGGCAGGGGGGGCCACCGGGTGGTGGCGGAGGTCCCCCGCTCGCCGCCCAGGGAATGCAGGGGCTTTCCTTCGGGGATCTTCTGACCGGGGTGCCGAGGCCCGTACCGCCCTCCGATCCGTCCCTCTCGGGCCAGTTCCGGGTCCGGCAGGGAAACCGGACGGTCCAGGTGTCCTTCCTCCTTCCCCCGGCGCTGGTGGGCCCGGGCGGCGCGCAGGTCCCCCTCCAGTTCGGCCCCGGGGACGCCGTCTACTCGACGAACCAGAGCCCGGCCGGAGGGGTCGCCTTCGACCCCGGCGCGCCCTGGATCCTTCCTGCGGGGGGGGGCGGCGGCTGGAACTGGATCTTCCTGGGGGGAACGGCCCTCCCTCCGCCCTCGGTGCCCCAGGGGAGCTACCAGGCCACCGTCGTGATCACCCTCATCGATCTCGGAAGCTGACCATGATCCATCCCATCCGTGCGGAGGGGCACCTCGTCGCCGCCCTCGTTCTCGGGGGGCTCCTTGTCCTGGCCCCCTCGGTCCGCTCCATCGTCGTGGCCCCCACGGCCGTCTACATGGACCACCAGGCCCGATCGGCAGAGGTGACGCTCTACAACCCCTCCGATGCACCCGAGGAGGTCACGATCCACGCGGTGTTCGGCTACCCCGCCACCGACGGGGACGGCCGACTCCACCTGCGCGTCGACGAGGAGGGGTCGGACCCCCGGTCTGCGGCCGGGTGGCTTCGGGCCTTCCCCGAGCGCGTGGTCGTCCCCCCCGGAGGCCGGCAGGTGGTGCGCATCTTCGGGGATCCCCCGTCGAACCTTCCGGACGGAGAGTACTGGGCCCGGCTCGCCATCACCTCCCGTGGGCAGAGCGTACCGGTCCAGGACGCGGCCTCGGGGGAGATCCAGGTCGGGGTGGGACTCGAGGTCCGGACCCTGATTGCCGCCACGTACCGGAAGGGCGCGGTCACCACCGGCCTCGAAGCCGGCCCGCTCTCCGCCCACCTGGAGGAGGGCTCGGTCGTGATCCGGCCCCACCTTGCCCGGACCGGGAATGGGGCCTGGATCGGCTCCCTCCACGTGCGCATCGTGGACGACGCAGGTACCGAACGCTTCCGTGCCTCGGAGCAGGTGGCCGTCTACCGGGAGCTCCACCGGCGGCTCGCCTACCCCGTGGGGGACCTCCCCCCGGGGCGGTACGAGCTGGAGGCCACCTTCGCCACGGACCGGACGGACGTGCCGGGTCGCTTCCGGCTCAGCGCCCCCGCGATCGTGCGCACCGCGGAGTTCCGGATCCCCTGACGGGGCGCCATGACGGCCCTCCTCCTCGCCCTCGTCCTCCTGGCCCCCCCGGCGCCGGCGGCACCGGCGGCACCGGCCGACACGGTCGTTTCGGGCGCCGCACCGGAACGGGATCTCCTTCTCGAGTTCCGACTCGGGAGGGAGGCCTCCCGACTCATCCCCGCCCTCGAGCGGGGGGGGCAGGTCTACCTGCCCGCCGTGGAGGTTCTCGAGGTCGCGGGCGTGGCCTTCATGGTCACCGCACCCGGATCGATCCAGGGGTACCGGCACCCGGGGGGGCGTCCCTTCCTGATCGACGCGGAATCAGGTGCCCTCCGCTTCGATTCCCGAGATCTGGACGGCGTGCCCGTCCTTTCCGGGGGCCGGGTCTTCGTTCCCCTTCCGGCGCTCGCATCCCTCCTCGACACCCCCATCGACGTGGACTGGACCGAGCTGGTGGCCGTGGCCCGGGAGCCGGGGCACCTTCCCGCCCCCATGGCCCGGGCCCGAGAGGCCCGGTGGGCCCGATTCCAGCCCATGGCCCCGGGGAGCCGAACCCCGGCGGAGGTCATCCTCCCTCCCGCCCGGTACCGCGTCGGCGGGGGGGTGCTCGACTGGTCGCTCTCCTCCGACCTCCGGGACCCCGCAGGCTCGGCTGTGGGCTCCGCCCTCCTCGGGACCCAGCTCCTCGGGGGCTCCCTTCAGCTTTCCGCGGTCTCCGCCGGACCCCTGGCGGACGGAGCGATCCGAGGTGGTGCGAGCTACGTGAAGTCGTGGGGGGGCGCGGGACTCCTACCCCGGCAGCTCCACCTGGGTGATGCCCTCTCCTCCGGGCCTCGCCCCCGGGCGCTCCGCGGAGTGCGGATCACGAACGCACCCCGGCACCGGGACGCCCACTTCGGAACCGAGTCCTTCACCGGACGGCTCGGCCCCGGATGGACGGTGGAGCTCCGTCAGCAGGGCCGGGTCCTGGACCTGGCCCGTGCCGACGAGCAGGGGGCCTACGCCCTGGACATCCCCCTGGTCTACGGGCTGAACCCGGTCCAGGTCGTGGGTTACGGACCCCACGGAGAGGTGGTGACCCTGGACCGCCTCGTCCACCTGCGCGGGGACAGGCTCCCCCGGGGCACCCTCGAATGGAGCCTGAGCGCCGGCGCCTGCCCGTCGGTGCGTGCCTGCGCCGGGTCCGGGAACGTCGACCTCCGATACGGGCTCACCGGGGCCCTCACCCTCCGCACCGGCGTGGAGGTCGCATCCCGGGAGGAACGGGGAACCGTGGTCCTCCCGTACGCCGAACTCTCGGCCACCCCCTGGCTTCCCCTGACCCTCGGCGCCGAGTTCCTGCACGGAGCGTCGCGCCGGGGCACGCTCCACTTCACGCCCACCTCCGACCTCCGGGTCCGCGGCGCCTGGACCCGGTTCGACGGCGATCCGGCGCGGTCGGTCTTTCATGATCCGACGCGCCGCTCGACGGCGGAGGTGGACGTCCATGTCCGGCTTCCCGCCCTCGGACCCCGCCTTTCCACCACCCTCTCCTGGGTTCGGGAGTCCCGCTTCCTCGGGGCCTACTCCCGGACGCGGGCGATCGCGGCGCTGGACCAGCGGATGGGGCGCCTCGAGGCCGGGGTCCAGCTCCAGCGATGGGAAGCGGGCGACGGAGCCATGGAGGTCCGGCCCCTCGTGGGGATGAGCGGCCCTCTCCCGGGGCGCGGTTGGTACCGGGGAGAGGTCCAGTTCCTCGGGACCGAGGAGCTGGACCGGGCCCTCGTCCGCGTGACCCCCGTCGCCGGGGCGCTCGGCCGCCTCGAGCTCGGAGCCCAGTGGAGCCGAGAGGTCGGCACGGAGTTCGTCGTGGGTCTGTCGGCGCAGGCCGGCGGGGCGCGTACGGTGACCCAGGCCCTCGCCACCCCGGACCGGATCCAGGGAGTGAACCAGTTCGCCCACGGCACCCTGGTCTGGGACGAGGCGATGGGACGGCTCCGGGCCGGGAACGCCCCCCGGGTGGAGCGGGGCGGGGTGGCGGGGATCGTCTTCCTCGACGAGAACGGGAACGGCCGACGGGACGCGGACGAGCCGGGGATCTCCGGGGTCCGTGTGGTCATCGAGGGTCGAACGGTGACCACCGACGACGAGGGTCGCTACTACCTGGACGACCTCCTCCCATGGGAGCCCGCCCGGATCGAGATCCTGCACGCCTCCCTGGCCCACCCCCTCTGGGCTCCCGCCGTCCGGTCCGTGGATGTGACCCTCTCTCCGTCGTCGGTCCGGCGCGTGGACCTGGCGGTGGTGCGGGGTGGGGAAATCCGGGGGCGGGTGGTCCGGGAGACGGGCGGAAGGGAGACCCCGGTCGCGGGCGTCTCGATCCTCCTCGTGGATCTGTCCCGGGGCGGGAGGACCGTCGAGGTGACCACCTTTGCCGACGGCCGCTTCTACGCCATGGGCCTCGCGCCGGGCGGGTACGAGGTCCGTGTCACCCCGGGATCCCTCCGGGGGCTCGGCGTCGAGCCGGACGTGCCGCGGCGGGCCGTCGTCATCGACCCATCTGGCGAAAACGGGGGGTCGGAACTCATCATTCGGCTCGTCCCCACTCCAGACCCCGGTCCCTGACGGCATGAGTCGCACCCTCCTCCTCGTGGATGACGACCCGGCGATCCTCCGTTCGCTGGGCCGGTTCCTCGAACGGGTCGGGTACGATGTCCTGACTGCGGAAACGGGGCAGGAGGCCATCGAGCGCTGGGATGCGAGCACCCCCGACCTGGTGATCCTGGACCTCCGGCTCCCCGACGCCGACGACCTCTCGATTCTCGCGGCGCTCCGCTCCCGCGATGCCCCGGTCATCGTCCTCACCGGGCACGGGAACATCGCGCTCGCCGTCGAGGCCATGCGCATGGGTGCGGAGAACTTCCTGGCGAAGCCGGTGGAGCTCGACCACCTGGCCGCCACCGTGGAGCGCGGGCTCGAACGGGCCCGCCTCCTGCGCGAGAACGAGAGGCTTCGCCGCCAGGAGGTGGGCGAGGGTGGGCTCGAGTCGCTGGGATCCTCGCCCCCGATGCTCGAGATCGGGGAGCGGATCCGCCTCCTCTCCCGATCGGACCGGACCACCGTCCTCGTTACGGGCGAAAGCGGTACCGGAAAGGGTTGGGTGGCACGCCTGCTTCACGCCACGGGCCCCCGTGCCCGTGCCCCCTTCGTGGAGGTGAACGCCGCGGGGCTTACCCCCACCTTCCTCGCCTCCGAACTCTTCGGTCACGAGAAGGGGGCCTTCACCGGCGCCCACGAGCGCCGGGAGGGGCTCTTCCTCGAGGCCCATGGCGGCACTCTCTTCCTCGACGAGGTGGGGGAACTCTCGGCGGAGCTCCAACCCCGGCTCCTGAACGTGCTCGAGACCCGGCGCTTCCGGCGCCTGGGCTCCACCCGGGAGCTCGAAGCCGATGTCCGCTTCATTGCCGCGTCGAACCGCGATCTCGAGGAGGCGGTGGAGGAGGGCCGCTTCCGGAGCGACCTCTTCTACCGGCTGAACGTGGCCCGCATCCACCTGCCGCCGCTGCGGGAGCGGAGCCCCGAGGACCGGCTCACCCTCATCCACGAGCTCCTGGCGCGCCTCCGGCAGGAGCTTCCCGGACGAACTCCCGAAATCCAGGCGGCCACCCTCGAACTTCTCCTGGCGTACCCCTGGCCCGGGAACATCCGTGAGATGCGGAACGTGCTGGAGCGCGCCCTCCTCTTTGCACGCGACTCCCCGGTGATCCGCCCCCATCACCTTCCCGCAGAGGTGCGGGGCGGCCCGGCCCCCGGGGCGCGGGGTCGGCGTACCGCCTTCCGCCCCGAGCCTCTCGACGAGGTGGAGCGGCGCCACGTGGCGTACACCCTTCGCCACCACGGGGGAAACCGGAGTCGTGCCGCCCGCGACCTGGGAATCGCCCGGACCACCCTCCTGCAGAAGATCGCCCGCTACGGCCTCGAGGACGAGGGTCGCGACGGGGGCTGACCATCCAGCACGATCCGGACCTCCTCGCCGGGCGCCGGGCGCCGGAGGACGCCGCCGGAAGGGAGGTGATCGGCCACCCGCTCCTCGAAGGCCCCCACGTCGGTGCCCGGAACGGGGCGGACCGGTGCCGAGAGGGGACGGAAGAAGTCCTCCCAGTGCCCGAGGAGCGCCAGCTGGGGTTCTACGACCTCGAGGAGGGCCTCGGGGTACCCGCGCGCCTCCTCCGACCCGGCGACGCAGAGGATCACCACGTCCACCTCCCGCCCGTCGGGAGGCGGAAACCCAAGCGGAGGCCTGGAGGCGGCATCCTGGTAGTGGACCCTGAGGAGGATCTCGCCGTCGGGTCCCATGAAGTCGATGAGCCAGGCCAGGGTGGGGCCGTCGAGCCAGTCCGTGGCCCGCGCCGGAAGGGTGCGCCGGGGCGCGGCCTCCTCGCCGTGGAAGAGCCGGATCCCCAGGAGGTGCGGCGCGTGCTCCGACCGGAGGGGCATGAAGCGCAGCCGCCCGTCGTCGGTCTCGAACCACCGCCCCGGTGCCTCGTGCGTCCCGAGCTCGGCATCGGTCACCCCGACGAGCCGCTCCGGGTCGAGTTCGCGGTCGCCCCGGAGCAGGTTCACCGCCGTGGTGGACCCGTAGACCCTCGCCGCCGGCGCCTTGGTGCGGGCCACGTAGGGCACGTCCATGAGGTGGTCGTAGTGGGCGTGCCCCACCAGGATCGCCGGAACGTCCTCCACCGGGGGGAGGAACCGGTCCACCGCCGCGGTGTCGGTGGCAAGGCGCCCGATCCCCACCTCCACGAGCCCCGGGTTCGAGAAGAAGGGAGCGGTGAGGAGGGAAACGTCACCCACGCGGATGAGCCACCCCCCCGCCCCCAGGTAGGTGAAGGCAGCCTCCTCGGGAAACGGAGGAGACGGGGGTTCCTGCCCGCCCGCCCCTACCGGGGCCAGGCCCAGGACGGCCCCCGCCAGAAGCGTGGCGCTCCGTGCCGCGCCCCTCAGACCCTGGCGTGGAGTCCGCACTCCTCTGCCACCTTCGCCCGGAAGCCGTCGGCGAGCCGGCGCGTCAGGGGGCCGACCCGGCCGTCGCCCACCGGGGCCCCGTCTACCCTGATGATGGGACGGACCTCGGCAGTGGTTCCGGTCATGAAGAGCTCCGTGGCCCCCGGGAGCTCCTCCACCGGGATCGCGCGCTCCACCACCGGAACACGCTCCTCCCGGGCCACCTCGAGAACCGCGCCCCGGGTGATCCCGTGGAGGATCTGGTTCGAGGCGGGGTGCGTGACCAGGGTCCCGCCGATCACTGCGAAGAGGTTCGTCTGCCCCCCCTCGAGGGCCAGCCCGTCGCGGACCAGGATCGCGTCCGAAGCACCTGCCTCCACTGCGGCCTGCTGCGCCATCACGTTCGGGAGGAGCTGGACCGTCTTCAGGTCAGCACGGGCCCACCGCCGGTCCGGAACCCGGAGCGCCCCATACCCCTCGTTCCACCGCGCCTCGGAAGCGCGCTGGAAGGGACGCGCCCAGGCGTAGACCGTGGGCGGCACCGGGGGATCCGGAAAGACGTGGGCCCGGGGCGCCGTGCCCCGGGTCACCTGGAGGTAGACGATGGACATCTCCTCCTCCTCGAGGCCGTTTCGCCGAACGATCTCGCGCTGGAGCTGGGCCAGGTCCACGTCGGGCCCGGGGATGCGGAGCTCCCGGAAGCCCCGGGCCATCCGCTCCATGTGGGCATCGAGGCGGAAGGGGGCACCCCGGTAGAAGGGGGTGACCTCGTAGAGGCCGTCTCCAAAGACGAATCCCCGGTCGTCGGGGTGGATCCGCGCCTCGGACCGGGGGGTCCAGGCGCCGTTCAGGTAGACGATGTCCATCGGGGCCCGGGGGCGCTCCGGTTCAGTGGGATTCCTTCTGCTCGAGGCGGTCGAACTCCTCCAGGAGCTCGGCCTCGCGGATGCGGGCGTTGGCGGACTCGGAGGTCTTTTCCTCTTCGGGCGGCTCGGCACCTGCAGCGATCTGCTTCGGTCCCTCTCCCGCCGGGAGGAGCCCCATCTCGCGCTTGAGTGCCAGGAGCCGGGCATCCATTCCCGCATCCCCGGACTCGAGCTGCTTGAACTCGTCTTCGAGGGTGTCCCCCTGGAGCGCCTCGGATACCTCGGCGGCGGCCAGGGAACGGCGCTCCTGCTCCTCGATCTTCTCCGCCATCCGGTTGAAGGCGTCGAAGGCGGAGGAGTCCGAGAGCCCGGACATGGTCTCGTGGATCCGCTTCTGGGCCTGGGCGCGCTTCTGCTTCGCGATGAGAAGGTTCCGCTTCCGCTTCGCCTCCTCGATCCGATCGTTCAGCTGCTTGAGGGATGCCTTGAGCTTCTCGGTTTCGGTGGCCTGGGCCTGCCAGGTCTGCTCCAGGGAGATGGCGCGGTCTGCGTGCTCCTGGTGCCGGAGGAGGGCCTGCTTGGCCAGGTCGTCCCGCCCCTCGCGGACGGCGAGCATGGCCCGCTTCTCCCAGTCCCGGGTTTGCTTCTGCTCGTCGTCGAGCTGGGCCCGGAGCTTCCGCTCATCGGCGATGGCGGCGGCCACCTCGCGCTTCGCCCGCGCAAGCTGGTCCCGCATGTCGATGATGATCTGGTTCAGCATCTTCTCCGGGTTCTCGGCCCGGGCGATGAGGTCGTTGATGTTCGACCGGAACAGCGTGGAAATCTTCTGGAAGATGCTCATGATCAGGCCTCCGAGGGGGCCAGGGTCCGGATCCGCTCCATGTGGCTCGAAGCCGCCATCGGGAGGCTCTCGAGGGCCGCCTGGAGCTCCTGGAAGTCCAGCGTCTCCAGGAGGAAGGTGTGGCTCAGGATGAGTTCGTTCTCCTCGATCCCGTAGGCGCCATGGACCAGGTCGGTGGCGTTCAGCTCGAGGAGGGTGCGGTAGAGCGAGGGGTCGACCGACGCCGGAAGGTCCATGACCTTCATCCGCACGATGACGAGGGGTGGCGAGTGGTTCACCACGATGGGCAGGCTGTCGGTCCGGCTCCGGACCAGGTACATCCCTTCCGCCACCTCGTCGAATTCCAGATCCATGCGGATCAGGAAGCTCTCAAGGTCTTCCGTCGTCACCATCATCCCCTCCGTTCGTCATGGGAAGTCCCCGGGACCCGGCGGGTCCCGCCACAAGTTATACGCCGGCGCCCGTTGAAACCATCGCCTCGAGGTAGCGGCCCGTCACCGACGCGGGGTTTGCCGCCACCGCCTCCGGGGTCCCGGCGGCGACGATCCGCCCCCCCCCGCTTCCCCCCTCGGGGCCCAGGTCCAGGACCCAGTCGGCGGTCTTCACCACCTCCAGGTTGTGCTCGATGACGACCACCGTGTTCCCCCGGTCCACGAGCTCGTGGAGGACATCGAGGAGCACCCGCACGTCTTCGAAGTGGAGCCCGGTGGTGGGCTCGTCGAGAATGTAGAGGGTGCGCCCCGTGGCCCGCTTCGAGAGCTCCGTGGCGAGCTTCACCCGCTGGGCTTCGCCCCCGGAAAGCGTGGTCGCGGCCTGACCGAGCCTGAGGTAGCCGAGCCCCACGTCGGAGAGGGTCTGGAGCTTCTCGCGGATCTTCGGGACCGGCTGGAAGAAGGCGAGGGCCTCCTCCACCGTCATGGCCAGGACATCGGCGATCGTCTTCCCCCGGTACTGGACGTCCAGCGTCTCCCGGTTGTAGCGCTTCCCCCGGCAGACGTCGCACGGTACGTAGACGTCCGGAAGAAAGTGCATCTCGATCTTCACGAGGCCGTCGCCCGAACACGATTCGCACCGCCCCCCCTTCACGTTGAAGGAGAAGCGACCCGGCGCGTACCCGCGCATCTGGGACTCGGGGAGCTCGGCGAAGAGAGAGCGGATGGGGGTGAACACCCCGGTATAGGTGGCCGGGTTCGAACGGGGGGTCCGCCCGATCGGGGCCTGGTCCACCTCGATGACCTTGTCGATCCCGTCGAGGCCGTCCAGTCCGTCGTGGGAAAGGGGGAGGTCCCGCGCCCGGTGGAAGTGGCGGGCCAGCGCCCGGTAGAGGGTCTCGTTCACCAGGGAGGACTTCCCCGAGCCCGAGACTCCGGTCACCGCCACGAAGCACCCGAGGGGGATCGCCGCATCCACCCCCTTCAGGTTGTGCCCGCGGGCGTTTCGCACCACGAGGGCCCGCTCCGGGGAAGCCGGTCGACGTGCCGCAGGGACCTCGATCCGCCTTTCGCCCCTTAGGTACGCCCCGGTGAGGGAGGCCTCCGAGGCCGCCACCACCTCGGGCGGCCCTTCGGCCACCACCTCCCCCCCGTGAACGCCTGCCCCGGGTCCCAGGTCCACGACCCAGTCGGCGGCGCGGATCGTGTCCTCGTCGTGTTCCACCACGAGGACCGTGTTCCCCAGGTCCCGGAGCGCCTTCAGGGTGTCCAGAAGGCGGTCGTTGTCCCGCTGGTGAAGCCCCACCGACGGCTCATCGAGCACGTAGAGGACCCCCACGAGGCGGCTCCCGATCTGGGTGGCGAGGCGGATGCGCTGGCCCTCCCCTCCCGAGAGGGTGTCGGCGGAGCGGCCCAGGGTCAGGTACCGGAGCCCCACGTCGTCGAGAAAGCGGAGGCGGTCCCGGACCTCCTTCAGGATCGGTGCGGAGATGCGCGCGAAGGCGCCCTCTCCCGGGTGGATCCCCTCGAAGAAGGCGAGGGCGTCGCCCACGGACAGCTCGCCGATCTCGCCCAGGGAGCGCCCCTCGACCGTGACCGAACGGGACGCCGGCCTGAGGCGCGTCCCCCCGCAGGCGCCGCAGGGGAGCGCGGTCATGAACTCCGAGAGCTGCTCGCGCACGGCGTCGGAGGAGGTCTCGGCGTAGCGCCGCTGGACCCCGGGGACCACCCCCTCCCACGCCTCGGTGTACGACCGGTCCTTTCCGCCCCGCCTGTACGGAAAGAGGATCTTCATCTTTCCCGACCCGAAAAGGATCGCGTCGCGGACCTCCTGTGGCAGGGTCCCCCAGGGACGCTTCGGGTCGAACTCGTACGCCTCGGCGAGTGCAGGAAGCACCGAGCTCTTCAGGTGCCCCGAAGGCTCCCCCCAGGGGAGGATGACCCCCTCCAGGATCGAAATCGAGGGGTCCGCCACGACGAGCTCGGCGCTCACCTCCCTCCGCGTCCCCAGGCCGTCGCACTCCGGGCACGCCCCGTAGGGCGAGTTGAAGGAGAACTGCCGGGGCTCGAGCTCGGGGATCGAGGTGCCGCAGTGGGCGCACGCATGGCTCTCGGAGAAGAGATGGGATGCGGGTGCATCGCCCCCCCCGTGCTCCAGGAGCTCAACGGTCCCGCCCGAGGTCCGGAGCGCCGTCTCCACCGAGTCGGCGAGGCGGGACCGGTCGTCCTCGCGGACCACGAGGCGGTCCACCACCACGGAGACGTCGTGGTTTTCGTAGCGGTTGAGCTTCGGAGGGTCCGACAGGTCGTGGGTCGTGCCGTCGACCCGCACCCGGACGAACCCCTCCTTCCGGGCCTTCTCGAAGAGCTCCCGGAACTCCCCCTTCCGGCCGCGGACCAGGGGGGCGAGTACCTCGACCCGGGTGCCACCGGGAAGCCCGAGGATCCGGTCCACGATCTGGGTGGCGCTCTGCCGCTCCACGGCCCGCCCGCACTCGGGGCAGTGCGGGACCCCCACCCGGGCCCAGAGGAGCCTCAGGTAGTCGTAGACCTCGGTCACCGTCCCCACCGTGGAGCGCGGGTTCCGGGAGATCGTCTTCTGCTCGATGGCAATGGCCGGCGAGAGCCCCTCGATGGCGTCCACGTCGGGCTTTTCCATGAGCCCCAGGAACTGCCGGGCGTACGCGGAGAGCGACTCCACGTAGCGGCGCTGCCCCTCGGCGTAGATCGTGTCGAAGGCCAGCGACGACTTTCCGGACCCGGAGATCCCGGTGAACACGACGAGGCGCTCCCGGGGGAGCTCCACCGTCACGTCCCTCAGGTTGTGTTCCCGTGCCCCCCGGACAACGAGGGAGTCCCGACCCATCGGGTCAGCCCCGCAGCCTGCGGAGCGCGGCGATCCGTTCCTCGGTGGGCGGATGGGTGCGGAAGAGCTTCGTGAAGCCGCCCATGGCGCCGCCCCGGAGCGGGTTCACGATGGCGAGCTGGGCCCCCGCCGGGTTCACCTCCATGGGGATGCGCTGGGCCGCCGACTCCAGGCGCTGGAGCGCGTTCGCCAGCCCCTCCGGCCCCCCGGCGATCTCGGCGCCGGTGGCGTCGGCCTGGAACTCGTTCGTCCGGGAGATGGCCATCTGGAGAATGATCGCCGCCAGGGGGGCGAGGATCATGATCAGGATCGCCACCACCGGGTTCCGGTTCTCGCCCCCGCCGAAGAAGAAGCCCCAGCGCGCCACCATGGCAATGGCTCCGGCCATGACTGCCGCGATGGTCGAGACGAGCATGTGCCGGTGCTGGATGTGGGCGAGCTCGTGGGCGATCACCCCTTCCAGCTCCTTCCGGTCCATGAGCTGGAGGAGTCCGGTGGTGACGCACACCACGGCGTGCCTGTGGCTCCGCCCCGTGGCGAAGGCATTCGGCTGCTGCTGCGGGGCGATGGCCACGATGGGCATGGGAAGCCCGGCCCGCCGACGCAACTCGTCCACCATGTCGAAGAGCTGGGGGGCGTCCTCGCGGGAGACCACCTTCGCCTTGAACATCCGGAGCACCAGGCGGTCGCTGAACCAGTACATCCCCACGTTCAGCACCGCGGCGCCAAGGAAAAACGTGAAGGCAAGGGACTCGCCCCCGATGGCGCCGCCGAGCACCACCAGGAAGACGGTCATGGCCGCCATGAGGAGGAAGACCTTGAACTGACTCATCGATGCATTGCTCCGAAGTGGATCCCGGGTTGGAACGTACCAGGAGAAATCTACCCCTTCCGGCGCCCCGTGTTCAGCCCCGGACCACCGGTCAGTACCCCCACTCCCGGAAGAGCTCGAGGCCGAAGATGCGGTTCACCTGGAGGCCGAGTTCGCCGAAGGTATACACCCCCTCCCGGCCGAAGCGATCCTCGACGTAGGCGTTGAAGGTCCACAGGTCGGTGAAGCGCCACTCCACCCGGGCCCCGGGGATCTGGGCCTGCGATCCGCCGATGCCGCGAAGTGGACGGAGCACCAGGGCCAGGAACACGTTTTCGGTGAGGTACTGGCCGAGTTCCACCTGGGTGTCCACGAGCCCCTGGCCGGAGAGCCCCCCGAATCCTGCGGCTTCCTGCGCCTGGGTGATGTTGAAGAAATCGAGGCCGATCTGCTGCCCCAGGAGCGAGGAGATCTGGCCGGCGGCGGCCCCGATCCCGGCGCTGATCGCCGCATCCCCGAGCATCCGGCTCTCGGCGGAGGCCAGGGCGTAGGAGGGGCGCCCGAAGATCAGGTAGCTGATCAGGTCCGACTCGGAGATGGAAACCGCGGCATCGGAAGTCAGGGAGATGCGCGGCGAGAGGAGGGTCCCCTCGAGGTTCGCCACGATCTCCAGCGGTTCGCCCCCCTGCTGCCTGAGGCGGTGCACCGCCTCGATGTCGAGGGCCGGGTTGATCCCCGGGGTCCCCACGAAGTCCACGGAACCGCTCCGGACCTGGAACTGGCGTCCGAAGGCGTTGTAGTTCCCCCGGATCGCCGCCACCGTCCCCACGAGAAGGATCTCCCGGTCCCGACGGTCGAAGGTGACGATCAGGTCGCCCCCGATCTCCACGTTCAGCTCCCGGGACCGGAGCCAGACATCGCGGGGCATGGAGAGATCGGCGTCCACCCGCAGGTTCTCGATGAAGGGGTTCTGCGCCGCCTGGAGTACCGGGCGCGCCGCCGCCAGGGTGGTGTCCACCGCGGCGAGGAAAGCCGGATCCGAAAGATCCACCACCTCGGCGGTCCGGGCGAACTCCTCGAGGAAGAGGTTTGCCTGGTCCACCCGGATCGACCCGGTCACACGGGGCGCCGTGTACCGCCCGCCGAGAAGGATGGTCCCCGAGACGCGCCCTTCCAGGTCCCTGCGGTTCACCGCCTGGAAGTTCAGGGCCTGAACCTCGAGGTCGAATCTCGGGTCCACCAGTTCCGAGAGGTCCACGCTCCCGCGCACCTCCACCGACCCCACGCTCCGCCCGGCGGCATCCACCCGGACGATTCCGTCGGGGGTGAGTTCGAAGAGGGCCTCGATCCCCGCCGGAGCGATCCCGATCTCGGGAAGGGCGAAGGCGCCGTCGCGAAGCCGGAGGGCCCCGCTCGGCCTGAGTTCGTCGGGGGCGCCGCGAAGCTCGATCCGCCCGTCGAGACGCCCCCGGACCTCCTCGAGTGCCTCGAGGGGAGCGAAGGCAGTGGCGGCCGGAAGATCGTCCACTTCGATCAGGAGGTCCACGTCCCGCGAGGGGAAGCGGGACTCCACCTCGCCCAGCGCCAGGTTCACGGGGTAGCTCCCCGAGGCGGTGAGGAGGCGGGAGCCGTTCTGCTCCACCTCGACCCGGACCCGGGCCCGCTCGTCGGCATACCCCAGTGTCCCCCCGACCCGGGTGAGCTCCACGTCGGCGATCACGAGGTCGCGGAGCTCGATCCACCCGTCCGCCTCCGGTCGGGCCGCCGTCCCGCCGAGGGTGAGCTCCAGGTCGAGGAGCCCGGTGGGTCGGGGCTCCACCTGGAAGATCCCGCCCAGCCGGTCCAGGTCCACCCCCTCGGCCTCGGCCCGAAGGTCCAGCGCCCCCTCCAGGTTGACGAGTCCGTCGAGGAGGATGCGGACCCGTTCGCCGTTCCCCGGGCGCGCCACCTCCAGGTCGGCGATCCGGAGCACGGGGGCCTCCCAGGTGATTTCCGCGGGCCGGACGAGGCTCCACGCCACCGGGTCCAGGAGAAACTCGAGGGCTTCGGCCCGGTAGGCCACGCGCCCCGGCAGAAGCTCGAGGCGCCCCTCGGTATGGTACGACTCGCCTTCGTGGCGGAGGAGATCGAGGGTCAGGTCGAGGGCGCCCGCGGTTCCCTCGCCCCCGAGGGCCACCTCCTCGAACGCATACCGCCCCCAGACAGGCGCAGTGATCCCGGCCTCGAGTTCGATCCAGGTGATCCGGAAGGGCGGGGCCTCCTCCTCCGCGTCGCCCCCGTTTCGCTCCACCCGGAAACGTCCCGAGGCCTTCGCCCCCTCCACCTCGAAGTCGGCCCAGGCCACGTCGGCGGCGTCGAGCTCCACCCACGCCCTCAGGTCGTCGATCCCTCCCTCGAGGCGCGCCGATCCCGAGGCGGTACCCCGAAGGGGCACCGTCCCCGCCGGGTCCACGTCGATGCCGTCGAAGCGGAGAAGCTCACGCTCGAGGGCGCTCAGTGTGTCGGGATCCATGGGCGCCTCCCCCATGACCAGGGGCCGAAGCGCGCTCAGGTCCGGAAGGCGCCAGTCGAAGGTGACGGTCCCCTCCGGTGCATCCGGCGAGAGGGCCAGGTCGCCGCTCCCCTCGAGTTCCCCCGCCACGGAGCGCACCGAGAACGCCTCGAGCTGGAGGCGCCCGTCACCGGCCTCCGCCTCCACCGTCGCCGCGTCGACGCGCCACTCCCCCCACCGGCTTTCCTCGAGCTGGGCGCGGACCCGGGCCGACAGGGTGGCCAGGTCGAACCCCGCCCCGGACACCTCGACGGTTCCGGAGACCACCGACCCTTCGGGGGCCGCCGTCACGAAGGCGGTGAGGTCGAGGGCCTCGGTCCGTCCCCCCACCCGGTACTCCCTGCCCGGGTCCGTCGCGTCGACAAGGGCGTCGAGTTCCACCCCCCCTCCCGCCGTGACCACCTCGCCCCGGACCGCGAGCCGGTCCAGGGGACCCTCCAGCCGGAGTGCCCCGGAAAAGTCGCCGTCCACGGGGAGTTCGAGCCCGGCGCCCCGCTCGAGCCCCGCCAGGGAGAGGGGGTCGAAGGAGGTGCCGAGGTCGAGGAATACGCGCTCCTCCACGACCCGGACCGTCCCTTCCGCCCGCACCCGCGACAGGTCCAGCGCCGCGGTGGAATGGACGAGCGCCGCCGTGAGCGTGAGCCCCTGCTCGAGCCCCCCGTTGGCTTCCACCTCCAGTGTCCCTTCCCCGCGGTAGTCGAGCCCCAGGGCCTGGAGGGTTTCCAGGCGGAGCGGATCCACGCGCACCAGGAGCCCGTTCACCGTCGCCGCCTCCGGGTTCACCCTTCCGGAAACCCGGGCCCGGGAGGCGGGAATCCCCCGGTCGGGGTCGTCGAACCCGAACTCCCCGTCCACGCGGAGCGCATTGAGGGGCCCCTCGATCCGGGCCCGCCCGGTCACCCGCCCCTCCACCGGAAGAGGCTCCTCGAGCCAGGGCTCGAGGGATGCGAGGCGGAGCTCGCCCTCCACCTCGGTCTCGAGGAGGCGGAGGGTCTCGCCGAGCTGGAGCCCGAACCGCCCCGTGACCCGGTCCCGCCCCGAGACGAGCTCGACGCCGTCGAAGCGCCAGCTCCCCTCCTGGGGGGGACCCTCGGCAAGGAGGAGAAATCTGCCCTGCGCCTCGGGAATGCGCGGATCGAGCCAGGAGAGGTCCCGCGCGTCGAAGGGATCGGCCTCGAGATCGAGGAAGAGCTCGGGCTCCGGACCCCAGTCCAGGGCGATCCGCCCATCGACCCGGCTCCGGGCCAGGCGGAGGAGGTCCACGTCGCCCTCGAGCCTCGTGTCCACCCGCCGGAGCGATCCCCGGAGCTCCTCGATCCGCACCGGCCCCTCTCCGACCCCGGCGATCCGGAGGACGGCGGAAAGGCGGTCGACCTCGAAGGTCTCGCCGGGGGCGTCGGGATCGAGGAGCACGACCCTCGAAAACCGGGCCTCGATCTCGTCGAGGGTGGTCTCGCCCCCTTCCGGGTCCCGGAGGAGAAAGCTTCCGCCCTGCACCGACACCCGCCGGAAGGCGAGCCGTAGCGCCGGGGGCTCGCGGAGATCGTCCGGTTCGTCCCTCGGGTCCGGGGCGGCGAAGATCCGGGCCACGTTCGGGAGCGTGTCCCCGGGAAGCGTTTCGATGGTGACCCGGGGTCCGAAGATCTCCACCGGCTCGAGGACGATGTCCCGGGCCAGGATCCCGCGAATGGAGTACCCGATGCGAACCCCGTCGGCCTCGAGGAAGGGGCGCCCCTCCCGGTCCCGGATCGCCACCCCGTCGAGGGTGAACCCCCGGAGGAGCCCGGCCGAGCGGATCCCCTGGACCTGGATCGTCCCGTCGATCCGCCGCTCCACCACGTCCAGGGCGGTCCGGAGCACGAAGCGGTGCCCGGGTGCCGCCTGCACCAGGAAGACCACCACGAGGGCCAGGGCCACCACGAGCCCCACCACACCGAATCCAAACCAGAGCGCGGCGCGTCGCATGGTCAGAAAGCGTGCCCGATGGAGAACTGGAACTGGACCCGCCGGAGGGTGAAGCCCGGATCCTCGGCGAAGTTCACCCGGGGCTCGAGCCTCGAGAGGGCGTCGACGAAGACCCAGTCGATCCGCTCACCGGTCCTGGGATCGGCGATCCGCGCCCCTTCCGGGTCCCGGTCGGGATCCCAGGGGCGGATCGCCGAGGTCACCACCGGGAGCTCCTGCCTGGCCGCCGGGCGGTACGCCAGGTCGAGGCGCACGGGGCCGATGGGGGTGGCATAGCGGATCCCGAGGCCCGGGGTGAAGCGGAGGTCGGCGAATCGGCGGCGCTCCCCCTCGGGCCAGACCTGCCCCATGTCGAGAAAGACCGCCCCCGAGAGGTATGGCCCGAACACCGGGAAGCGGAGTTCGACGGTGCCCTCGAGGACCGCGCTCCCCCCGGTGGGGCGGGAGTCGAAGTCGCCCTCGGCCACCGCCGACGCATCGCAGCTCAGGTCCGCCACCGCTTCCGGGGCGCAGATCGGGAGCTCCTCGCCGTTTCGGGGGAAGACGAGCTCCTCGACCCCGAGGGTCATGACCCGGGGCCCGAGCTGGTTCTGGGCATACCCGCGCACCGAGTTGGCGCCTCCGGCATAGAAGCGCTTCTGGGGCGGGGCGATCCGAAGGCCGGCCCGCGCGGTGCCGTCGAACCCCCGGAACGCGGAGGCGCCGAGCCACCCGCCCCGGATGCGGCCCGCCAGCACCGCATCCCCGAAAAGCCCTCGGAACCCGGCCACCTCGCCGACGAAGCGGGCGTATTCGTAGTCCGACAGGGTCACCGCCGAGGCATGCTCCACCTCGCCGGCCACCACGTACCCCCCGGTGGGGGAGACGGCGCGATTCGTCCGGTCGCGGGAGAAGCGCACCCCGAGCGGCGCAAGGACGTTGGCGGAGGCCAGAACGTCGATCTCGTCGGTGTCGCAAACGAGGAAGTTCGTGCAGAAGAAGACGTCGGCGGCGTCGAGGCGTCCCACCTGGGGCTGGTACGACAGGGTCACCGGGGTGGCGCGTCCCACCACCCGGGTGAGCCCCAGGTTCATTCCCAGCGATTCCCTGATGTACACGTCGGGGACGCTCTGCCGCTCCACGTAGAGGGCGGCGGAGAGGGTGTTCCGGGGGGAGAAGATCCAGGGCTGGGTGAACTCGGCGGCCACGACCCCGTTCAGCCGTGCGTAGTCTCCGGTCCCGGCACCGCTGCAGATCGACTCCTCGAAGGTGGGAACGAGGACGTTCGAGAGACGCCCGCGGAGGACGAGGCGCCGGGCGCCTCCGGCAAAGTTGCGGCTCGACCAGCGGGTCTCGGCGGAGAAGCAGTCGGCCGTGTTCCAGCCGCCCCCCGCCCGGACCCGGTGGGTGTTCCCCTCCGTGACCTGCACCTGGAGGGGGATGATCGAGTCCGGTTCGTGCGCCAGGTCCTGCTGGATCGCAGCGTGGCGGAAGATCTCGAGGGAGAAGAGGTTCCGCTGGGCGTCGAAGAGGCGCTCCCGGGCGTAGACATCTCCCTCCCGGAAGGGGATCATGCGGCGGATGACGGTCTCCGAGACCTCGTCGTTCCCCACGACCTCGATGGGGCCGAAGCGGGCCCGGGGCCCCCGGAACACGTCGAAGAGGACCTCGCCGTCGAGGGTCCCGGCGGGAATGAAGACATCGCGGAAGAGCTCGGCGTGTGCGTACCCCCGGTTCTGGAGCCGCCGCACCACCGTGTCGGCCACCGCCTGGAGCGCGCCGATGTCGAGGCGGTCCCCCACGCCCACCGGGAGCCGCTCCGCCACGTCCGACTCGGGGCCCAACCCCTCGAAGTCCAGGGATGCGATGCGCACCGGCTCGCCCTCGGTGACCCGGAAGGTGATCTCCAGGGTGGAGGGGGTGGGGCGAACCATCACGGTGTCCAGGTCCACCTGCCTGAATCCCTGGCTCCGGTAGAAGGTGTGGACGCGCCAGTAGTCGTTCCGGAAGGTACGCGGATTGTAGAACCCGGGATCGAGGGCGAAGTCCGCGCCGATCCGGCAGAAGGGGACGACCCAGGCGTACAGGAAGGAGCGGCACTCGGTCTGCCGGGTGACGATGGCATTGCGGAGCTGCCGGTCCGGGAAGGTCTCGTTCCCCTCGAAGTGGATGCGCACGATCTCGGGGCGCCCGGGGGTCTGCCCGGTGGCCTCGGCCAGGGGGGCCAGGGTGCCGGCGGCAAGGAGTGCCCCGAGGAGGAGGATGCGGTTCACGGCGACCCTCCACCCGGGACCGCCGACCCTTCGAACCAGAGCCGTGGCCGTCGGGGAAAGCGATGCTCCGAAAAGGGGTGGAAGGCGTCGTCGAAGCGCATCCAGTGGGTGATGCGGAGTTCCTCCCGCTCCACGCGGATCACGTTGAAGGAGTTCTTCTCGCGCTCGCGGGCGCGGCCCCGGTGCGAGGTCGTGGTCCCGCTGTGCACGATGACGATGCCGCGGCTCCGGTCGGCGCCCGGGTAGACGTCGAGGGAGTTTCCGATCCAGGCACGGTGGAGGTGGCCGCCCAGGAGAAGGTCCACCCCCATGGCCTTGAAGGCGTCGAGGATCCTGCGCGCTCCCGGAAGGGGGTGGTCGCCCTCGTAGTCCGGGGCGGGCGCCAGGTGGTGATGGGTCACGACCACGCGGAGGTCGCCCTTCGGTGCGTCTCGGAACGCCTCGGCGGCAAAGGCGAGCTGCTCCGGACGGATCCGGCCGTTCACGATGGCCCGGTGGGGGGCAGCGGTATTCAGGGCGACCACGGTGGCGCCCTCGACCCGGGTGAGGGTGTCGAGTTCCGCCGAGAGGTGGTCGCGGTAGTTCCGGAAGGGGTCGAAGAGCCGCTCGAACACCCGGTAGAGGGGGACGTCGTGGTTCCCGGGAGTCACGACCACGGGAAGGGGCGCAAGGCGGTCGAGCCAGGCCCGGGCCTCCTGGAACTCCGCCACCTTCGCCCGCTGGGTGAAGTCGCCGGAGAGGACGACCAGGTCGGGGGCGAGGCGCTTCGTGGTCTCGAGAAACGCCTCCGACGCCACCCGGTCATGGGGCCGTCCGAAGTGGAGGTCCGAGCCGTGCACGAGGGTGATCATCGCGTGCGCTCCAGCCCGGGGAAGGGGAGAGACGCGTCGGGGGCGAGGTCGGGGGGCGCCACCTCGCCCTGTTCCAGCCGGAAGAGGGCCGCCCGGGCCACCATGGCCCCGTTGTCGGCGGAGAGGCGCGGGGAAGCGTGGAAGACCGCGTCCCCGCCGAGGCGCCGGGCCATCTCGGCGCGGAGCCCCCGGTTCGAGGCCACCCCTCCACCGAGGAGGACGCGGGGGCAGTCCACCGCCTCGACGGCCCGCATCGTCTTCGACACGAGGACGTCCACCGCCGCCTCCTGGAAGGCCGCCGCCACCCGGGCGGGGGGCGATGCGCCGACCACCCCCGCCACCGCGGTCTTGAGCCCCGAGAAGGAGAAGTCGAAGTAGTCCGGATCCCCCGGTGCCTGGTCGCCGCGCAGCATGGGTCGGGGAAGGCGGAGGTCGCCCGGCCCGGCCTCCTCGGCGAGCCGCTCCACCTCGGGCCCCCCGGGATAGGGGAGCTCCAGGAGCTTCGCCACCTTGTCGAAGGCCTCGCCTGCGGCGTCGTCGCGGGTCTCGCCCAGGAGCCGGTAGCGTCCCCACGCCTCGGCGTGGAGGAGGAGGGTGTGCCCCCCCGACACGAGGAGGGCCACGAATGGGGGCTCGGCCCGCGGGTCCTCGAGGGAGGGCGCGAAGAGGTGGGCCTCCATGTGGTGCACCCCTACCAGGGGGCGCCCGATGCCGAAGGCGGCGGCCTTGGCCCAGCTCACCCCGACGAGGAGCGCCCCGATGAGCCCCGGCCCCGCGGTGACCCCGATGGCGTCGAGCTCGGAGAGTTCGACTCGTGCCTCGGCGAGGGCTGCGTCCACGACCTCGTCCAGCACCGCGAGGTGGGCCCGGGCCGCGAGCTCGGGCACCACCCCGCCCCAGACCCGGTGCACGTCCTGCGAAAGGATCACGTGGCCCAGGAGGTCCCGCTCGCCCCGGAGCACGGCGGCGGAGGTCTCGTCGCAGGAGGTCTCGATTCCCAGGACGAGCGGCGCCGCGGAGGGTTCGGTCACGGTTCCTCCCGGCGCACCTCGACGGGGTCCACTCGGGCCCGGACCAGCACCGGGAGTCCCTCCACCCGGAACCCGACCTCGAACCGCTCCCACTCGGGATCGAGGGGGTCGGGCAGCTCGAGGGCGATCCGGAGCGCCGCCGGGTTCACCCCTTCGACCAGGGTCCGGGCGCCGTCCAGTTCGATGGTGATCGACTCCGGGTACCCCTCGCCCTGGTACTCCTCGGGGAGCTCCGGCGCAGGGACCGTCACCTCGCGTGTGACCCGGGGTTCGACCCGGAACTCCACCTCGAGGGCGATCGGCTGGACCTGGACCCCCGATACCCGGGCGGTGTCGACGAGCGTGGGGAGCACCCCGGACTGGGTCACCGAGGAGAGGTCCACGGGAAGGAGGGGGATGGAGTCCAGCTCCGCGGTGCGGCTCCGGGGTCCGGTGACCCGGAATTCCCGGACGGTGGGCACCGGTGGCGCCACGAAGGCCACCTCGTCGGGGAGTTCTCCGGTGAAGCGAAGGGCAGGGGCGAGGGTGATCCGCTGCACCGCCTCGAAGCGGAGGCGGATGCTTCCAGGCGAGATCCCCTCGACACTCACCCCCGGCCGCTCGCCGAACCGCACCCACCCGGGCTGGATCACCAGGGTCGTGTCCCCCGTCAGCACGTCGGTGACGGGCACGACGATGCTCGGCCGGTCCGTGGAGAGGCGCAGAAGTTCGAGGGCGGGCCCCCGGAACCGGACCGCGACGCTTGCCGGGTCCGCGCCTCCCGCCACCGTCCACTCGGGGTCGGTCAGGTCCACCCGCACCGCCACGTTCGTGATCTCCTGCTGGTTCCGGGCCT
>JBJHCE010000030.1:0-24480 GCA_050485865.1 Gemmatimonadales bacterium | reverse complement strand
ACGCTGTAGCGGCGGAGAAGCGGCGTGCGCACGGAAACCAGGAGAAGCGCGCCCCGCTCCGTGAAGGCCATGCTCCGTACACCGGCAATCTCCTGCTCGCCGCCAAGAAAGTGCGGCCCGATCTCGGGCCCCTCGTCCGGGATCACCCGGGGCTCCTCGCCCCAGTCCAGCGCGTGGGTCTCGATGACCGTGACCCCGGCGCTGTCGTGCACCGAGGCCAGGTGGGAGGGCGGCGGACCGACGTCGGAGGAGCACGCCCCCACGGCAGGAAGGGTAAGGAAGACGAGAAGCGGAAGGGGACGTGGGTTCACGGCGCGTTCGGGCAGGTCGGGAGGAGGGCGCGAAGCGAGGGGCCCTTGTGTCGGGTTGGAGCCCCGGAAGGGTAGAATGAAGCCCTGGCGCGCGCCAGACCTCGCCGGCCCCGCCGCGTGGCCCCCGTCGCCCTGTCGGATCCCGGAGCCCGCAGGTAGCTTCGCCCCATGGGAATCCCTTCTCCCGCCTTCTTCCGGTTTCTTGCCTGCGGCGCCTTCCTCCTGGGATGCCAGGGCCCGGACGGCACCGAGTCCCGGCCTGCTTCCGCCGCGCCGGCCGCGGTGCCGCTCCCGGGGCCCCCGGACACCCTTGCCCTTCTCGAGCTCCACCTGGCCACCCCGGCCCTGGATTCGGTCGTGGCGGCGGAGTCGGAGCGGCTGGATTCCCTGTGCGGAGTCCCCCGGGGAGCGGCGTGCTCCGCCCGGCACCGTCGCACCCTTCTCCTTCCCCTCGCCCCCTTCGAAGACGACGACGGCGCCCCCGTGGGAAGCCTGGCGGCCCACGTGCACATGCCGGACCACGGATGGCTCCTGGCGGACTTCGTGTACCTCCCCGGAGTTCCGGCCCACACCCCGGCGGAGGCCATGCCCCTCCCCGACGATGCGGTCCCGGTCCTGGACCCGGGGGACTGGGGGTACGGGCTCCACTTCGCCGTCCGTGCGTGGCGGGAGGGGCCACCCCTCCGCGTGCGCCTCCCCGGGATCGGAAGCGAGGCCGGCGCCTGGCTCGTGGTGGACGGGGGGGTGGGTGGGTGGGTCATGGACCCGGGCGAGACGGTCTGGCTCGTCGAGGCGGGGGTGCCGGGCCTCCCCGAGGGGGCCTACCGGATCCTCCGGGTGGAAGGCGGAAGGGTGGAGCTCCGGGGAGAAATCCCCTCCGACATGCCCTGCGAGCCCGATCTCCCCCCGGATCCGGAGGACCCCGGCCGACATGCCATCCCTCTGTCCGCGTTCTTCGACGCGGACGGCCGGGCGCGGCTCCGCCCCGCCTACCCCCGGGGCTGCTGAGCCCTTCCCCCCGCGTCACGAAGTGCCGGCTCCGGTCGTTTCCTCCGTGGACCCTTTCGCCCCCGACCCGGACCCGGAGCCTCCGATGCCCACCCCGACCCCGCTGCGCCCGCTTCCCACCCGCGCCTCCCCCTCCCGAGCCTTGAGGGTGGCCGGCGCGACCCTCCTCGCCCTGCTGCTCGCATCGGGGGCATGGCTCCTCCCGGAGCGGACCGCCGAGCTGGAAGCCCGCGGAGCGGAGGAGGAAGCGCTGTCGGCCGAGATCCTCGAACGCAGGGCCATCGCCGCCCACCTGGAGCGGGTCGAACGGGCCCTCCGGGCGGCTCCCGCGGACCACCTGGACGAAGGGCGCCGCACCGCCCGCATGGCCCTCCTCGACGAGCTCGCCGCCTACCGCGAGGCCGGCGTCTTCCCCCGGAACGTGAAGGTCCCCGGCCGGGCCCCGGTCTTCGTGGACGACGAGGGAACGCACTGCGCCGTGGGGCACCTCCTCCACGCCACCGGCGAGGACGGAATCGTGGCCTCGATCCGGGGGTCGCGGAACCTGGCGCTCCTTCCGGAGCTCCTGGACGAGCCGGGGCTCCCCGAGTGGCTCGACGCCCACGGCCTCGATGCCGCCGAGGCGGCGTGGATCCAGCCCATGTACTGCAACATGACGGACCCCGATCTGGGGCATCTCTCCACCTGGTGCCCCTGGCCGGTGAACGTCTCGGAGCGGGAGCTTCGCCGGAGCTACCTCCTCACGAGCGTGGGCACCGGGTGGATCGGGGGAACGCTGGCCGCCGTGAACCTCCTGGACCTCCACGAGGACCGGCCCTCGGCCGGGCGCGCCCTGGTGGGAATGGCCGCGGGCGCCGCCGGTGTGGGGCTCGGCCTCGCCGGGATCCTCGAGGGGGGCGACGAACGGACCGTGGGGTGGATGAACCTGGCGGTGGGTGCCTTCGGCGTCGGGACCGCGGCGGTGACCTTCCGGCGGGCCTCCTCGGGCCCCGACCTCCGGGCCGACAGGGAGACCCGCTCCGTGGTGATCCGCCCGTGGATTCCCATCGTCCCCGGTGACGAGGGATCCCGGGGGGCAGGGGTGCAGGTGCGGGTGACCCGGTAGGGGGCCTTCGGGCCGTGGGCCGTGCGGCCCCGGGGGACCCGGCTCGGCCTCGGGGAGCCTCCCGCTTGCCCGGGACCGGGGTCCGGGGGCAGAATCACCACCTCACCCCACGCCTCCCCCTCCGGAGCCCGCCCGTGCAGAACGGCCGCAGCCTCGCATCCCGGTATCCTTCCCTCGTGTGGGCACTCGCCCTCGTCCTTTCCGGATGCGGCGCGCCGCCCGACCCGGACCCAGGCCCCTTCGACCTCGTGATCCGCGGGGCGACGGTGGTGGACGGGACGGGGGCCCCCGGCTTCCGGGCCGACCTCGGGGTCAGGGGGGACCGGATCGCACGGGTGGCGCGGGAGGGGATCGCGGAAGGGGCGGGCGCGGTGGAGATCGAAGCGGAGGGGCTCGTGGTGGCGCCGGGGTTCGTGGACCTCCATGCCCACCTGGACCCCCTTCTCCGGCTCCCCCACGCCGAGAGCCACCTGCGGCAGGGGGTCACGACGGCGCTGGGCGGGCCCGACGGCTCGGCGCCCCTCCCCCTCGCCCCCTACCTGGACTCGGCGGCGGTCCTGGGGGTGGGAATGAACGTGGCCTTCCTGGCCGGGCACAACACGATCCGGCGGGCGGTGATGGGGCTCGACGACCGGGCCCCGACGGCGGAGGAACTCGGGGCGATGCGGGCCCTCGTGGCCGAGGCCATGGACGACGGGGCCTTCGGGATTTCCACCGGACTCCGGTACATCCCCGGAGCCTTCTCGGACATCGACGAGGTGGTGGCGCTCTCGGAGGTGGCGGCGGCGCGAGGCGGGATCTACACCTCCCACCTTCGCGACGAGGGGCGGGGACTCATGGAGGGGGTGGGTGAGGCTCTCGAGATCGGGCGGCGCGCCGGGATCCCCGTGGTCCTCACCCATCACAAGGTGGTGGGCTACCCCATGTGGGGGGCGTCGGAGCGGACCCTCGCCATGGTGGACTCGGCGCGGGCGGCGGGGACCGACGCGATCCTCGACCAGTACCCGTATACCGCCACCTACACCGGGATCACGATCCTCATTCCCGAGTGGGCCATGGGCGGAGGGAACGAGGGGTTCCTGGCACGGATGGAGGACCCGGTTCTCGCCGACTCGATCCTGGCCGGGATCCGCGACAACCTCGTGAACGACCGGGGCGGAAACGACCTGGACCGGGTGCAGCTCGCCCGGGTCCCCTGGGACCGTTCCCTCGAGGGGGGATCGCTCGGGGACTGGGCGGACCGGGAGGGGCTTCCGCGCACCATGGATACCGGGGCGGAGCTCGTGGTGGAGGCGGTGCGTCGCGGGGGGCTTTCGGCGATCTACCACGCCCTTCACGAGGACGACGTGGAGCGGATCATGCGGCACCCCATGACCGCCATCGCCTCCGACGGGCGGCTGGTGGAGCCGGGAGACGGGCACCCCCATCCCCGCTGGTACGGGACCTACCCCCGGGTGCTCGGGGAGTACGTGCGCGAACGCGGGGTGCTCACCCTGGAGGAGGCGGTGCGGAAGATGACCTCCCTTCCCGCAGACCGCATGGGGCTCACCGACCGGGGGCGCATCGCCGAAGGGGCCTCCGCCGACCTCGTGGTCTTCGACCCGGCCACGGTGGTGGACCGTGCCACCTTCACCGATCCGCACCAGTATCCCGACGGGATCCCCTGGGTGGTGGTGAACGGGGTGGTCACCGTGGAGGACGGGGTCTTCGTGGACGTGCGCGCCGGGCGGGTGCTCCGGAGGCCCGCACCCGGGTCCGGGCCGGGGTGAGAGCCGGCCGGCTCACCAGGCCGGAGCGAGCCGGAAGTCCGCCGGGATCTCGTTCGGGTGCACCTTCATGGTGTAGAGGCGGACGAACTGCCAGGCATTGGCCAGCGCCAGGGAGTTGTAGCGGAGCTTCGCGAGGAGCCCGGACTTCTCCTTGAGGGCCGCCATCCTCCGGGTGTTCTCGACCATCCGGTTCATCCGCGCGATGAACTTCGGGTTCCGGTAGTCCAGGACCAGGGGGAAGCACTGCTTCGACACCTCCGAGGTGATGTCGAAGACCTTCAGGTCGTACTCCGTCGTGTTCATTCCCATGGCCTCGTAGAACGAGCTCCGGAGGTGATCCCGGACCCACATGGTGCAGAAGACGGCCAGGAGGAAGAAGCGGATCCAGTAGCGGTTCCGCCCACGAATGAGCTCGGGGTTCGCGTGCATCAGCGCCGCGAAGGCCTCGCCGTGGCGGAACTCGTCGTTGCACCAGTCCCGGAACCACTCGAAGATCGGGTGGAAGCGCTTTTCCGGGTGCGCCTCCAGGTGCCGGTAGATGGTGATGTAGCGGGCGTAGCCGATCTTCTCCGACAGGTAGGTGGCGTAGAAGATGAATTTCGGCTGGAAGAAGGTGTACTTCTTGGTCTTCGTGAGAAACGAGAGGTCGACCCCCATCCCCAGGTCCTTGAGGGTCCCGTTGATGAACCCGGCGTGGCGCCCCTCGTCGCGGCTCATGAGCCCGAAGAGCTCGGCCAGCTCGGGGTTGTCGACGCGCTTCCTGATCTCGGCGTAGAGGATGCAGCCGGAGAACTCCGCCGTGATCGAGCTCACCAGGAACTCGATGAACTCGTCGCGGACCTCGAGGTGCGACCAGTCTCCCTCGAAGGCCTCGGTCCTCTTGAAGTGTCCCTTGTTCGGGTCGGCACGGAATTCCTCGATGAGGCGATCCCACTCCTCGCGGACCCCCTCCACGCTCATCCGGTTCAGCTTCCCGAAGTCGGTGGTGTAGAAGCGGGGCGCGAGGGTGGCATCCTGCTGGGCCCGGCGGGTGGGCTCGTTGACGGGCGCCTGGGTCGTGGCTGGGTACATCGGGGGAGACTCCTCTCGGAAACGGTGCGGTCGTTTCGGGATGCGGTGCTGTGGGCTACTCGAAGCCCACGTCGTAGAGCTCGTGGAACTCGAAGCGGCCGACGAGGCGGGTCCACGCCCGGCGGAGCGCGCTCGCCCGGGTGACGACCGCCTGGGCCTCGCGGGTTTCGGTGGTGCCGTACTCGAGGGTCACGATGTCGTCTTCCACCCGGACCGAGTCGCCGGGCTCCGGGAGGAAGCCGAGGAGCTCGACATGGGCATGGAGGTGCTCGTGGGTCCGCTCCAGGTCGAGGGTGCAGGGGACCCGCTCGGTGCGGCGCCAGAAGAACCAGGTCACGAGGACGAGGAGGGCCGCGGCAGCGGCGGTCCAGGCCAGGGGGGTCATGGGTGTGGGGCTCCGTCGGCAAGGGTTCGGGGGACCAGGAGTGCGGCGAAGGCGTCGGCGTTCGTGGGGCCGAAGGCACGGAGATCAACCCGCATCCCCGTTTCCGGATCCGAGAGGGTGAGGGCGCCGTCCGACCATGCCGTGAGCACCCAGGGTGCCTCGGGGTCGGAGCCGGCCCGCGTCCGCTCCCGGTTGAGGGGGCGGACGACGCCGCGGAGGAAGCCCCCCTCGCCGGGGGGAAGCTCCCGGACCAGGGCCCCGGTGGCGCCGTCCAGGAGGCGTACGGGGCCAGAGTCTCCCTCAGGTACGAAGACGAGGCTCCGTTCGGCAAGGGGGACCCGGGTCTCCTGGGCCTCGTCCACGAGGGCGCCCACTCCGGTGAGGCGCGCCACCGCTGCCAGGACCAGTACCACGACGAGGAAGACCCCGGTTGCCTTGATGGCCGCCGGCGGGATGAGGTCCCGCTCCAGGCGGTCCTCCTCGAAGCGGACCACGCTCATGGGACCGGCTCCCCGGCGGCCTCGCCGGCGGCGCGTACCCGGGCCGCCTCCGCCGCGATGCGGCGGCCCACCGTCTCCGCATCCCGGAGAGCCCTGAGGGCGGGAGCCGGCTCACGGAAGCTCCAGGGCCGGGCATGGGGCCAGAGGTAGAGCCACCCGATCCGGGCTTCGCCCCCGGGGGTGAGGACCACCTCTCCCGCCCCGCCCCCGAGGGAGCGGAGATCCACGGCGTCGAGCGCCTGGAGGGGGAGGTTCAGCACCGACGGGAAGGCGATCCCCATCCGGATCACGACGCGGCGGTCGGTGAGGGCGTAGGTGGTGCTCCGGCGCACCGCCTCGGCCAGGGCAAGGAGCAACCCGGTACCCACGAGTCCCACGACGGCGAGCCACACGAGGTCGGCGGCCAGGGGGCCCCCGCCCCGCCCGGTCGCGAGCCCCCACGCCACGAACGCGACGGCCACGAGCCCCCAGTAGACCAGGAGCAGGCGCAGGTGGAAGACACGCAGGACGAGGAGACGCCGGTCGGGGCGGCCTTCCCAGAGGAGGGCCTCGCCGGCGGGAAGGGGCTCGTCCACCCCATCGATTCGGGCCTGGACCGGTTCGGAGCGGGTCCCCGGTGCGGACGGGGTACCCATCTCAGAAGAGCGGTTCGAGCCGGGACGGGTGCGCGTAGCGATACCCGCCGGCAAAGTACCCGTGGATCCGGTCCTCCTCGAGGAGGGTGATCCGGCCTTCGACCTTCGGCCGGGGCACGTGGGCGAAGTGGTGCCCGTAGAGGGACTCCACCCGGACCTCGCCCTCGCGGCGGCGGATCCTCGCGAAGCCCATGGGCACGAGTACCGCCCCGCTCCCGTCGGCGAGCGCCGTCTCGAGGAAGCGCACCTGCGGCTCGGCCAGGTCCACCCAGAGGTCGGTCACGGTGCCGGCCACGGTGCCATCGGCCCCGACGACCTTCATTCCGCGGGGATCGGGGTCCCGTCCTTCCACGCTCCACCCGGTGAGGGATCGCATGGGCTGGATCCGGGGGCGCCCGTCGTGGGTCAGGTCCGGGCGGTCGGCCCGGTCGGTGGCCCAGGCGGCGGCGCCGAGGCCGTCGCGCATGGGGTCTCCGGTGGGCTCGAGGGCCGCGCCCGGGTGGGGGGCGGTGGGGCGAGCGGGGAGCGTCATCGGGGAGCCTCCTGGTCGGTCTGGGTCTCGGGCATGAAGTGGGCGGGGTCGGACGGGTCGAGGGCCGGGTGCTTGAGGCGCGTGGACCGGTCCGAGGTGCCCCCGGGCATGGCCGGCCACCCCTGGACCGGAACGCCCTTCCGGTCGGAGTCGAGGGGGTAGCCCTCGCGCTTGTCCTCGCGCCGGAGGTACAGGATCAGGCCGGCGAAGAAGAACCAGAACAGGTACACGGTGATCTGGGCGAAGTCGATGTACTCCACGGTGTTACCTCCTTGGGAAAGGGGGATCCCGGGCGAGGGTGCCTGGTCATCCCGGAAGCTCGGCGAGGCCGAAGCGGCGCCGGTCCGGCCCCGCGGGAATGGTGCGGCCCGACGCCACCAGGGGACCCAGGGCGGCCATGGCCAGGAAGAGCGCGACGATCTCGAGCTGGAAGACGATCATGTAGCCGGCGGCGGGCCCCTCGAATCCGGGGCCCATCCGGCCGGAGGCGGCCAGGAGGGCGGCGCCGTCGCGGATTGCGCCCCCGGCGAGCACCGCCACCCCCATGGCCGTGGCCTGAACCGCGCCCCAGGCGCCCATGGCGAGGCCGTTTCGCTCCGAAACGTGGAGGTCCATGGCGGCGGTGAGGGTGCCCACCAGGAAGAGGCCGCCCCCGGCACCGATGAGCACCGCCCCCGCCTGGAGCGCGAGGGGGGAGCGGGTGACCCCGGCCAGGAGGATCACGACGAAGGCCCCCACCCCCACGAGGGCCCCCACGGCGGCGAGCCGGCAGGCGTCGGCCCCCCGCTCGAGCTTTCGCGCCGCCACGGCAAAGGCCAGGACCGCCCCACCTGCGGTGAGGGCCGTGAGGAGGGAGGTCCCCCCGACACCCATCCCGAGCACCTCGCCTCCGAAGGGCTCGAGAAGGACTTCCTGCATCGAGAACCCCGCAGCCCCGAGCCCCACCGCCACGAGGAGGCGGGTGGCGCGTCCCCCCTCGGTGAAGGCGTGCCAGGCGTCGGCGAAGCGGGTGGTGTCCCGGGGGAGGGAGGCCCGCACCCGGTCCCGGGCCTCCTGCTTCCAGAGCGCGACCCCGTTCAGGACCACGGTCACCACCGCCGCTCCCTGGATCACCTGGATCAGGCGAAGCGGCGAAAACGGGGTGAGGAGCGCCGCATACGCCACCCCGGCCAGGATCATCCCCACGAGGAGGAAGAGGTAGAGGAGCGCCACGACCCGGGGCCGCTGCTCGGGGGTGGCCAGGTCCGTGGCCAGGGCGAGCCCCGCCGTCTGGACCGTGTGCGCCCCCGCCCCAACCAGGAGGAAGGCGAGGGCCGCCCCTGCGTGCCCCACCCACATGGGGGCCCCGTGGTCTCCGCCCAGGAGGAGGAGCGCGAAGGGCATGATCGCGAAGCCCCCGAACTGGAGCAGTGTCCCGAACCAGAGGTAGGGCACCCGGCGCCACCCGAAGGCGGAGCGGTGCTGGTCCGAACGGAAGCCCACGAGGGCCCGGAAGGGGGCGAAGAGGAGGGGAAGGGCGATCATGGCCGAAACCACGAGGGCCGCCACCCCGAGCTCCACGATCATTACCCGGTTCAGGGTGCCCACGAGGAGGGTGAGCGCCATCCCCACCGACACCTGGAAGAGGGCGAGGCGCACGAGCCGCCCCAGGGGAAGCTCCTCCGACGCCGCATCGGCGAAGGGGAGGAACCGGGTCCCGAGGGCGTTCAGCACCTCGGCGGTGCGCGAGGCCAGGGTTCGGCTCACGGGCCCTCCCGCACGAGTTCGAGGGCGTGGGAGAAGTACACCCCGGACCGGACCGGGCGCATCCGCCCCGCTTGCCAGCCTTCCATTCCGGGATGCGAAAGGGCCGCCTCCACGAAGGCCCCGACCCGCACCGGGTGGAGGGTGGGAGCCCGGTCCCGGCGGGGGAAGAACCCCCCCACGGCCCGGAGGGCACCCAGGAGGGGGGTCCGCGGCGCCACGGTGAGGACCACGCTCCGCCGGGCGAGCCCGGCCAGGCGCGCGAGGGCGTCCAGGGCCTCGGGCTCCGGGTAGTGGAAGAGCATGTCCATGGCGAGGACATGGTCCCACGGCCCCCCGGCGGGGCGCGTCGCATCGCCCTCCTGGAGCTCCACCACATGGGCGAGCCCCGCCCCCTCCACCCGCGCCCTTGCCTCGCGCACCAGGGTGGGGGCGAGCTCCACCCCGGTCACCCGGAACCCGGACCGGGCCAGGCGGAGCGCCACCTCGCCAGGCCCGCACCCGGCGTCGAGGACGCTTCGGCCACGCCCCGGGGGTTCGAGCCATCCCGCGAGGGTCGAGGCCATCTCGTCGCGTCCGGCACGCACCCGTGCCCGCACCCCCGAAACCGGGTCCGTCGAGGTGAGGCGGATCCAGTTCTCCGCCCGTCCCTCGAAGTAGGACCGGATGCGTTCGGGGCGGTGGGCCCCGTGGGGGTGCGGCGAAGGATGCATCAGTCGAAGCCGAGGAGGTTGAAGATCTCGGTATCGCCCAGCGGCTCGCAGTGGTACGAGGCGTGGGTCCCGAGGATGCGCTCGGCGAGGGCCAGGTAGCGCTCCTGGACGTCCAGGACCTCGGGGGAATCCTCCATCTCGAAGAGGGTCCGCTTCATGAGCCGGCTCCGGCGGATCGCGTCCAGGAGGGGGAAGACCGCCATGGTCTCGAGCCCCACCCGCTCGTTGTACCGGTCGATCTGGTCCGTGCCCTCGGAGCGGTTCCCGATGACCCCGCCCAGGCGGACCTTGTAGTTCACCGCCTTCGCGTTGATCGCCGCCACGATCCGGTTCATCGCGAAGATCGAGTCGAAGTCGTTCGCGGTGACGATGAAGGCCCGGTCCGCGTGCTGGAGCGGGGCGGCGAACCCCCCGCAGACCACGTCGCCCAGCACGTCGAAGACGACCACGTCGGTGTCGTCGAGAAGGTGGTGCTGCTTCAGGAGCTTCACCGTCTGCCCCACCACGTACCCGCCGCATCCGGTCCCCGCAGGGGGCCCCCCGGTCTCGACGCACATCACCCCGGCGTACCCCTCGTAGACGAAGTCCTCGGGGCGGATCTCCTCGGTGTGGAAGTCCACCTCGGCCAGGGTGTCGATGACCGTCGGGACCATCCGCTTCGTGAGCGTGAAGGTCGAGTCGTGCTTCGGGTCGCACCCCACCTGGAGCACACGTTTCCCGAGCTTCGCCATGGCGGCCGACAGGTTCGACGAGGTCGTGGACTTCCCGATCCCCCCCTTCCCGTAGATGGCGAGCACCATGGCTCCCTCGATCCGCTGGGACTCGTCCAGGTGCACCTGGACACTTCCCTCGCCGTCGCCCGACCGGCCCCCGCCCGCAGACCCGGGCCGGACGGTGGGAAGAACGCCACTTGCACTCATGCCGCAGCCTCCGTTTCAATGCCTTCGAGTCGGTCCTCGAGTTCGTCGGCCGCGTCGCGGAGCGCGTCGAGCGTCTCCGCGTCCGGCGACCAGTACCCCCGGTCCGTCGCCTCGAGGAGGCGTCGGGCCACGCCGAAGGCGGCGTCGGGGTTGAGCTCCGCCAGCCGGCGGCGCATCTCTGGGTCGAGGACGTAGGTGTTTCCGATGTCGCGGTAGATCCAGTCCGGTACCGTGCCGGTGGTGGCGGACCACCCCAGGTGGTTCGTCACCCGGGTCTCCACCTCGCGGACCCCCTGGTAGCCGTGGGACAGCATGGCCTCGGTCCAGCGGGGGTTGAGGGTCCGGGTGCGCGCCTCGAGCTCGATCTGCTCGCCCAGGGTCCGGACCTTCCCCGGCCCCAGGGTCTCGTCGCCCACGTAGGCCGGACGCGCCCCGCCGGCGCTCGTCGCCGCACGGGTGAGTCCGCCGAGCGAGTCGAAGTACTGGTCCAGGTCCGACACCCCGGTCTCGACGGACTCGAGGTTCTGGTAGGTGAGCTCGACGCTCGCGAGGGTGGCGGAGAGGAGCTCCCGGGCGGGGCGGGATTTCCCGTCGCGCCCGTAGCCGAACCCCTTCCGTCGGAGGAACCCCTCGCCCAGCTCCGCATCGTCCCCCCAGGTGCTCCCGTCCACCATCTGGTTCACCTGGGCCCCGTAGGCCCCGTCGGCGTTCGAGAAGACCCGGAGGGCGGCCTCGTCGAGGGAGCACCCCGCTTCCGCGGCATGGGCCAGGGCATGCGCCCGCACCGGGTTCATCGCCTCGGGCTCGTCGGCGTGCGCCGCGAGCCACGCCGCCTCGGCGAGGAGCCGGAGCTGAAGGGGGAGGAGGTCCCGGAAGATCCCGGACACGGTGACCACCACGTCCACCCGCGGACGCCCGAGCTCCTCCAGGGAGAGGAGCCGCGCCCCGGCCAGCCGGCCGTACCCGTCGAACCGGGGCTCGGCCCCGATCAGCGCAAGGGCCTGCGCCACCGGGGCGCCCTCGCGCTTGAGGGTATCCGTCCCCCAGAGGACGAGCCCCACCCGCCGGGGAAAGGGGTGCCCCTCGGCCATGTGCCGCTCGAGGATCCGCTCGGCCTGGCTCCGCCCTTCACGAAAGGCCCAGGGGGTCGGCATTCGCCAGGGGTCGAAGGCCGTCAGGTTCCTCCCGGTGGGGAGGAGCTCCGGGGTCCGGAGGAGGTCCCCCGCCGGCGCCGGGGGAACGAAGCGCCCGTCAAGCGCCCGAACGAGCCCCTCCGGCTCGCCGTTCGAGCGGAGCGCCTGGTCGAGCCTCAGCGCCCGCTCCTCGACCTCGTCGCCCGGGGCCAGCTCCACCGCCGCCGCCACGAGCTCCCCGCGCTCCTCGTCGCCGGGGATCCGCCCGAATACGTGGAGTCCGTGGGGGATCAGCGCCTCTTCCATCTCGCGGAGCCGGGCGTGGAGCGCCTCGACCCACCCCACCGGGTCGGCACCTGCATCCACCCCCACCGCGAGCTCCAGCTCCGCGGACAGGCCGGAAGCGGCGGCAATGCCCTCCTCCCGCGCATCCCCGGGAGGAAGTCCCCGGAGCCGGTCCACCGTGCCGCGCAGTTCGAGGAGGCCCCGATAGAGCCCGGCCCGGAGGAGGGGGGGCGTGAGGTGGCTCACCGTGACCGCCCCGCCCCGCCGCTTCGCCATCGTCCCCTCCGACGGGTTGTTCGCCGCGTACAGGTAGAGGAGGGGGGTAGTCCCCAGGATCCGCTCGGGCCAGCAGTCCCCGGAGAGTCCCACGTGCTTCCCGGGCATGAACTCCACCGCGCCGTGCGTTCCGAAGTGGAGGATCGCGTCGGCACCGAAGTCCTCCCGCACCCAGCGGTAGAACGCCGAGAAGGCGTGGGTGGGCGCGAACCCTCCCTCGAAGAGGAGGCGCATCGGGTCTCCCTCCCAGCCGAAGGGCGGCTGCACCCCGACGAACACGTTCCCGAACCGCATCCCCTGCACGAGGAGCGCGCTCCCGTCGGTGAGGCTCCGTCCGGGCGCCGCCCCCCAGACCGCCTCGATCTCGGAGAGCCACGGCTCCCGGGTCACGTGATCGGCGGTGGGAATCCGGTGATGCACGTTCGCCGCCGTCCCGAATCGCTCCCGGTTCCCCCCGAGGAGGGCGTGCCGAAGGGCATTGCCGTCGGGAGGGAGGGCCGCGCCTCCGTGCCCACCCCCGTGCCCACCCGAATCCCCCGTGTCGTACCCGGCGCGCCCGAGCTCCACGAGCGCCCGGTGGAGCGAGGCCCAGACGTCCAGGTACGCCGCCGTCCCCACCGCCCCGGCGTTCGGGGGGAAGTTGAAGAGGACCACCGCCACCTTCCGCTCCCGCCGTGCCGTGCGCCGGAGCCGCACCCACCCGGCCACCCGGTCCGCCACCCGCTCCACACCGTCCCTGACCGGCTGCATGGACCCGGATCCGTCGTCCGCCGAACGCCCGGCGAACACCGTGGGCGCCACCGCCCCGTCGAGCTCCGGAAGCGCCACACCCAGCGCGGCCTGGAGCGGGACGATCCCCCGCGGGTCCTCCCGCCACCCCTCCACCGTCTGGAACTCCAGGGGCTGGAGCACCAGGTACGGCACGTCCAGCTCCTCGAGGAGCGCCCGGGCCCGGGGCGTGTCCGAGTACGCCGGGCCGCCCACCAGGGAGAACCCGGTGAGCGACACGAGGGCCTCGATCCGCACCCGATCCCGACCCTCGCCCAGGAACCACCGCTCGAGTACCGGCCCGTTGTCGAGCCCTGCCGCGAACGCCGGCACGACCCGGAGCCCCCGCGCCTCCAAGGCCCGCACCACCGCCGCGTAGTGGGCGGTGTTCCCGGCCAGGAGGTACGACCGCATCAGGAGGAGGCCCACCGCCGGCCGGTCCGCATCCCCGTGCCCCGGAAGCCCGGAAAGGCGCCCGGTGATCCCGATCCCGGGAAGCTCCGGGTGCCAGAGGCCGCACTCGGGGTACTCCCGGGGCTCGGCCGCCGCATCCCCTCCGCCGGCCTCCACCCCCCCGTAACGTCCGACCAGGAAGCGGACCATGGCCTCGAGGTTCTCCTCCGAGCCCGCGAGCCAGTACTGGAGGCAGAGGAACCAGGCGCGCACGTCCTGCGCCGTTCCGGGAACGAAGCGGAGGATCTTCGGGATGCGACGAAGCATCCTGAGCTGACGTCGGCCGGCACCGGCCGCCCCGCCCCCCGAGGTGTCGCCGCCCCGGAGCTTCCGGAGGAGCCCCGCGAGCCATCGCCCGCCCCCACCGCCCGTGTCTCCCGGGGCGGCGTCGGGATCTCCCTCGTCTCCCCCCGTGCGGAAGCGCCCCATCCGGGTGAGGCGGGTCACCGGCCCCTCCGAGAGGAGGCAGACCAGGGCCCGGTATGCGTCGCGGCGGGCGCGGAGGGTCGGGAGGATGACCTCCGACATGGCGGGCATGAAGACCTGGGTCACGACCACGAGGTCCGCCGCCTCGAGGCTCGACCGGACCCGGGCGGGGGCATCCGGGTCCCCTTCCCAGTCGGCGGCCACGTGTATCTCCAGGGTGAGCCCGGGAAGCTCGGCCTCGAGCCGCGACCGGACCCGGGCGAAGGCCGCCGCCAGGTGGTGGTCCAGGGTCACGAGCACGAAGCGCATGGCGGTCACCGGTTCCCGAAGTGGGCCTTGGCATCGTACAGGGTGTCGACGGTGATCGTCGACATCCCCCGGTCCGAGGCGAAGGCCTCGGTGTTCCGGCGTGCCTTCCCCCGCACGAAGAAGGGGATCTTCCTGAGCTCGGCCTCGGCCTCGGGGGCCCAGGCGGGTGCGTCGGACGGTACCGCCCCGGGAGCTTCCACCGGCGCCTCCCCGGGCACCTCCACGGGCCCGCCCTCCGCGATCGCGCCCGGGGCGTGGGCATCCAGGTGCGAGGGTCCGCGGTCGTTCGCGAACTCGAAGTCGTCCTGGAACATCCCGAGAAGGTGCTCCTCGAGCCCCATCATGAGGGGGTGCACCCAGGTGTCGAAGAGGACGTTCGCCCCCTCGGGACCCATCTGCGGCGAGTACCGGGCGGGGAAGTCCTGCACGTGCACCGGCGCCGAGATCACCGCGCAGAAGATCCCGAGGCGCTTCGCGATGTGCCGCTCCATCTGGGTGCCGAGAACGAGCTCCGGGGCGGCGGCCCGGATCGCGTCCTCCACCTCCAGGTAGTCGTCGGTGACGAGGGCCTCGAGTCCCATGGACTTCGCGGCGGTGCGCACCTCCCGGGCAAACTCCCGGTTGTAGCAGCCGAGCCCCACCACCTGGAACCCGAGCTCCTCCCGGGCCACCCGCGCCGCCGCCACCGCGTGGGTGGCGTCACCGAAGATGAACACCCGCTTCCCCGTCAGGTAGGTCGAGTCCACCGACCTGGACCACCAGGAGAAACGCCCCGGGAGGCTCGCATCCACGGTGCGAAGCGCCTCCTCCTCGTCGAGCCCGGCCACCCGGGCCACGTCCCGCACGAAGTCGCGGGTGGCCCCGACCCCGATGGGCACGGTGCGCACCGCCGGCTGCCGGAAGGTCCGCTCGAGCCAGCTCGCCACCTGCCCCCCGATCTCCGGGTAGAGGACCACGTTCAGGTCCGCCTCCCCCAGGCGGGCGAGCTCGGCGGCGGAAGCCCCGAGGGGCGCCACCGTCCGCACGTCGACCCCCACCACGTCCAGGAGCCGGGTGACCTCGGTCACGTCGTCGCGGTGGCGGAACCCCAGGGCCGTGGGCCCGAGGAGGTTGCAGGTGGGTCGGCGCCCCTCCGCCCTGGCCCGATCCGCAGGGGGCGGGCGCTCGGTACCCGGAGGGGGCGCGTGGGGAAGGGCGAGTGTCCGCACGAGCTGGTAGAGGGTCTCGGCGGCGCCCCAGTTCTCCTTCCGCTGGTAGGAGGGAAGCTCCAGGGGGACCACCGGAACCGGCAGCTCGAGCGTGGCGGCGAGCCCCCCGGGGTCGTCCTGGATCAGCTCGGCGGTGCACGAGGCGCCCACGAGGAGCGCCCCGGGGCGGAACCGCTCGAAGGCGTCCTGCACCGTCCTCTTCACCATTCCCGCCGTGTCCCCCCCCAGGTCCTGGGCCTGGAAGGTGGTGTAGGTCACCGGGGGCCGGTGGTCCCGCCGCTCGATCATCGTGAAGAGGAGGTCCGCGTAGGTGTCCCCCTGGGGGGCATGGAGCACGTAGTGCACGTCCTTCATTCCGGTGGCGACCCGCATCGCGCCCACGTGGGGCGGCCCTTCGTAGGTCCAGATCGTGAGCTGCATCGGTCAGCCTCCGGCCCCGTGGGCCACGGGCTCGAGCCCCACGAGGAGCCCCTTCCGCCGGAGCGGTCGGGCGAAGAGCTCGGCCAGGTCGCCGGCCTGGTCGTACCCGTGGATCGGCGTGAACACGAGCTCGATGGCCCACTTGGTGGCGAGCCCCTCCGCCTCGAGGGGGTTCGCGAGCCCCAGCCCGCACACGGTGAGGTCGGGCCGCTCGGCCAGGCACCGGTCCAGCTGCCGGTCCACGTCCTGCCCCTCCGAGAGGGTGAAGGGCGCCGTCTCCGCCGCGTCGTCCAGGAGCGCCATTTCCCGGTCCATGTGGGCCCGGTGGAGGTACGGCATCCCGATCTCCACCGGAACCATCCCCAGCTCACGGCTCAGGAACCGGGCCAGGGGGAGTTCGAGTTGCGAGTCCGGAAAGAAGAAGATCCGCTTTCCTCCCAGGAGCTCCCGGTGCCGTTCCAGGGCCCGCACCCCCCGGGCCCGCCCCGCCGCCGTGGCCTCCCGTACCCGCTCCGGGGCCACGCCGAAGGCCCGCGCCGCCGCCTCGAACCACGCCGTGGTCCCCTCGACCCCCAGGGGAAAGGGCGCTCCCAGCCGCACCGCACCCCGCTTCTCGAGGGCATGCGCCGCATCGTTCACCCAGGGCTGGGCGAGAAGCATTCGCGTCCCCGGCCCCACCGGGGGAAGCACCCCGCTCCGCCGGGGCGGAAAGAAGTCCACGGGCCCCACGCCCATGGCCTCGAAGACCCGGCGGAACTGGTCCTCCACCACGTCGGCCAGCGTCCCCACCACGAGGAGCCGCTCCGGCGGCGCTCCGGTCCCGTCTGCATCCCCCCCCACCACCGCATCCCCCCCGGCAGGCATGTGGGGAACGAGGGCCGTGAGGCAGGTATCCTCTCCCTGGGTGAAGGTCGTCTCGATCCCGCTCCCGGAGTACGCAAGGATCCGCCGCTCCGGGGCGTGGCACACCGCGAGCCGCTCCGCCGCCCGCGCGAGATCCAGCTTGATCACCTCCGACGGGCACGACCCCACCAGGAAGAGGGTGCGGATCTCGGGGCGCCGCTCGAGGAGCCGGTTCACGACCCGGTCGAGTTCCTCGTGCACGTCGGCCATTCCGGCCAGGTCCCGCTCGTCGATGATCGCGGTCCCGAAGCGGGGCTCGGCAAAGATCATGACCCCCGCCGCCGACTGCATCAGGTGGGCGCAGGTCCTGGATCCCACGATCAGGAAGAAGGCGTCCTGCATCTTCCGGTGAAGCCAGATGATTCCGGTGAGGCCGCAGAACACCTCACGCTGTCCGCGCTCCTTCAGCACCGGAAGGTCCCGGCATCCTCCGGTTCCGCCGCCCCCCACCGTTCCCATCGAGGGGGATGCGGAGGGTTGGACGGGAAGGGCCGCCGGGCTCATGCTGCCGCCTCGCCGGGGGTCGGGCTGCGCGGGGGGGCCGGTGGGGCGGCAGCGCCGGGAAAATGCGCTCGGCCCTCCCGCTCCTGGAGCCGGGCCGCCCGGAGCTTCAAGACGAACTGGATCGCGTTCACCGCGTAGGCGGCGTAGGCCAGGAGCGCGAGCCAGGCCAGTGGGGCCGGGGCGAGGAGGGCGCCGAAGAGGGCCACGAGGTAGGCGGTGTGGAGAGCGATGACGCCCATGCTCACCACGTCCTCCCAGAAGAAGGCCGGGGCGAAGAGCCACTTCCCGAAGACCTCCCGTTCCCAGATCGACCCGGTGACCATGATCAGGTAGAGAAGGGCGGTCTTGAGCACCACCGAGACCTCGGCGGCGGTCGCCCCCGCCCCGGTCACGAGGAACCGGACGAGGAGGACCGCGCTCCCGATCATGACCACGAACTGGAGCGGAGCCAGAACCCCCTGCACGAGGGTCCAGGGGGAGGCGTCGCGCCGGGCGCGCTCCTCCGGGGTGTAGAGGCCGACCCGCCCATGGTCCGGACGCACGCCCCGCTGGCCGCCCGCTCCGGGGGTCGGGCGGGAGGGGTCCGTGGCGCTCCGGGAGGGGGTCCGCCCGGGGAGTGGGGCTCGGTTCATGGGATCGGGGTCGGAGGGCGAGGGGGGCTCCGCCGGCGGGGTCCCCCCTGGTGTTGGCTCCAACATGCGACCGGTGGAGGCAGGCTGTCAAGAAATATTGACGTCCAGCTTCCGAGACATTATCGAGGGAGGGAATCGGTCGAGTCCTCCGAGCCCGGAAATCCCGCGCCCCGCTTGACCTCCCTGCCCCTGAAGGTCTACCATGGAGATGCAGAAAACATCCCGGTTGAGCGAGGGAGATGGGCTCGATGCGACCTTTCGACCCATCCCTTTCGCCCGAATCCCCCAGCATGAGCGGGTCGGGAATGGACCGCGGGGAGAACGACGCGGCCCGGTCCCGCCGCCGGACACCGACGGCGGCGAGGTGGACCGCTTCACCACCGTCCTCCGGGGGTTCGACGAGGGCGCGCTCGAGGCGTACGTGTCGGGAATGCTGCGGCGCGGCGTGGGACCGGATCGCTTCCTCCTGGAGCTTGCCGGCCCTGCCGCCCGGCGAATCGGGGAGGAATGGGAGGAGGACCGCTGCGACTTCGTGGATGTGACGCTCGCCGCCGGGAGGCTCCAGCGGATCGTGCGCTCGGTGGGGAGACTCCTCCCTGCCGGGCCCTTGGCGCATCCTTCCGACCGCCCGGTGATTCTCCTGGCCTGCGTCTCCGGCGAGGGCCACACGCTGGGGCTCCTCATGGCCGCCGAGTTCTTCCGGGCTTCGGGGTGGGCGGTGGCGCTCGGCAGCCCCTTCGAGGGCCCCTCCACGGCGGAACTCGTCTCCGCCCGGCATTTCCACGCGGTGGGGCTCTCGGTGGCGGGTACCGACGCCCTGCACCTGGTCCGGAGCGAGATCGGGCGCGTACGCAAGCGCTCCCGGAACCGTCCGGTTCCCGTGATCGTCGGTGGCGAGGCGGCGGGACACCTGACCGGACTTGCGGCGGTCCTCGAGGCCGACGCCGCCACCCACGACGCCCGCACGGCGCCGGAACTCGCCCACACCTTCCTTTGACGTTCCGGGGCCCCCGCGTCCCCGGCGTCTCTCCTCCCTCCGGGTCTGGTTCCCCGTGAACGGGACGCCCAAGCACCGCTCCGACCCGGAAACGGGCACGGGAACGCCCGTCCTCGAGCGGATCCTCCGGGCCTCGGCGGACCTGGTCCTCCGACTCGACCCGGACGGGCGGATCGCCGAGGTCCACCCCGAAGCCCCCCTTGGAGACGCCTCGGTCCAGGCACTGGTCGGACGGAACTGGGCCGAGACCGTCCTCCCCGACACCCGGGCCAAGGTCGCGCAGATCCTCGACGAGGCCCGGGCCACCGGGGTCTCCCGGTCCCGGCAGGTCAACCAGTCCCTCCCCCAGGGCGGAGACGTCCCGGTGGCGTGCACCGGGGTGCTCCTGGAGGACGGCGAAGGCTTCCTCGTGCTCGGGCGGGACCTCCAGGCCCTCTCGGACCTCCAGCGCCGCCTGGTCGAGGCCCAGCAGGCCCTCGAGCGAGACTACTGGCGGCTCCGGCAAATGGAGTCCCGCTACCGCCTCCTCTTCCAGAGGGCGTCGGAGGCGCTCGTCGTGGTGGATGCCGAATCGCTCCGCATCATCGACGTGAACCGGGCCGCCGCCCAGGTCTTCGGCGTTCCCGAGCGGAGGCTCACGGGGCGCATCCTCCCCGACGACCTGGGGCTCCCGCCTGACGAGGCCGACGCGGTCCGCCGGCACCTGGAGGGGATCCGGGACCTGGGCCGCGCGGAATCGGCGGGGTTCTCGGCTCCCGCCGGGGGAAGCTGGCGCCTCGACGGTTCGCTCCTCCGCGATGAACGCGAGGGGATCATCCTGGTGCACCTCCACGAAGTGGACCCGGGCGAGCGCGGTGCGGGGATCGCCCCGCCCGGGCTCTCGCCAGCGGTCCTCCTCGAGGGCTCCCCCGACGCCTTCGTCGTCGTGGACCGAAGCGCCCGGGTCCTCATGGCGAACCGGGCCTTCCGGGCCCTGGTCCAGGCCACCTCCCGCGACGAGGTCACGGGAGAGAGCCTCGGACGCTGGCTCGGACGCCCGGGAGCGGACATGACCGTCCTCCTCACGAACCTCGACAAGTTCGGCGAGGTCCGGCTCTTCCCCACGACCCTCCACTCGGCCCTGGGCATGGAGTCGGAGGTCGAACTCTCCGCCACGCCCATTGCCGGCGTGGAGCCGGAGACCATCGGGCTCACGATCCGCAACGTGAGCCGGAGGATCTGGGCCGAGTCAGGCGGCGGAGCCCGCCGCGACCTTTCTTCCGCGGTGGAACAGCTCACCGACCAGGTGGGAAAGGTGTCGCTCAAGGAGCTGGTCCAGGACACGGTGGCCATCGTGGAGGCCCACTTCATCGAGTCGGCCCTCAAGCTCACCGATGGCAACCGGACGGCGGCGGCGGAGATCCTCGGGGTCAGCCGCCAGTCGCTCTACACGAAGCTGCGACGCTACGACGTGGAGGGCCCGGAAGGCCAGTAGTTCCGCGGCTTCCGACGCCGGGAGGCCCCGGGCCGACTCACCCCTGGTCACGAAATACTGGCGTTTTCGGCCCAGGGGTGTCTATTTTGCTTGACGCCTATGAGTGTCCATTTCAGATTACACCCAGGAGCCGCCCCGCTGCGGCGCGAGCTGCCCGAACCGGGGGCGGTGCTCGAGCTCTTCAAGCCCGTCACCTGGTTTCCGCCCATGTGGGCCTTCCTCTGCGGAGCCGTGTCGTCGGGAACGGTTCCGGCAGAGCGCTGGCCCGTGGTCCTGCTGGGACTGGTGGTGGCCGGGCCCCTGGTCTGCGCCTCCAGCCAGGCGGTGAACGACTGGTTCGACAGGGAGGTGGATGCAATCAATGAGCCGCACCGACCGATTCCCTCGGGACGGATCCCGGGCCGCTGGGGGCTCGGCCTCGCCGTGCTCTGGACCCTCCTCGCCGCCGTCGCCGGATGGTTCCTCGGAACGTGGGGTTTCGTGGCCACCGTCGTGGCCCTCGGCCTCTCCTGGGGGTACTCGGCGCCACCGCTCCGCTTCAAGCAGAACGGCTGGGGCGGGAACCTCGCCGTGGGGCTCTCCTACGAGGGGCTCGCCTGGGTTACCGGGGCGGCAGTCCTCCTCGGAGGAAGGCTCCCGGGCACCGAAGTTCTCGTGGTCGCGCTCCTCTACTCCCTGGGGGCGCACGGGATCATGACCCTGAACGACTTCAAGGCCATCGAGGGAGACCGCCAGATGGGGATCCGCTCCCTCCCCGCGACCCTCGGCCCCGAGCGCGCCGCCCGCGTCGCCGTCTGGGTCATGGTGGGGGCCCAGCTGGGCGTCCTCGCCCTCCTCGCGGCATGGGGACGTCCCTTCCATGCGGCGGGGGTCGGTCTCCTCCTGGCGATCCAGCTCCCCATGCTCCGGCATTTCCTGGCCGCCCCGCGCGAGCGCGCCTTCTGGTACTCCGGGCTCGGGGTACCCCTCTTCGTGGCGGGGATGATGGTGTCGGCCTTCGCGCTCCGGAGCGTGGGATGACGCACGCGGCTTCCCTCTCCTGGCCGAGCATCGCCCGGCTCGCCCTGGTCCAGGTGGCCATCGGCGCCGTGATGGTGATCATGACCTCGACCCTCAACCGGGTCATGGTGGTCGAGCTCGGACTCGCCGCGTCGATCCCCGGGGCCCTCGTCGCCCTCCACTTCGCGGTCCAGCTCCTCCGCCCCCGCATGGGCTTCAGGTCGGATGCGGCAGGGCGCCGGATCACCTGGATCGTGGGGGGGATGGCCGTCGTGTCGCTCTCGGCCTTCGGGGCCGCCGGCGCCACCGCCCTCATGACCGTGAGCCCCGGCGGGGGAATCGCCCTCGCCCTCCTCTCCTTCGTGGCCCTCGGGGTGGGGATCAGCGCCGCCTCCACTCCGCTCCTCGCGTTCCTGGCCGAACGGGTCGAGGAGCGCCGGATGGCCGGCGCCGCCGCCCTCTTCTGGATCCTGATGATCGCGGGGATGATCCTCACGGCGGGGGTGGCCGGAACCCTCCTCGATCCCTTCTCGATGGAGCGGATGCTCGCCGTCACGGGGGGGGTCTGCGCCCTGGCCTTCCTGGCCTCCCTGGTGGCGGTCTGGGGGCGCCGCGACGGGATCGTCGTGAACGCGTTCCGGGGCACCCCCTCGGAGGGGAGCGGGAGGACCGGCGCTTCCTTCCGGGAAACCTTCCGCGCCATGTGGGAGGACCCGCAGTCCCGGCGCTTCGCGATCTTCGTCTTCGTCTCGATGCTCGCGTACTCGGCCCAGGAGATCATTCTCGAGCCCTTTGCCGGGCAGGTCTTCGGGATGACCCCGGGCGAATCCACCCGGGTGGCGGGGCTCCAGCACGGTGGCGCTCTCGTGGGAATGCTCTTCGGCGCGGTGGCAGCCTCCCGCTTCGGTACCCTCCCCCGGTGGGCTGCGGCGGGATGCGTGGGGTCGGCCCTCGCCCTCCTCTCCCTCTCGGTCATGCCCGCCCTCGGCTCGGTGTCGGGAATGAAGGCCTCGATCTTCGCCCTGGGGCTCGCGAACGGGGTCTTCGCGGTGGCGGCCATCGGCGCCATGATGGGGCTCACGGTGAAGGGGAAGGCCGGGGGCGCGGGCCTCCGCATGGGGTTCTGGGGGGCGGCGCAGGCCCTGGCGTACGGGGCCGGTGGCTTCGTGGGGGCCGCCCTTTCCGACGTGGCCCGCACCGTGCTCGCCTCGCCGGCGGCCGGCTACGTGGTGGTCTTCCTCCTGGAGGCGGTCCTCTTCGTGGCCGCCGCGGGGATCGTCCTCTCGGTCCAGTCGGCCCGGAAGGCCCGGGGGTTCGCACCGATCCGGACCGGGCTTGCGCTCTCGGAGCCGGCATGACGACCCTCGCCCCGCCTCGCCCCCGCGCGCGCCGCGCCCCCACCGGCAGGTCCCTCCCGGTCCTCGGTGGACACCCGCATCTCCTGGCGCCCACCCCCGGCCCGGCGCGCCCCCGGGACCTGTGCACCGACTGCGGCATCTCCCGCTCGTCGGACCCGGGACGCTGTGGTACCGCCTGCCAGTTCATCCACCCGCGTTACGGCGAACTGGAGGCCCGGGTCCACGGAAGGACCCGCGACCCCGGGCTCGGCGTGGGCGACGAGGCCTTCTTCGGTCCCTTCCGGAGGATGCTGAGGGCGAGGCTCGTTCCGTCGCGGGGGGGCGAAGGGGCCCAGTGGACGGGGATCACCTCCCGGATCGGGGAGCGCCTCCTCGAGACCGGTTCGGTGGATGCGGTCCTCACCGTGGCCCCCCATCCCGACGACCGCTGGCGCCCGGTGCCCGTGCTCGTCACGGACCCGGCGGGAATGGCGGCCTGCCGCGGGATGCGGATGGGATACGCCCCCCTCCTGTCCCTCCTCGAGCCCGCGCGCGAAGCAGGGCTCCGGCGGATCGCGGTCATCGGCATCCCGTGCCAGGTCCATGCCCTTCGCGCCCTCGAGGAGGAGCTTGGTTTCGAGCGGATCCTGGTGGTGGGCACCCCCTGCTCGGACAACACCACCACCGAGCGGTTCCACGAATTCCTGGCCCTCCTCGACGATCGGCCCGAGCGGATCTCCTACCTCGAGTTCCGGGCCGACTACCGGGTCGAGATCCGAACCGACGACGGCGAGACCCGCGAGATCCCCTTCCTCGACCTCCCGATCTCGAAGCTACCGGGGGACTTCTTTCCCCTCACCTGCCGCACCTGCGTGGACTACACCAACACCCTCGCCGACCTGACGGTGGGCTACATGGGGGGAGAGGGCGACCAGTGGCTCGTCGTGCGGAACGAGCGGGGCGAGGAACTCGTGGCCCTTCTCGGCGAGGAACTCGAAGCGCGCGCACCCGGAAGCGCGGGAAGCCGGAAGGGCGCGGTCCGGGGGTTCCTGTCGAACGTCGAGCGGGCCGCAGGGGGGCTTCCCCTCCGGCGCATGCCCTCCTGGGTCCGCCCCATCGTCCGTTTCGTGATGCCCCGCTTCGGACCCCGGGGGCTCGAGTTCGCCCGGGCCCGGGTCGAGATGAAGGCCATCGAAACGGTCCTGCACCTCAGGCGGGAGCGCCCCCGGCGGATGCGCCGGATGGTCCCCGCCCATGTCTGGGAGCTGGCCGCACGGTACGGCCTCGCCCCTCAACCCGACGAGGTACCCTGATGCGATGCGTGGACGTGGTGGTCGTGGGAGGCGGTCCTGCCGGGGCCACGGCCGCGGCGGACCTGGCGGCCCTCGGACACGACGTGGTCCTCCTCGACCGGGCCGGTCGGGTGAAGCCCTGTGGCGGCGCCGTGCCCCCCCGGCTCCTCGACGAGTTCGACGTCCCCGAGTCGCTCCTCGTGGCCCGGGTCGACACGGCACGGATCCTCTCCCCGACCGGGAGAACCGTGGACATCCCGGTGGGTGACGGCTTCGTCGGGATGGTGGACCGGGGGCCTTTCGACGCGTGGCTGCGCACCCGGGCCGAGTCCCGGGGCGCCCGACGGATCCGTGGAAACTTCGTGCGCCTCG